>CAXTOB010000035.1:0-24864 GCA_964245505.1 uncultured Acetobacteraceae bacterium | reverse complement strand
GGGCGTCCCGGCGGCAGGGTCCGGCTGTCAGCAGGGGTTTACTTCCCTGGCTGGTGTCGAGCATCAAGGCGATGCCGGCGCCGGAGCGTGAGGCGGCGGTCGCCGATGCCGGCGGCCTGGAGGCAGTCACGGCCGGGCCGCTCGCGCCGGCCGAGCAGGAGCACGCCCGCGGCGCCATTGCCCTGGCATTCGGCGCCCCGCCGCAGATGACGTTCAGGACCGACCCGGCGCTCGTTGCCGGCATCGAGCTGCACGGACCGCATTTCGCCCTCAACAATAGCTGGCGCGCCGATCTCGGCCAGATCCTTAAGGACCTCCGCCATGCCCCCGGACGGTAGTGCCGCGGCGGCCACTTGGTTTGCGAAGGCGTCCAAGGACGTCGCGGCGGCAAGCCTCGGGTCCCATGCCGAACAGGTCGGCCGGGTGGAGGAGGTCGGCGACGGGGTGGCCCTCGTGTCCGGGCTGCCCGGGGTGCGCCTGGACGAGAAGCTGCGCTTCGCCGGCGGCCAGTTCGGCTTCGCCCAGGTGTTGGAGCGCGACCGGATCGGTTGCGTGCTGCTGGACGACGTGGATGGCGTGGCGGCCGGGGACGCCGTTTATGGCACCGGGGATGTCGTGCGGGTGCCGGTCGGGCCGGGATTGCTGGGGCGCGTCGTGGACCCGCTCGGCCGTCCGCTCGACGGGAAGGGAGCCGTCACCGCGGAGTCTTTGCAGCCGATCGAACGTGCGGCGCCGGCGATCATCGACCGCGACCTGGTGGTGCAGCCGGTGCAAACCGGGCTGGTGATCGTGGACACGCTGTTCGCGCTGGGCCGCGGCCAGCGCGAGCTGATCATCGGCGACCGGGCCATCGGCAAGACGACGATCGGCATCGACACCATCATCAACCAAAGGGATGGCGACATCGTCTGCATCTACGTCGCGGTCGGGCAGAAAAGCTCGGCGGTGCGCCGGGCGATCGACGCGATCGAGACCTATGGGGCGTTCGGGCGCTGCATCGTGGTGGCGTCGGAGGCGGCGGGCTCGCCGGGGCTGCAATGGATCGCCCCGTTCGCGGCGATGACGATGGCGGAGTACTTCCGCGACCGCGGCCAGCATGCGCTGATCGTGATCGACGACCTCACCAAGCATGCCGCCACCCACCGGGAGATCGCGCTGCTCACCCGGCAATCGCCGGGCCGGGAGGCCTATCCCGGCGATGTGTTCTACGTGCACGCGAGATTGCTGGAGCGCGCGTCAAAGCTCTCGAAGGAGAAGGGCGGTGGTTCGCTGACGGCCTTGCCGATTGCCGAGACTGATGCCGGCAACCTCAGCGCCTACATTCCGACGAACCTGATCTCCATCACCGACGGCCAGATCGTGCTCGATGCCAAGCTGTTCTATCAAGGGCAGAAGCCGGCGGTGGATGTGGGCACCAGCGTGAGCCGGGTCGGCGGCAAGACCCAGGCCGTGGCGCTCCGGGACGCGGCAAAGACCGTGCGGCTCGACTACGCGCAGTTCCTTGAGTTGGAGTCGTTCACCCGTTTTGGCGGCATGCCGGATGCGCGGGTTAAGCAGCAGCTTACCCGTGGCGTCTGTATCCGCGCGATCCTGGACCAGCCGCAGCATGCGCCCCTGCGGCTCGCCGACGAGGTGGCGTTGGTGATGGCGGTCCAGTCGGGCTGGCTGGACGGAATGGCGCAGCCGGTGATCGCGGCGTTCCGGCTCGGTCTGCGGGAGGCGATCGACACGGGGGCGGCGCCCAGTGTCCAGCAGATGCAGACCACCGGCACGCTGGATGCGGCTGGGAAGCAGGCCTTGGCCGATGTGCTGCAGCGCTATGCCGGAACGGTTGCTGCGGCGCACGCCGTCGCGCCCGCGAAAACGCCCGTGAAGACCGCATGACCGAACGCCTTAGCGACGTCAGTGCGCGCATTGTGGGCATCCGCCAGTTGGGGGCGGTTGTTAACGCCATGCGTGGGATCGCCGCAGCGCGCGCGCAGCAGGCCCGTAGCCAGGTGATCGCCGTGGACCGCTATGCCGCCTCGATCGCCGCCGCCATCGGGCGCGCCATGTCGCTGCTGCCAACCAGCCGGCAGGAACAGGCACGTGCGCCGGGCCGGCTCGCTTTGGTGCTGTTCTGCGCCGAGCAGGGGTTCGCCGGGGCCTTCAGCGAACGGGTGCTCGATGCGGCCGGCCCGGACTTGGCGACGGCGGAGCTGTTCGTGGCTGGGACCAGGGGTGGCGCGGCACTTGCCGAACGGAGGATCGAGGCCGGCTGGAAGGACGCGCTGCCGTCCCAATCACCGGGTCTGCCCAGGCTCGCAACCACGATCGCGACGGCCCTGTATGCGCGTTTGGCGGCGGGAGATATCCATCGGCTCGATGTTATCTTCTGTGAGTGGGACCCTGGGCACGGCGTCCGCATCGTCCGGCACGCATTGTTTCCGCTCGACCCGGCGGGTTTTCCGGCCCCGGCGCATGCGACCGTCCCCCTGATCAATCTTGCGCCAGCTGTTCTGTTGCAGGATCTGGCTGCGGACTACCTGCACGCCCAGCTCTGCCATGCCGCACTGCACAGCTTTGCGGCCGAGAACGAGGCGCGCATGGAGGCTATGGCGGCGGCGCATACCCACACCGACCGCCAACTCGCCGAATTGCAAGCGACCCAGCGGCGCGTTCGGCAGGAGGAGATCACGGCCGAGATCATTGAACTCGCGGCTGGCGAGGCTGCAAGCCGCGAACGGGTGGCCTGACCGGGGCGAGTAGTTTCCGACTGCTCCGACGCTGGAATCTCGGCAGCAAGACAGACTTATGCGCCAGCGGAAACGACGGCCCGAGCCGGCGCGACCACCCGGTAGAACACCGCCTTGGCCACCTCGACCAACGCCAGGTACGCGAGCGTCGCGCCGAGCAGGTAGACGAAGAATAACGGCGGCGGCGGCACGAAGCCGAACCAGCGTCCGACTGGCAGCATCGGCAGCAGCAACGCCACAACGACCGCGCCGAGCGTGGTGCCGATCAGGAACCGGCCCGGCATGCTGCGCCAGGCCACCCGCCGGGTGCGGATGCAGAACACGACCAGCGTCTGCGTCGTCATCGATTCGATAAACCAGCCGGTCTGGAACAGCGCCTCGCCGGCGCCGAACAGGGTCAGCATCGCGTAGAAGGTTATGAAGTCGAACACCGAGCTGACCGGTCCGAATACCAGCATGAACCGCTGGACCAGCTTCATATCCCAGGTAACCGGGCCGGTGACCGCCTCCGCATCCACGCTGTCGAACGGGATCGCCACCTCCGACACGT
Organism: uncultured Acetobacteraceae bacterium; assembly: GCA_964245505.1. GTDB lineage: Bacteria > Pseudomonadota > Alphaproteobacteria > Acetobacterales > Acetobacteraceae > DASWOJ01. Next base: position 21,579 of record CAXTOB010000035.1, on the reverse strand, counting down.
TGTAGATCAGGTTGTTCAGCAGGATCTGAATCGGCAGCATGGGCAGGAACGGCAGGATCAGCGCGGCCCCCGCCATGCTGAACATGTTGCCGAAGTTGGAGCTGGCGCCCATCAGTACGTATTTCGACACGTTCAGCACGGTGCCGCGCCCGGCCACGATCGCGTCGCGCACGACCGACAGGTCCTGGTCCAGCAGGATCAGGTCGGCCGCCGCCCGCGCCACGTCGGCGGCGCCGTCCACCGAGATGCCGACATCGGCCGCATGCAGCGCCGGGGCGTCGTTGATGCCATCGCCCATGAAGCCCACGACATGCCCCAGCCGCTTCAGCGCCAGCAGCACCCGGTGCTTCTGCTGCGGGTTGACCCGGCAGAATAGGTTCACCCGCGGCAACGCGCCCAGCAGCGCCTCGTCCGACATCTCCTCCAGGTCGGACCCGGCCAGCACGCCGGTGACCGGGACACCGATCTCCTGGAACACGTGCCGGCTTACCTGCTCGTTGTCGCCGGTCAGCACCTTCACCGCGACGCCCGCTGCCGCCATCGCCCGGATCGTCTCCCCGGCGCTCGCCTTGGGGGGATCGAGGAACACGGCAAAACCCGCGAACACCAGGTCCGCCTCGTCGCAGACCGCGGCGGTCACGTGGCTCGCGTCCACCACCCGGCTCGCGACGCCCAGGGCCCTGAAGCCCTCGGCGCCCAGCCCTTCCAGGGTTTTCTCGAACGCCTGGCGCGTTTCGGCGTCCAGGGGCAAGACCTGGCCATCTTTGTCGAAATGTCCCGACAAGCGCAGTACGTCCTCGGGCGCGCCCTTCACGATCAGCCGTCGCTCACCCTTGTGCTCCACCAGTACCGAAACGCGCCGGCGCTCGAAGTCGAACGGCACCTCGTCGATCTTGCGCCATGCCGCGATATCGAATGGCCGGGCGCTGACGATTGCCTCGTCGAGCGGACTCTTCATCCCGCTCTCGAACTGGCTGTTGACGCAAGCATCGGCATAGGCCTGCTCGCACGCGGCGCCATGGCCGTCGATGGTACGGACGAGGCTGATCTTGGCCTCCGTCAGGGTGCCGGTCTTGTCGGTGCACAGCATGTCCATCGCACCCATGTCGTGAATCGCCGAGAGGCGTTTCACGATCACCCGGCGCTTGGACAGTTGCAGCGCCGAGCGCGCCAGCGTCACCGTCACGATCATCGGCAGCAGCTCGGGCGTGAGCCCGACCGCCAGCGCCACCGCAAACATCAGCGACTGCAGCAAAGGCCGATGGAACGCGATGTTCACCACCAGCACGAACAGCACCATGAAGATGGTGAAGCGCATGATCAGCAGGCCGAACTTGCGTATGCCGACGGCGAACGCGGTCGCGGGCGGTTTCTCCCCGAGGCTGGTCGCGAGCTTGCCGAGCGCCGTCCGGGCGCCCGTGCGATATACCAGGACCACCGCCGTGCCGCTGATGACCGAGGTGCCCGCGAACACGGAGTTGGAGGCGCCCGTTGCCGCCTCGGTTGCGGATGCCGTGTCGCTCGCGAGCTTTTCTGCCGGGTAGGGTTCGCCGGTCAGCAGCGCCTGGTTCACATACAGGTCCCGGCTTTCGATCAGGCGGCAATCGGCCGGCACGAGATCGCCCGCGATCAGCTCGACGATGTCGCCGGGCACGAGCTGGTCCATCGGCAGCGACACGGGATGGCCGTCGCGGCGCACCGTCGCCTGCACCGCGACCGACCGCCGCAATGCCTCGACGGCGTTCTGCGCCCGCATCTCCTGCACGAAGTCGAAGCCGATGCTCAGCAGCACGATGACGGCGATGATCACGAAGCTCGGAACGTCGCCGGTCGCCGCCGATAAGGCGCTGGCGGCGAGCAGGATGAGGATCAGCGGGTTACGGAAGCGGGCCAGGAACTGCAATGCGAGCGACCGGTGCTTCTCGGCCGCCGCGTCGTTGGGACCATACTCCGCCATGCGTGCGCGGGCGGCAGTGCTATCCAGCCCGGCAACGGCGCTTTTGCAGCGGTCCATCGCCTGGGCGGCGGTCCCTTGGGAGATGTCATCCGTGCCGGACTGAACGCGCGTGACGGTGTCCATCGGTCAGCCGAACCGGCCGGTGACATAGTCTTGCGTCTGCTTCAGCTTGGGCGCGGTGAATATCTGCTGCGCCGAACCGGCCTCGATCATCTCGCCGAGGTAGAAGAACGCCACCTGATCCACGCAACGTGCCGCCTCCAACCTCGGCTTGTTGCCGCGTATCCGCTCGTGCCGCGCGATGTCGGCCATTGTCTCGCCCATAGGCGGCTCTCCCTGCGAAAATGAAGGCGGATCTCAATCCCCCGTGGGGACCCGAGACGGATCGGGTGGTGCCGGTGTCGCCGCCGGGTGACCCGGGTCCGGCACCATGGTGAACTGGGCCGCGTAGGCCATCAGCAGGATCACTGACAGCACGGCCACGAGCAGCCATCGCCAATCCAGCTTGACCCGTACTGCGACGACGGCCGGGATGGCAGTTTGCGACGGCAGCAAGGCTACCAGCCGGGCTGCAATCGGGGTCGCGGCCGACAACGGCCACAAGCTTGCCGGCATCGCAGCGATCGACCTTGCCAGCCCCTCCGTCGCGGCGGTCCGCGATAGCCCGGCCAGGCGCCTCGCCTCCTGCCAGGGGTCCATTCCCAGCCGCGCCAGCGCCGAGATGACGCTTAAAGGCATGCCGCTGCTCTCAAGGCCGATGTCGGCGAATAGGAAGTCGTTGAGGTCCGACCGGCTCAGCGCGAAGACGTTGGACCTTGCCACCGTAGTTCTCCATGCGTCAGGCCGTCGGGACGGTCGGGAAATCCGCGCCCTAGGCACCGGCGTCGCTCCGAGGATGCGCGGGCGTAAATGTGATCTCTTTGGCGCCGCCGGATCAGGCTCGGAAACTACTCACCCCGGCCGCGCAAGCCTGCTTAGCTTTTCATCTGTGCGCAAACCTCCAAAGGTTTGCTTAGGCGATCCGAAGCGCGCGAAACAGCACGACCTTCACGCCATCCATCACCACGGCGAGCACCATCGCGGCCACGAAGACGCCGCCCAGGACGGCCGGCGGCAGCGGCGCCATCAGCCACCCGTTCAAGGCCAGCGTGCTGACAATCAGAATGTCAACTGCCGAGCACAGCAGCAGCCACCGTCCCGGCCGTGAACTCCACAAATGCCGCCGCTCCCGTGCGATGTAGAGCACTGCCTGCCCGCCGAACACGAGGGTCGCGACCGTCAACGTCCGCAGCGTCACCGTATCGAGGCCGAGGACGAACTTGCCCGTCGCCAGGCACAGGACGCAGAACACCAGGTCAACGATCCCCAGGCCGATCCCGGCCAGCGTCAACGGACCGATGCGCCACACGTCAGGGGTGGGCGACGGCCGCACGTTGTCGGTCGAGGACGACATCGCCAGCACGTCGCCGGTGACCATCATCAGCACCATCAGCGTCGGCGTGAGGATCGCCTGGCCGGTCATCACCAGGCCCGCCGTCAGGAACAGCACCTGCACGACCTTATGGATGATCGAGCGCAGCGTGTAGGTCAGCACCCGCTGGTAGGTCGTGCGGCCCTCCCGCACCGACGCCACGATCCCGGCCAGCCCTGGCTCCGTCAGCACGATGCCGGCCGCCGATTTCGCAACGTCGGTCGCGGTGGAGACGGCGATCCCCATCTGCGCCTGGCGCAGCGCCGGGGCGTCGTTGGCGCCATCGCCGCACATGCCGACGATGTGGCCGTCCCCCTGCAGCAACTTGACCAGGCTGAACTTGTCCTCTGGCAAGACGCCGGCGAAGATGGCGTAGTCCTCCGCCTTGAGATCGCCGGGCAGCGGCGTCTTGGCCCAAACCTGGCCGGTGATGCCGATCGTTGCCGCCACCACCCGCGCGGTCACCTCCGCGTCACCGGTCACCATCACCGTCCCTACTCCCAGACCACGCAATTCCGCCACCAGCGCCGCGGAGTCGGCCCGCGGCGGGTCGCTGAGCGCAATCAACCCGGCCAGCGTCACTGCACCCTCCGGCCCCGCCGCCACCGCCAGCGTGCGGTAGCCCTTGCCTTGCAGCATCGCCAGCGCCGCCCCGGCCGCGGCAACCTCGGGCGCCAGCAACGCGACGACGGGATAGGCGCCCTTCACCACGCGCCAGACCGTGCCGTCCGGCTGCCGCACGGTCGCCTCGGAGCACTTCTTTTGCGGATCGAACGGGACGAACGTCAACAACGCCGCGCCATCCGAGACGGGCCGCGCTACCGAAGCCTTACGGATCGCACCGTCCACCGGGTCCTGCCCGCCATCGGAGCTGGCAAGGGCCGCCAGCGCCAGCACGTGGTCCTCGTCGAACCCGGCCATTGCCTGCACCGTCGTCACCGCCAGCGCGTTCTGCGTCAGCGTCCCGGTCTTATCGGCGCACAGCACGTCGATCCCGGCAGCCTCGTCCACCGCCGACAGGCTGGTGGGCAGCACACCCTGCTGCGCCAGCGCCCGGGCGCCGACCGCTGCGGCCAGGGTGAACATCGCCGGCAGCGCCACCGGGATGGACGACAGCACCGCCACCAACACCAGCGAGATCACCTCGGCTTGCGGCAGATGCAGCCACACCGCGTAGGCCGCAAGCAGGACCGTCACCGCGCCGTTGAACAGCGCCAGGTTGCGGACGACGGCAAACGTGGTGCGCTGCTGCGAGCTTTCGACCTTGGCGCTGCGCACCAGTTCCGCAGTGCGGCCGAACTTGGTCCGGGCGCCGGTTGCCGTGACGTGCCCCACCGCCTCGCCGCGCCGCACCAGGGCGCCGGCAAGCGCTTCGAAGCCGGGGCCGGCGTCCACCGCGACCGACTCCCCTGTCAGCATGGATTGGTCAATCAGCACCGAGCCTCCGTCGAGCCTGACGTCGGCCGGCACGACCGAGCCGAGCGACAGCTTGACGAGGTCGCCCGGCACGAGCGTCGCGGCCGGAACCGTGGCCCAAACGCCATCGCGCCGGACGGCGGCGAGCAGCGCGAGACGGGATTTCAGCGCGTCAAGCGTCGCCTGCGCGCGGCCTTCCTGGACGAAGCCGAGCACCGCGTTGGTCAGCAGCAGCAGGGTCACCACCCCAGCCTCGGCATACCGGCCGATGCCGAGCTGCAACGCGATGGCGGCCTCCAGCATCCAGGGCACCGGCGCCCATAGCTTCAGCAGCGCGCGCCGGGCTGGATGCTCGGCGACGTCGGCTACTGCGTTCGCACCGCCGCTGGCCAGCAGGCGGGCGGCCTCGGCGCCGGTCAGGCCGGATGGCGCCGCAATCGGGGTGTCTATGGCGCCAGCTCGATCCCGCTCAAGGCGCCCAGCCGTAGCCTGGCCAGCCGTAATGCCCGTGCAGCCGCTGCTCGTAGATCTGGTCCATGACCGCCACGGGGTCCCATGGCGGACTCGTCTTCACCTGATCGCGTGAGACATTCAGCCGGATCTGGTTCTCGCTCCACTCGATGGACGTCACCGCATACGGCGAGATCAGCACGTGGGCGCCGGGCCACCAGTTGCGCGTGTCGATGATCAGGTAGTGGATCACCCAGGTGGCGTCGTCGAGCAGGAAATTCTCGACATGGCCAATGGAGCCGTCCGTCGCGTGGATGTGGTAGCCGCGGACGGCCGTCATGCTGCGCAGATGCGGGTCGCCGTCCTCGTCGCCGCGCTGCATCGTATCGGCCTCCATCTCGCGCGCTTCGGAGAGGTAGGGCGTGCCGGCGCCCCCACCCATGCCGAGACCCGTCATGCCGAGACCAGACGCTCCCAAACCGGCCATTCCCATACCGGATGTTCCCAGCCCCGTCATGCCCGAGCCGTAGAAGTCCGGCCCCCACAACGGGTCCCAGCCGTAGTAGCCGTAAAGGTGGCTCTGCATCTGCATGGTAACCGGCTGGTCCTGCTGGATGTCGGGGCTTGCCTCGACCTGCGCCTTCGTGAGGTGCACCGGCAGATGCTGCTCCTCGTGGTCGGGCTGTCCGATCGCCGACGGATGGATCAGCACCTGCCGTCCGGTCAGCCAGGTGCCGGTGTCAGCCACCAGCCAGCGGATCTTCCACGTCCGGTCGTCGAACAGGAACGTCTTGACCGTGCCGATGCGGCCGTCACTCGCCTCGATGGCATAGCCCTTGAGGGCCGATCCGACGATGAGCATGGGCAACTCCGATATTGTGCGTGGTAGGCATCAGCTTGGACTGGCGCCGGGCCGCGTGGCAGGTTCGGAAACTACGCAGACTCCTGCCCCGCCAATGACGGCAAGCACTAAGCAGGCTTGCGCGACCTGTCACACAGATGGCCTGCGGCCGTGCCAGTCCGCGCAAGCCTGCTTAGTTTTTCATCTGTGCACCGGACCTCCAAAGGCTTGCTTAGGGACCGAGCCCGAACAGCGCCCGCATGCGATCACCCAGCCGAATAGCCAAGTGTTCGCCGTGCGGGTCGAGGCCGTCGAGCTCGCTGAGCCGGTCTTTTCCAGCCGCCTCGCGTATCGCCATGATCTGCCCGAGCTCGGCGGCGATGGCCGGCCTTGCTTGCAGGATCGGCGCCAGGTCGTCCTTGCCGATCTCATAGACGACGGCCCGCGTCACCGCCTTGACCTTGAACACCGTCCTCGCGCCGGTCAGCACGCTCGCCTGGCCGAAACAGTCGCCGGGCGCGTAGCGCAGGATCTCGGCGTCCACCCCGTCGTGATCCTGCAGCGCAACCAGCACGCCCGAGCCCAGGATGAACAGCGCCGAGGTGACGACGCCCTGTTCGACGACGACGTCGCCGGTCTTGTAAACGCGGCGCCGCATCTTCGGCGCGAGCAGTAGCCGCTCATCCGCCGAAAGCGGCAGGAAGATCGGCAGCCGCTCGAGCAAGCGTTGCGGCACGTCGCCGGGCTCCAGCGGCGGCCCGCGCGGCGGCAGGATCAAGGCGCTGTCGGCAGGAGGCGCCAAGCGGATGCCGGTGGACGCGCAGTGCCGAAACACCCGGTCGAACACCTCGTTCTGGGCGGCCGGCGCGAGTTCGATCGCCGCGACGAAGAACAGCAGCTCGCACTCGAGTGCGACCGCGTCGAGCGACCGGATCATGACGACCGGCGGCGGCGTGCGCAGGATGTGGGTGCAGCTCAGCAGCGCCGTCTCGAGCACCAGGACGCTGCTCAAAGGTGCGGCCATGGGTTCCAGCCGGACAATAACGATGATGCCATGCGCCGAGGCCGGTGCGCTGGCGTTCACCAGCCGCGCCTTGGAGATGATGCTGTTCGGGATGCTGGCGACGTCGTTCGACCGGGTCAGGAACTGCGTCGCGCGCCAGTTCGTCTCGATGACCCGCCCCTCCAGGCCGCCCGTCTGCCCGGAGTCCAGGATGATCCAGTCACCGGGGCGATACGGCTTCGACAGGTTCAGCGCGACACCGGAGAACACGTCGCCCAAGGTGCTCTGCAGCGCGAGGCCGAGCACGATGGCGATCACGCCCGAGGCGGCCAGCAAGCCGCTGACGGGCAAGTCGAACACGTCGGCGACGATGCCCAGCACGCCGCCGACGTAGATGAGTCCGGCGCAGAGGTCCTGGAAGAACCGCGTTTCCATCGGCTGCCGCTTGAAGACGAGCACGGCGCGGACGAGCCCGGCGAGCAGCCATGACGCGGCGATCCACCAGACGATCTTGAACACGCTGACGATCACGTAGGTGACGGTGAAGCCCATCGCCCCGGTCGGCGCGAACGGCGTCACGCCGGCCTCGGAAAGTATCACCGTGAACCCGGCAAACGAGGCGAGCTGGAGCAGGAAATGCCCGACCGGGTTCTCGCGGAAGGCAAGACGCGTGCCGAGGAAGCCGATGACCAGGACCACCCCAGCCAGGATCAGCGGGTTCGAGATCAAGGCCAGTGATCGCATGACGTCGGCGTGCATGCCGGGATATGTCTCGATGATGCCGATGAAGGGACCCGACCGCCGATCGGTGCATCACTGTGATGTCCTGCGGATCGAGGCGACAGGATCGGATACTACTTAAAGCCTTGTTTCCGGACGCGCGCTTGAGCTGCTCGATGCACCCTGGCAGCTCGTGAGTAGTTTCCGATCCTCTGCGCGGCACGCCTGGCCGCCTAATCTCCTCGTTGCACCGCATCTAGCCGTCCGGCCGGATGCGTCGTTCGCATAGGAGATCATGATGTCGCAAGACAGCCAGCTTCAGCAGTCCGTCCTCGATGAGTTCACCTGGGAGCCAAGCGTGACCGCCGGGCACATCGGCGTCACCGCGAACGCCGGGGTGGTGACCCTTTCGGGCCATGTTGACAGCTACGCCAAGAAGCATGCGGCCGAGACCGCCGCGCGCCGGGTCAAGGGCGTGCGCGCGGTCGCCGAGGAGATCGAGGTGCGGCTGCCGTTCGAGACCAAGCGCTCGGACGAGGAGATCGCCGCAGCCGCCATCGAGCGCCTGTCCTGGAACGTGTCGGTGCCGAAAGACAGCGTGCAGGTGAAGGTCGAACAGGGCTGGGTCACTCTGACCGGCCAGGTCGATTGGTGGTATCAGAAGGACGCCGCCGAGCATGACATCCGGCCGCTGCTTGGCGTAGTCGGCGTATCGAACCTCGCCACTATCAAGCCGCGCGTCAACACCGCCGGCCTCAGCGACAACATCACCCATGCGCTGCACCGCTCGTGGTTCTTCGATCCGGAGGAAGTCCATGTGCGCGCCGAGGGGGGCAAGGTCGTGCTGACCGGGACCGTGCACTCGTTCCATGAGCGCGAGGTCGCCGCACAGACTGCATGGGCGGCGCCGGGCGCCACCATGGTCGAGAACGACCTCGCCGTCGCCTGACCGCATCGAGCCGGGCGGCTGCCCCTTGGGGTGGCCGCTCGATTGCCGGACGACCTGGTTGCCGCCCGGTCACGCCGGTGCGGACAATGGCTCTGACGACCTTGCGAACGCCAATCGTGTTCAAAGGGCCTATCTGCCCGGCAAGATCCCCGTGCGGCCCGGCGCCGTCCTTCTCTCTTAGGTAATTTCCAAACCTGCCGGACCGGAACTGCCGAGGGCTGCAGCGGCATGGACCCGATGCCTGCGCCGGCTCGGGAGCCGCGAGGAACCCGACCGGAACCGCCAGCGTGCCAGAAGCCGAAATCGTTGCGCGGTTCAGGCCCGCGGCCAGGGACAGGGCGACGCCATCGAAGTTCACCGTCGCAGAAGATGAGCCGAATGATCAAGCATGACGCAGTGATTGCAGTGTTCCCGGATCATGCCGCCGCAGAGTCCGCAGTGAAAAAGCTCACCGCCGGCGGGGTCCCGATGCAGAGCCTCAGCATCGCCGGCAGGGGATGCCATACCGAGGAGCATGTCGCCGGCTTCTACGACATCGGCGGCCGGGTGAAGTTCTGGGGCAGCCGGGGCGCGTTCAGGGGCGGTTCCCGGAGCCTGTTCTTCGGCGGCATGTTCCCGACCACCTCCCTGGTTGGGCTGGTTACCGTGCTGGTCTATCTCGCGGTGGCCCTCGTCTCGGCACTCGAAGGCTCCATCGTCGTGGGCAGCCTGATCGCGCTCGGCGCAGCGCTCGCCAGCATCGGCGTGCTGAAGAACCGCGTGGCCGGCTACAAAATGGCCGTTGGGGCAGACAGCTTCCTGGTGATGGCGCATGGTCCACCCGACGAAGTGAGCCACGCGATAGCCATCCTGGACGACACCGGGCACATGCCGTTTGACCCCATGCAACGACGCTGGCGGCTGACCGGTTCTTGACTGCCACATGAGCCGCTGCCTGGCGGCCTTGACGCCGCGAGGCCGCGCAACCGCCTCGGTGCGCTGACGCTCCGCCCTGCAATCGGCCCGCCTTACAATCCGCCCGCCTTGCAATCGTTCTGGCTGGAACCAGTCAGGACGATTTACGTGCCGGCGCCATGGCTGGCCGCCTGGGCGACGCCAGCGGCATCGATCTCAGCCGGGGCTGGTGGCCACGACAGCGGTCGCGTGCGTGATCGCATGGACCAGATCGCGCTGCATGAACGGCTTTTGAAGTCTGATCCTACAGGAGCGTCCCATCTGGACCCGCTCACCGCTCATGACGATGTGCGGGATCGGCATAACCCGAAGGATCGTATCCATCGCGGCGAGACCATTACCCTCGCGCAGCTGCACGTCAACGATCATCAAGTCCGGCTTGTCCCGGAATGCCGCCTCCACGGCGCCAGCCTCGCTCGCCTCGATCCCGCAGACCACGTGACCCATCCCCTCGAGCAGCTCGGTCAGCAAGGCGCCAATCAAAGCGTCATCGTCCACAAGCAGGACGCGGAGCGATCTCATGGGGCGACGTGGTCGCCAGCGCCGCCCTTGCCCACCCAAGTCTCGATCTGATCCCGCAATCCCGCTGCGGCCGCGCCCGGCGGAACGCCGGCAGGCCTCACCGATGCGTGCATTGCCGGCATCGTCGCCAGCCCATCCTTGCTAGCCTCGGTGCGGCGGCGCGCCAGATGGCCACTGCTTGTCACGGAGATGGGTTCCATGCGCCGACTGTAAGCGATCGGAACGCATCCGTAAGAGAGTCGGAAACTACTTAGAGCCGCGGCGTGGAGAAACTGACGATCGGACCTGAACTGCACGCATTTCATGCTGTGATGAGGCAATACGTGATACGCTTCCGTACGTAGATACCGGCGGTTTCAACCGGATAGGGAAATCATCGTGCCGGACAGCCACACCATCCTTTCCAACGCGCGCCGTGCGCGACAGCAACGAGCCGTGCAGCCCGCCCCTGACGCGAACACGTCCCAGCCCGCCAATCCGCATACCGCCAATCTGCATGTCGTCGCGATCGGCGCCTCCGCGGGAGGTCTGGAAGCCTGCACCGGTTTCTTCGACGCGCTGCCGGCGAGCACCGGAATGGCATTCATCCTGGTTCAGCACCTCGAGCCCACCCATGACAGCCTCATGGTCGAGTTGCTAACCACTCACACCTCGCTTGCCGTGGTGCAGGCGACCGAAGGGATGCCGGTCGAGCGTGACCACCTCTACATCATCCCACCCGCGGCTTTCCTGACCCTCGCCGAAGGTATGCTGCATCTCAAGCCGGCCCCGCGCCGGCGCGGCGCCCGCCTCCCGTTCGACGCACTGCTCCAATCGATGGCACAGGACTGCGGCGCACGCGCGGCTTGCGTCGTGTTGTCCGGCACCGGCGCCGATGGCAGCGCCGGCCTGCTCGCGATCAAGCAGGCCGGGGGTGCCGTCATCGTCCAGGAGCCCAGCGAGGCCGGGTATGACGGGATGCCGCGCAGCGCCATCGCCACCGGCGCCGTCGATGCCGTCCTGCACGTGGCCGACATCCCGCATTGGTTGGCCGAGCGCGCCACCCATGCCGCTCCGCCCGCGCCGCGCAGCAGCCCCGTCGAACCGCCCGACCGCCTGCCAGACATCATCGGCCTGCTGCGCACCCAGACCAAGCACGACTTCACCCCCTACAAGCCCGGGACGCTCAAGCGCCGGGTCGAGCGCCGGATGGCGCTGGCGGCGATCGGTATCCAGGAGATGGACCGCTACGTCGAGGTCCTGCGCAACGACCCGGCCGAACTCGAACGACTCGCCAAAGACCTGCTGATCCACGTCACCAACTTTTTCCGCAATCCCGACGTGTTCGAGCAGGTAGCGAAGGCGGTCATTCCCGAACTCATCAACGGCCGTCCGCCCGACCCCACCCTGCGCATCTGGGTCGCCGGCTGCAGCACCGGGGAAGAGGCCTACTCCATTGCGACGCTGTTCCAGGAGCAAATCGCTGCGGGCAGCAGCGTCAAGCTGCAGATCTTCGCGTCCGACGCGGACGCGGATGCCGTCGCCACCGCGCGGGACGGCCTGTATCCCGCTTCGATCGAGGCAGACGTGACGCCCGCGCGCCTGGCGGCGTTCTTCGTCAAGGAAGAGCAGTGCTATCGCGTCATCCCCGAACTGCGGGCGATGGTCGTGTTCACCGTCCAGGACCTGCTTGCCGACCCGCCGTTCTCCCGGCTCGACTTCCTATCGTGCCGGAACGTCATGATCTACCTGGGGTTGGAGGCGCAGCGGAAGCTGGCCGCGCTGTTCCACTTCGCGCTGCGGCCCGGGGGCGTGCTGCTGCTCGGCAATTCCGAAAGCGTCGGCGACCCCGCCGGGCGGTTCGAAGTGATCTCGAAGCCAGCTCGCCTGTATCGTCATATCGGGCGCAGCCGGCCCGGCGACGTGGACTTCGTCCGCCATGCCGGGGATGCGCTGAGCATCACCGCGAACGTGGCGGCCGTCGCCCCCCCGTCGCGCCAGGCCGCCCTTGCGGAGCTATGCCAACGTCATACGCTTGAAACCCACGCGCCGGCCACCGTCTTGGCTACGCGCAAGCACGAGTGTCTCTATTTGCTTGGTCCGACGGAGCGGTTCCTGCGAGTCGCGCCCGGGCATGTCACCTCCGACATCCTCGCGATGGTTGGCGAGGATGTCCGCACCAGGCTACGCTCGGCGATCCTGCGGGCGATCCAGGACAATGCGCCCGTGACCGTCAGCGGCGGCAGCACGGTGCAGGAGGGCCGGACCCTCGCATTCAGCATCGAAGTGCACCCCGTCCGCAACGAGGATGAGGAGTTGCTCCTGATCCATTTCGTCGATCAGCCCGAGCGCGAAGTGTTTGATCCGGCCTCCCCTGCCGACACGCCCCGGGTGGCGGAACTCGAACGCGAGCTGAAGGGGGTGCGAGAGGAGCTGCAAGGCGCCGTCCGCAGCCTAGAGCTATCGGGCGACGAGCAGAAGGCGATCACCGAGAACGCCCTGTCGGTCAATGAGGAGTTCCAATCCACCAACGAGGAGCTGCTGACCTCGAAGGAGGAGCTTCAATCGCTCAACGAGGAACTCACCGCGCTGAACAGCCAGCTGCAGGAAACGCTGGAGCAGCAGCGGACCCTATCGAACGACCTGCAGAACGTCCTTTACAGCACTGACGTCGCTACCCTGTTCCTCGACGCAGAACTGAAGATCCGCTTTTTCACGCCAGCCACTAAGGCGCTGTTCAACGTCATCAAGACCGATGTGGGCCGGCCGCTGGCGGACCTGCATTCGCTTTCTGCCGATGAGGCGCTCGCCGGCGATGCCCGGACCGTGCTCGACACGCTGGAGCCGTTCGAGCGTGAGGTCGAAACGTCGGCGGGTGTGTGGTGCCGCCGGATCCTGCCGTACCGGACGCACGACGGCGCGGTGGAAGGGGTCGTCATCACCTTCACCGACATCACCGCACGCAGGCGCTCGGACAAGGCGCTGCAAGCCGCCAGGCAGGACGCGGAGTTCGCCAACGCCGCCAAGTCGCACTTCTTGGCCGCGGCCAGCCACGACCTGCGTCAGCCGCTCCAAAGCCTGGCGCTGCTGCAGGGCCTGCTGGCGAGCCGGGTCAAGGAGGCAGTATCGGAGAAGCTGGTCGCCCGGCTCGACGACACGATCGGCGCGATGTCGGGCATGCTGAACACGCTGCTGGACATCAACCAGATCGAGGCCGGGATCGTGCAGCCCGAAGCGGTGGACTTCAGCGTCGATACCCTGCTGCGTGAGATGAAGGACGCGTTCGCCTACCAGGCGCAGGCGCACGGCCTAGACCTTCGGGTCATACCAGGCGGCCTGCTGATACACAGCGACCCGCGCCTGCTCGAGCAGATGCTGCGCAACCTCGTCTCGAACGCGATCAAGTACACGCACAAGGGCAAGGTCCTGCTCGGCTGCAGGCGCAGCGGCTTGGCCGTGCGCATCGAGGTCTGGGACACCGGCATCGGCATCCCCGAGGCCGAACTGAAATCCATCTTCGAGGAGTATCGCCAGCTCGACAATGCGGCACGCCAGCGCAGCAGCGGCCTTGGGCTGGGCCTATCCATCGTCAGCCGTCTCGGCATCCTGTTGGAACACCGGGTCAGCGTCCGCTCCCGTCCGGGTCTGGGTTCGGTGTTCAGCATCGAAGTGCCGCTGGGTCATCAGAGCTCGGCCACCCTGCCCGCGCAGTCCAGGCGCGACATGACGGCGGCGGAACTCCATGCCGGCCAAGCCGCTCACCGCACCGGCACGGTGCTCGTCGTGGAGGACGATCCGGAAGTGCGCGAGCTGCTCTCGCTGATCCTGTCCGATGCGGGCCATCGCACCGCTGTCGTGGCCGATGGCCCTGCGGCGCTGCACCTGGTCGAGCACGGCTCGATGCACCCGGACCTGCTGCTCACCGATTACAACCTGCCGCACCGGATGAACGGCCTCGCCGTTGCCGCGAGCCTGCGCACGCGGCTGGGCGCCGATCTGCCGGTCATCCTGCTCACGGGGGACGTTTCGACCGGGGCATTGAGCGCCATCGCCGGGCAGCGTTGCCTGCAGCTCAATAAGCCAGTCAAGCCGGCTGAGCTGACGCAGGCGATCCAGGCCCTGTTGCCGGTCCGTGCCACGGCCGCGCCCCGTCCGCGGCGCGACCCTCCCCGGGTGCCGGACGCGCATGTGATCTTCCTGGTCGATGACGACCTGAACATCAGGGAGACCCTCCGCATGCTGCTGGAGGACGATGGCCGCACCGTGCAGGATTTCGCGACCAGCGAGGCGTTCCTGGCCGCCTATACGCCGGGGGCGGACGGCTGCTTGCTGATCGACGCCTACTTGCCCGGCATGGGCGGGCTAGAGCTGTTGCAGCATCTGCGCGCGGCTCATGATCCGTTGCCCGCCATCATGATCACCGGCAGCAGCGACGTGCCGATGGCGGTGCAGGCGATGAAGGCGGGCGCGGCCGACTTCATCGAAAAGCCGATCGCCGCGGCCGATCTCCTCGCGAGCATCGACCACGCCTTGGAACGGGCGCACGACTCCGGCAAGCAGTTGGCGTGGCAGGCGAGTGCGGCCGAGCACATCGCCCACCTGACGCCGCGGCAGCAGCAGATCATGGAACTCGTGCTCGCCGGGCACCCGAGCAAGAACATCGCTGCCGACCTCGGCATCAGCCAGCGCACCGTGGAGAACCACCGCGCCTCAATCATGAAGACGACGGGGTCGAAGTCGCTTCCGGCCCTGGCGAGGCTCGCGCTGGCAGCCTCGGACGGCGTGGAGCCGGCATACGCGGGGGCGCCGGGCCGCCCCGCGTGACCGCGCCGTCTGGTGAGTAGTTTCCGAGGCTTACGCTCCCTGGCCCATCGTCAATACCGTCTTTGATCGGTGTCGGCCCAGAACGGTATGCGCCGGCCTGCGACGATTCGGCGTGTGACGACCCGGCCTGTGACGACCCGGCCTGTGACGACATAGGGAGTTCTTATCATGGCCTCACCCGCCCGCTTGCCGGCATTTTTTTCCGGCGCACATGCATAGGGCGCCGCGTGCGTATCTGGTGGGCGGCGGCATCGCCTCCATGGCGGCGGCGGCCTTCATGATCCGCGACGGCGACATGTTCGGCCAGAACATCACGATCCTGGAGGAGTCTGGGATGATCGGCGGCAGCCTCGATGGCGCCGGCTCGCCTCAAGACGGCTACGTGCTGCGCGGGGGCCGGATGCTGGAGAGCAAGTACCGCTGCACCTTCGCGCTGTTCGACTCGATCCCCACGCTCGACGAAAGCCAAACGGTGACGCAGGAGACGCTGCGCTGGAACGAGACAATGACGACGTCGTCCAAGTCCCGGCTGTTCCGCGATGGACGGCGGCAGACCGCGCCGAAGTTCGGGCTCAGCGAGCGGCACATCCTGACGATCGAGCGCCTGGTGCTCGAACCCGAGCGCCTGCTCGGCCGCACCACCATTGCCGAGCAGTTCGACGACGAATTCTTGCGCACCGACTTCTGGTTGATGTGGTACACGACCTTCGCCTTCCAGCCCTGGCACAGCGCGGTCGAGTTCAAGCGCTATCTGGCCCGGTTCGTCCACATGGTGGACGGCTTCAGCCGCCTGCACGGGATCATGCGCACCGTTTATAACCAGTACGACTCACTGGTGCGCCCGCTGCACAAATGGTTGGTCGAACGCGGCGTGCAGTTTGAGCTGAACGCCTGCGTGACCGACCTCGGCCTCACGCTCCACGACGGAAAAGACAGCGTGGACCGGATCGCGTTGCGCCGCGGCGGCATCGCCGGCGAGATCGCGGTCCAGCCCCGCGACTACGTGCTGCTCACGCTGGGCTCCATGACCGAGGCCTCGGCATTCGGCGCCATGGACCGCGCCCCCGCACTCGGCACGAAGCAGGATGGCGGCGCCTGGGCGCTGTGGGAGACGATCGCCGCCGGCCGCCCGGGATTCGGAAGGCCTGCGGTCTTTGCCGGTCACGTCGAGCAGTCGAAATGGGTATCGTTCACCATTACTTTGCACGAGCACATCCTGCTCCGCCTCGTCCGCGAGCGCACCGGCAACGTGCCCGGCGAAGGCGGCCTGATCACCTTCCCCGACTCCGCCTGGCTCGCCTCCATCGTCATCCCGCACCAGCCGCACTTCATCGGCCAGCCCGAGGGCGTGGACGTCGTCTGGGGCTATGGCTTGTCGGTTGACCGGCCCGGCAACTTCGTGAAGAAGCCGATGGCCGAGTGTTCCGGGCGCGAGATCATGACGGAGCTGCTCGGTCACCTGGGGATCACGGACGAAGCGTCCCGCATCCTGGGCGCCTGCATCTGCATCCCGTGCATGATGCCGTTCATCACCAGCCAGTTCCTGCCGCGTGAGGCCGGCGACCGGCCTGCCGTGCTGCCGCCGGGCACCCACAATCTAGCCTTCATGGGCCAGTTCTGTGAGGTGCCCGACGACGTGGTGTTCACGGTCGAGTACTCGGTGCGCTCGGCGCAGCTCGCGGTTTATGGGCTGCTCGACCTGCAGCTCGCGCCGCCCGCGGTTTACAAGGGCAAGTTCGATTCGCGCGTGCTGCTGCATGCGTTCCGCGCCCTGCACGACATGGCGTCGTAACCCGTCGCACCGGCGCTTCGCCGGCCAGGAGGCGATGACGACGGCAGCTAACCCAACGGAGGCCCGGCGGCGCGGTCGTGCTGATATCAACGACCCGTCGCACTGACCTGTGTGTTTTCGAGCCGTCATTGCGAGCCGCTTGCGGCGCGGTGATCCAGGGCCGCGAGCACGGTCCTCGCCGTGTCGCCGCGCTCCTCGCAATGACGGAAACGGTCAGAGCGGAGGGCGTTTGACATGAGTAGTTTCCGATCCTGCTCGCCTCGGTCCCACGCAGGCAAGCTGCGTCAACAGGTCCGGCCATCCGGTCCCATGCAGGAGGCCGTCATGGTCAACGCAATGCCCGCCGCTGCCGTTAAGCACTTTGGACAACCGCTGCTCCCGCGCGTGAAGCGAAAGCGCGGCGCCTGCGCCCTGGTCGGGCTGCCACCCGGCGATTTCCCGCGGCCGCTGCTCGGCGTGGCCGCGAACTGCATCACCGTGCGCGGCTCATCCATCGGAATGCGGCGAGACATGGCCGGGACGCTCGCCTTCGCCGCCGATGGCCATGTGCACGCCGGCGTCGAGCTGCAGCCGCTCCCGGCCGTCAACGACGTGTTCCAACGCTTGGCGCAGGGCGACGCTGCGTCCCGCGTTATACTGGATTTTTCCGCATGAGCGGGTCGCTCGCAGGCTTCATCGGATCGCTGCCGCAGGTGCTCGGAATGCTGGAGGGAGCGTCGGGCGGCGCGCTGCCGGCGATCTTGGCCCAGTTGGAGAATGCCGGATTGTCGGAACGGGTGCAGTCGTGGATCGGTCATGGCGAAAACCTGCCGGTCACGGCCGAGGAATTGAGCACGGTGTTCTCGCCGGAGCAGCTCAACGCCTGGGCGGAGCACGAGGGGACGACGCCCGATGCCGTGTTGCAGGCCCTGGCGGACCAACTGCCGGCCGCGGCCGCCAAACCCGGCCTTGGGGTTCCATCACCGCTCTGACGGGATCAGCGACGCAGCCTCACCCGTGTCGCACACGAGGCCGCCTAGGTGTTTTCCGAGTCTGCCGGAGTCGGCCTGGGCTCCACTAGCGCTTCCGAAGCCAAAAACGAACTGTGAGCATGACACCCAAACCGGCGAGCCGTGCTGCTAACCTGGGCCAACGCCGCGGGTGTCACGCCGGCCGCGGCCCGTCCAGTTCCGGCCCAGGCGACCGAGCGGCCGACCGAATGGTCATGTGTGGTGGGAGACACGTCGCTGCCCATGAGCGAACGGCCGCCGCGGTGTCCAAGCAGCATCTGGTGACGTGGACGATGCCGACGTATTGGTGGCGTTCCTCGTCGGCGACGGCGCCCGGCAGATCACCGGCACGGTCATCCCGGTCGATGGCCGGCCAGCATTTGATGGCCTGACGGCAGCAGCCCCTTCCCGAACGGGCACCGGCCCGGTCGCCTTTGGGACGGCGCTGGTGCATGGACCCGATCGAGGCGGCATAGCCTGCAGACAGAAAGGGCCAACTCAACCCTTAGCCGACTTCTCCACCAACGCCGTGCTCAGAACGAGTGCTGATGCCGCGCATCATGCCTCCGCCCCCGTTGCCGGAACAGCGCCGCATAAGGCTCACCTCAAGGTTTTCTCCAAGTCAAGCATCAACGAGCTTTCCGTTGGTCCTTACCTTTCGAGCCGGGTTTGTAGAAGGGTTACGGAATGGATTTGCGCAGACGAGGCCACGTCGTGCCTTGCTTTCCGCACACGAATCCTTACAAACCTTTGATGTAAATAAATTCTTTGCTAGGCGTGCAGTTTCGAGCAAACCGCGGAGTGACCCGCGAGAACAGGAGCATACGTGTCAGTTAACAAATCTTAACGTCCGTTCACCTCGACTGTACGGCTCTGCGTGATAATTCTAAGGAACGTTGCCGTTTGTTCGAGGCAGTTGGCTGGAGGAGCTTGCGATGCACACCAACTTTCTGTCTTGCTTCCTAACTTCGCGGCGCCCGCTCCTGCTGAGCGCCGCCCTGTTTGCGGCATGCGCGACCGTCGGCAACCCGGCTAGGGCAGCCCCCTTTAACGTCACGTTTGAAGCGCCCGGTGTGCAATCGGCCAACCAGGCCTCGCTCTGCGCGACGCTCGGCCCTGGCACTTGCACAATCGGAGTCGAAACATTTGACGAGCGTTCGACGGGTGCCGGACAGACGTTCTCGACGAATTACGGCACCGGCGGCGTCATAAGCGGCACATACAGCAATGTGGAGGTCGCACCGGCGAGCCTGTATGGCGGCGCTGCTGACAGCAACTACGCGGTAACCTATGCTTCGAGCGGCTACCAGGTCTCGCTTGCTACTACGCTGCCGACCGGCGTCAACTACTTCGGCTTTTGGTTGTCTGCCTTGGACCAGGGAAATACCGTCACTTTTTACAGCGGCGCGACCCAAGTTTACCAATTCACGCCGAGCGACCTGATCAATATGGTCGGCGCTTGCCCGAATGCTTCGAACGCATATTGCGGCAATCCGACCGCGGCATTTCAAGGCCAGGACAACTACCAGCCCTTCGTCTTCGTAAACTTCTTTGATCTACAAGGCTCGTTCGATCGCATAGTGTTCGCAGAAAACCCAACAACGGGGGGCTACGAGTCTGACAATCACACGGTCGGCTACGTGACAGGCAGCTCCGGCACTTCAGTCACGCAGATTCCTGAACCAGCCTCGCTCACATTGCTGGCCGTCGGGTTTACCGGCCTCGCCTTGCTTCGTTATCGTGGGCGCGGCATGACAGCCCATGCGGCGTTGCGGCGTAGGTCAGCGGTTGAGCCTGGAAAGGCTACCAGGCGACTTTAGCAAGCCTGCCTGTCAGGAAAGGGTCAGCGGCTCAGTTGCGGGCGATCCATTCCGCCCATCGCAGCGCGCCGGCGTCGTCCCAAAACCTGGTGATGACTTGCAGCCCGAGTGGCATGCCGTTTGGGCCGGTGCCCGACGGCACGGTCACGCACGGAACGTGCAGACCCGTCCAAAGGGCGTTGAACACCGGATCGCCGGTCCAAGATGAGCCGTGTGGCGCTTCACCAGGGGCCGACGGGGTCAGAAGGCAATCAAACCCACTCATCACGTCGCCAAACGCACGGCGGGCGGCAGCGAAGACCTCGTTTGCCTCGTCGAGCAGCGTCAAGGGCTGTGCCAGCCCCCAGTCAAGGCGCTCCTGCAGTTCGCCGCTGATCAGCTCCCGCCGGTGCGTCAGCTCCCAGCCCATGGCGCGGGCGCTTTCTCCGTTCATGATGACCGGGTGGAGCGCCAGGGCGCGGGCGAACACCGCAGGCAGCTCAACCTCCGCAACTACAGCTCCCGCGCGTGCGAAGCGGTCGGCGGCGTCATGCAGCAACGCCGCCGTTTCCGGCGCCGCGCTGTCCCAAGCGGGCGAGCGGCAGAGGCCGATGCGCGGGGCCTGTGCGGCCCCGTCCTCCAGGTTGCCGAGATCCCGGCCGGTGACGGCCCTGGTCAGCAGCGCGCAGTCGGCGACGCTCCGGGCAATGACCCCGACCGTGTCCAGCCCGCCCGCCATGACCTTCATGCCGACGCGGCTTATCAGGCCGAAGCTGGGCTTGTAGCCGACGACGCCGCAATAGGCGGCGGGGCGGATGATGCTCCCCGCCGTTTGGGTCCCGAATGCGGCCGGGAAGAATCCCGCTGCCACCCCGGCGGCGGAGCCGCTGCTCGATCCGCCCGGCGTATGTGCGGCGTTATGCGGGTTGGTGGTGGGACCGGCCTTGCGGGTGGCGAACTCCGTCGTGACCGTCTTGCCGATCACCACGCCGCCTTCTGCCCTTGCCCAGGCGACCGCGGCCGCATCGGCGCGCGGCCGGTAGCCTTCCCAGATCGGTGAGCCGTACTGGCTTGGCATGTCGGACGTGTCCAGCACGTCCTTGATGCCGAGCGGGATGCCCTGCAGCAGGCCAGCACCCGGCTTCTGCGCTGCAGCCAGGGCGGATGCCGGGTCGAGGTAGGCCATGGCGCGAAGCGTGTCCTCACGCGACGCGATGCGATCGAGGCAGGCCTCCATGAGAGTTGCCGGTCGCAGGGTTCCGGCACGGATGCGGGAAAGCGCTTCGGTCGCGGTGAGGTCTGCCAGGTCCGTCATGGGTTTCCGATACGCTCCTCGCGTGCTGCCAGCAACGAGCACGGTAGGATGGTCCGATCAGCCTGGAAAGGTTGGCCAGATCAACTCCGGAACCGTGCCGCAGGGACCAATGGCGCGCGCGTCGGCCCAATCTGCCATTCGTGCGCGGGCGAGGCGGACGGGTTTGGACGCCCGGTCACCAAGGGCGTCGTAGCCGCCATGCCGCCCGTCTTGGCCACCGCGCACCCGGGTTCGATGCCGTGATTGACGCTCGGAACCGTATGGCAGCCCTACCGCGCGAGCAGCGGACGCAAGCAATGCAATCCTTCCTACCCGATTGCTGCTCCCTTCAGTGCTGCGCCACCGTCAACTGTGACAGTTGCTCCCCAGCAGTGCCGATGATCGGCAGGGCCAGGGTCGCCGGGTGGTCGGCGTCTTGCAGCACCGTCCAGGTGAATGCCGCCGGGTTCGGTCCGGGACCCTGCGGGAACGGCAGGCCCGGCGCCACGCTCGCCGCCCCGGCCATCTCAATCCGCATCAGGTGCCAGTGCTGAAACACTTAGGCCGTCGGCAGCAGGTCCAGCTCGACATGCTGCGCCTGCCCCGGCACCAGCGGCGC
>CAXTOB010000034.1:0-25262 GCA_964245505.1 uncultured Acetobacteraceae bacterium | reverse complement strand
GCATAAACCCGCATCGGCATCCCCTCCGCCGGATGCAGCGTCAGCCGCAGCTTGGGCGTCGGCTCGAACCCCGCCGCGCAGCGCAGGTCAACGGACGGCAGCAGCGTCCCCAGGATCGCAACCACCTCGACAAACGAGAACCCCATGCCGATGCAGATCCGAGGCCCCGCCCCAAACGGCATGTAGGACCAACGGTGACGTGCCTTGACCGCCTCGGGCGTGAAACGTCCGGGGTCGAAGGCACGCGGCTCGTCCCATAACTTCGTGTGATGATGGATGGCGTAGATCGGGATGTGGATGTTGTCGCCGGGCTTGACAGCGAAGTCGCCGATCTGGGTCGGGCGGAGCGGCTGGCGACCCATCAGGGAAATCGGCGGATACACCCGCATGACCTCTTGGACCACCTGCCGCGTGTAGGTCAGTTGAGCCACCTGAGCCGCCTGCAGCGGCTCCCCTCCCGTAACCCGGGCGATCTCGTCCAGGATGGCCTGCTTTATGCCGGGATACTTGTGCAGGAGAAAGAACGTCCACGTCAGGACCAGGGCAGTCGTCTCGTGTCCAGCCGCAATGAAAGTCAGGATGTTGTCGCGGATGCTCGTGTCGGTCAGGCTCCCGCCCGTGTCCGGGTCCTTGGCGTCGAGCATGAGCGATAGAAGGTCGTCCCGCCGCTCACCCGATCCCCGGCGTTCGGCGATCCGGGCACTGACGACTGATTTAAGGTGGCGGTGGGCGCGTTCGGCCGCGGCCCTGCCGGGAAATGGCGTCCAGTGCGGCGCGCCCAGCAGCGACAGCGCGACGGGCCAGGTCGTCGCGTCCAGGAAGGCCTTCATGCCTTCCTCGAACCGGGCCGCGTCTATGTCGCCCCGGCCCGACAGCATCGTCTCCAAGATGATGTCGAACGTCACGCGCATCATCTCGTGGAACACCTCCAGCTCCGACCCATCAGGAAGGGCAGACCACGTCTCCAGCAGCGTGCGGGTGATCCTGAGCATTGCAGGGATGGAGTCGTTGACGTTGGACGGCCGGAATACCGGTGCCGCCACCCGCCGCTGCGAACGCCACCGGGCGCCTTCCGCCGTGATCATGCCTTGACCCAAGGCAGGCTCCATGGCGCGCCGCATCCATTCGGGCTTGTTGTAGCTGTCCACGTCCTCCACCAGGACCTGCTGGATGAGGTCTGGGTTGGTGACGAAGATCTTTGTCATGCCCAGGGCACGGGTCACCGTCAGGTCGCGGTGGTAAACATCCTCGGGCCAGGTTTCGATGGGGTTGCTGACCTGCTTGCGCACTGTCTTCAGGGCATGGACAAAGCTTGCCGCCTTCACATAAGAAACGTCGGTAGTGCCCACGATCTTGGCCTCCAAGGGTTGGCTTCACGAACCCAGGGGCCTGGATGCGCTGAAGGCTATTGCTGGTCTGGCTCCGGGCTGGCAAGGGTGGCGCCAGCCTCAAGCCCGCGCCTGCTGCACCGGCAGCCCTGACGGGTCCGTCCCTTCAGATCAAGCTCTTCGCCGTGCACTGGCCAGGGATCATCGTTTCTTCCGGTCATGCCGCAGCCGCGCAGGCCCGCCCCACCACCGCCTCAAACAACACCTGGCACCCAGCCTCAGCCTCCCCAGGCTCAATGCTCTCCGCCTCATTGTGGCTCAGACCGTCCTTGCACGGCGTGAAGATCATCGCCGTCGGCACATGCCGCGCCACATACACCGCGTCGTGTGCGGCGCCCGACACAATCTCCCGCGACGAATACCCCAGCCGGACCGCCGCCTGCCGCACCAGCTCCACGCACCCGGCGTCGAACGGCTGCGCCGGTATCCGCAGCAGCTCCTGCATCTCAACCCGCACGCCGCAGTCCCGAGCAATCAACCCCGCCTCCCGCGGGAACTCCACCGCCAGCCGCTCGATCTCCGCCCCATCGGGGTGGCGGAACTCGACGGAAAACCGCACCTCACCGGGGATCACGTTGCGGCTGTTGGGCAGCACCTGCATCTGCCCCACCGTGCCGCGCCCGTCCTCGCCGCGGGCCCGCATCATGCGGTCCACCAGGTCCACGATCCGCGCGGCGCAGACCAGCGCGTCCTTGCGCGCACCCGGCGGAGTGGTGCCCGCGTGGCTGTCCTGCCCCGTCGCCACCACGTCCCACCACACCTGCGCCTGGGCCCCGGTGACGATGCCGAGCTGCCGGCCTTCCCGCTCCAGGATCGGCCCCTGCTCGATATGCAGCTCGAAGTATGAATCGGCGGCAAAGGGCCGCGCCGGCTCCGGCCCACGGTAGCCGATGGCGTCCAGCGCCGTGCCGGCGGTCACGCCATCCAGGTCGGTGGCCGCCTCGCACACAGCCGCGTCATACACGCCGGCCCAAACACCCGACCCCATCAGGCTGCGGCCAAACCGGGCGCCCTCCTCATCGGTCCAGTTGACCAGCTCCAGCGGAGCATCGGTCTGCAGGCCCAGATCGTCCAGGGTCCGGATCACCTCCAGCCCGGCCATCACGCCCAGCGCGCCGTCGAACTTGCCGCCGCTGGGCTGGCTGTCGAGGTGGCTGCCGAACAGCACGGGGGGACGGCTGGGGTCGGCGCCCTCACGCCGGGCGAACATGTTGCCAATGGCGTCCACGCGCACCCGCAGACCTGCGGCCTCGCACAGCTCGCGGAAGCGGTCGCGGCCCTGGCGGTCCAGGTCGGACAGTGCCAAGCGTCGGACTCCGCCCTTGGCGGTGGCGCCGATAGCCGCCATCTCATGCAGGCTGTCCCACAGCCGCACGCCGTTGACCCGGCGGTTGGTGGCCGCCGGAGTTTGGGAAGCTGAAGTCTGGGAAGCCTGCGAGATAGTGCCGTCCATAGATTGCCGCCCTGTTTGCGCCGGGCCATCATGCGCGCGCCGCCCGCAACCGCAACCCCCGTGCAACGAGGCCCCGATGGCGTCCACCCTGAGCAACACCCTGGACCGGGACGCCGTGTGGCGGGCCCGCGTGGACCTGGCGGCGTGCTTCCGCGCCTGCCACCGGCTGGGCCTGCACGAGGGCATCTGCAACCACCTGTCCGCCATGGTGCCCGGTTCCGACGAGCTATTCCTGGTCAACCCCTACGGCTGGGGCTTTGGCGAGGTCACGGCCTCCCGGCTACTGGTCTGCAATTTCGCGGGCAAGGTGGTGGCCGGCGTAGGGGTGCCGGAGATCACCGCCTTCTATATCCATGCCCGATTGCACCTGCGCCTGCCGCGGGCGCGGGTGGCGTTCCACACCCACATGCCGAACGCGACGGCGCTGGCGATGCTGGACGGCCCGCCGCTGGCCTGGGCCGGGCAGACCGCACTGAAGTTCTACGGCCGCACCGTGGTGGACGACGACTACAACGGCCTGGCGCACGATGAGCAGGAGGGCGACCGCATCGCCGCCAGCATGGGCGACGCCGACGTGGCCTTCATGCGCAACCATGGCATCATGGTCCTCGGCCGCAGCATCCACGCGGCCTGGGACGACCTGTATTACCTGGAACGCGCGTGCGAGGTGCAGCGCCTGGCGCTCAGCACCGGTCGCCCCCTGCGCCCGGTGCCGGACGCCGTGGCAGAGGCAACGGCGCGGCAGATGCAGTCCGGCGGCGACGAGTCCGCCCGCCTGCACCTGGATAGCGTAAAGCGCGTCCTGGACCGCGAGTGCCCAGACTACGCCAGGTAATCTACGCCACGTGAACTCCCTCCCCGCCGGGATCAAACCATAAGACGGTTTTACGGCGGGGTAACGGGCCTTGACGGCACCGCAGCAAACCATGTCGTCCAAACGAGCAAAGCCACCCCAAGCACCGCCGCTGCCCAACCGCCAAACATCAGCACTTCATTAATCATCCCCCTGCTATCCTCCCAGGCATGATCCACTCCAGCTCCCTGTCCGCCTTCTCCGGCACCGTCGCGGCGCCGAGCCGCCCTACCCCGGTCCGCCCGGTACGGGACCTGGTGCCGCAGTCGGCCCAGGCTGTTCCCACGCTGCGCCTTCAGTCCGGCACCCAGCCAGGAGTGGTGCCGCCCGGCAACACACCACGGGGTTCCCTGCTCAATCTTCAAGTTTGACAATCAATTCTCCGCGCGGCGCTTGATCGCCGGGGGGCAGCGCCTCACCCTAAGATATGCCTGCTTTCACGACACGCGTACCGCCAGACGACACGCATCAGCGTGCTGTGTGCGACACTTGCGGATGGGTGGCCTATGACAATCCAAAGATAGTCGTAGGTTCGGTCGTCGCACACAACGGTCAAGTCATGCTCTGCCGCCGTGCTATCGAGCCGCGACGCGGCTTCTGGACCTTGCCAGCAGGCTACCTGGAACATGGCGAGACCCTCGCCGAAGGCGCGCAACGTGAAGCGTTCGAGGAGGCCGGCGCAGTTATCCGGCTCGACGGCACCCTTGCGCTTTACAGCATCAGCCGGATCGGCCAAGTCCAGGTCATTTTCCGCGGCGCCTTCGCCGACGGTCCGAGCTTTGCCCCCGGCGTCGAAAGCCTCGACGTCAAGCTTTTCGACTGGGAGGACATCCCGTGGAACGAGTTGGCATTTCCGTCAGTACATTGGTCGCTCAACGCCTGGCGCGAGGCTGGTACCGGGCCGCTTGGCGCACCAGCCACAAACCCCGTCTCCGATCTCCGGGGCACCTCGCCGGAAACCCGGCCACAGGCAGCGCTATGAAAGCGGCACTGCTGACTGCGGCGTTTCTGGCCGGGGCGCCCGCGGCCGCTCTTGGACAAGGGCGCGGCATCGTGCTCCAGGCGCAGCCGCAAGCCTCGCCGCTGCTGCCCATACCCTCTACGCCACAGTCCAGCCCGACCTCGCGTGAGTTCCAGCCGGCGCCACTGCCCAACCGTGATTACGAAGCCCCAGCCGGTCCGCGTGCCAGCAACTCAGCCGAACTCGCGCCCGGAGTGTTCACCCGCAAGGAGCTTTACCGCGGGGAGGGCTTCTCGCCCGGCTCCACCTCGGCCGCAGAAACCGACCGGCGGGCGAAGCCTGGCGCAGGTTTCAACCTCCGTATGCCGCTCCAGTCGCAATGAGGCGCCAGGTCGCAGGCGTCCCCTAGCGTGCTGCGTTCGCTGACGACGCTGATCCTCTGCCAGTTCGTCGGCGAGCTTCTGGCCCGCGGGTTGGACCTGCCACTGCCCGGCCCGGTGCTGGGCCTGCTGATTCTGCTGGGACTGCTGGCGTGGCGCGGCGGCCCGGACCAGGCGATGCGGGACACTTTCGGCGGATTGCTGCGCCACCTGTCCCTGCTGTTCGTGCCCGCCGGCGTCGGCGTGGTGACGCAATTGGATGCGCTGCGGGACGACTGGCTGGCCATTGCCGGGGCGTTGCTGGTGTCAACGTCGTTAGCCCTCGTGGTCACGGGATGGGTGATGCAGCGGTTGTCCCGGTGAAAGGTTGATGCCGCCCCGCCTCGGGGTGCTGTGGGTTTACCTGGAATCAACGCCGCTGCTTGGCCTGGTCAGTACGCTGGTCGCCTGGCAGGTGGCCGAGGCGTGCAGCCGCTTATCGCGGGGGCATCCCCTAGCCAGCCCGGTGCTGCTCGCCATCCTGCTGCTGTCGGCGCTGCTGCTGCTGACGGGCACGCCCTACGCCGCTTACTTCCAAGGCGCGCAGTATATCCACTTCCTGCTCGGCCCGGCGACGGTGGCGCTCGCGGTGCCGATGCATTCCGCCCTGGGCAGCATACGGCGCAACGCCCATGCGATCCTGCCGGCGGTACTAGCGGGCGCAGTAACCGCCGCAGGCAGCGCCATGCTGGTAGCCCGCGCCCTGGGCGGGTCGCGCCAGGTCGTGCTGTCGCTGGCGCCGAAGTCGGTGACGACGCCGATCGCGATGGGTGTGGCCGAGCAAATCGGCGGCAATCCATCATTGGCCACGGTGTTCGTGCTGCTGACAGGCCTGCTGGGCATCATGCTCGGCCCGCCGCTGCTGCGGCTGGCGGGGGTCACGGACTGGCGGGCGCGCGGGCTTGCCGCCGGCACCGCGGCGCACGGGTTGGCAACAGCGCGTATCCTGCTGCTGAACGAGACAGCAGGCGCGTATGGCGGCCTTGCCATTGGGCTGAACGGCGTCGTGACCGCATTGGTCGTGCCGCCGCTGGCGCGCTGGATGGTAGGAGGTTAAGCGGCACCCGGTCGGTTGCACGGCACAGGTGCACGTGTGGGCCGGGCTTCAGCGTCCCGCTCCACCATGCCGCCTCCAGGACCAGCTCCGGTTGGAAACGACGAATAGCCAAGCGGGCCAGGAAGCGCGACGACAACCCAACGCAAAACCCGGCGGCGCTCAGCTTGGCAATCCGGCTTGCCTTGCCGGCTTGTGCGACCGGCCTCCCCCCCGCCTGCATCTTTCGCTGCCAGACGGGGGAGGTCACACCATAAGAAACATGGTCCCGCCCGAGAACCAATTGAGGGCCGCAGTTGGTGGAAGCGGGCGACAAAAACACTTAGCCCCAATCGCTTCTACTTTGGAGCGTTAACTCCTATAATAGATGTCCCAGGTCATGGGGGCCTGCGGGAGTTGGTCGGAGCAATGGCAGCAGCAGTAAGCGGGAGCGCGAAGCGTGGCCGTGGCCGGCCCAAGAACTTTGATCGCTCCATTGCTCTGCATCAGGCGATGAAGCTGTTCTGGGAGCGTGGTTACGAAGGCACCTCGTTCGACGACCTGATCGCCGCCATGGGCATCAGCCCGTCCAGCTTCTACAACTCGTTCGGCAGCAAGGAACGGCTATACCAGGAGGCCACGGAGGTTTTCATGGTGCGCTCGGGCGAGTGGTTCGCCGGGGAACTCGGCGCTGCGACGGATGCAAAAACCGCCTTCCACGAGCTTATGAAAGCGACCGCCCGAGAGGCCACCCTGGACGACATGCCCGCCGGCTGCATGATCTCGCTGGCCGGCACGCACGTCCCGCCTGCGCTCACCGCGTTGCGGAATAGGATGGCAGGATACCGGGGGGCCGTACAGTCGGCCATGGCCGATCGCATCCGCAAAGGCATCAACGAAGGCGACGTGCCAAAGGATACGAATGTCGAGGCGCTGGCCGCTTTTTTCAGCGCGTTGTCGCGCGGCATGGTCGTCCAGGCCCGCGACGGAGCGTCCCGCGAGCGTCTTCTGGACATCGTTGAGGTCGGCATGCGTGCTTGGCCTTCGGTGCCGGGTGAGCCCGCGGGCAATCATCCAGGGTCACCAACGCAATCTTCAGTGGGCTAAGCCCTCACGAAATAGGCATCTTGCCCAGGGCAGGATTCACTGGCTGCACCCCGCCAAGGCAGCCGCTCGGTAATTGTTGCTGCCGCTTCAAAAGTCTCCTTGATTGCAGGTCGCGCCGCTCCATCTGCGGTATTATTGGAGCGACCCCTCCAATTCCACTGTGATTAGGAGAGTGCTGCCATGGCAAGGTTCACCGACAAGATCGCCGTCATCACCGGCGCCTCGAAGGGCATCGGCGCGGGCACCGCGAAACGGCTGGCGGCAGAGGGCGCGTCGGTTGTCGTCAACTACTCGTCGAGCAAGGAGGGCGCGGACCGGGTTGTCGGCGAGATCGTGCAGGCCGGCGGCAAGGCCATCGCCATTGGCGCAAGCGTGGCCAACGAGGACGACGTGACCCGGTTGTTTCAAGAGGTTCGCAAGGCTTTCGGCCGTGTTGATGTGCTCGTCAACAATGCAGGCGTTTATGCTTTCGGGCCAACCGAAAGCCTCTCGGTTGCGGAGTTCAGCCGGCACTTCGACACCAACGTGTTGGGCCTGTTGTTGACGGCGAAGGCTGCGCTTCCGCTATTCCCTGCTGCCGGCGGCAGCATCGTCAATATCAGCTCCGTGGTCAGCACGCTCGCGCCGCCTGCCGCTGCCATCTATGTCGGCACAAAGGGCGCAGTCGACTCGATCACCAAATCTCTGGCGAAGGAATTTGCCCCCCGGAAGATCAGGGTCAACGGCGTCAACCCCGGTTTCGTCATCACCGAAGGCACGTTCTCCGGCGGTCTGGCTGGCGGTCAATTCGAGAAAACGACGGTCGCGAGTATGCCGCTGGGACGCGCGGGCCAACCCGAAGACATCGCGGCTGCAGTCGCCTTCCTGGCCTCCGACGATGCGAGCTGGATCACGGGTGAGTCGCTGCGCGTCGCCGGCGGCAGCGGGATGTAACCGCCCGGGGCTCCCCGCCTTCCAGAAAAGCTGAACTTCAAAGCTGTCAATTAAATTTTCTCAACCCATGAAAGGGCCAGTCACAATGGCCGACAGACTTGCAGGCAAGGTCGCCGTCATCACGGGCGGCAGCACCGGCATCGGGCTTGCGACCGCCAAGCGGTTCGTTGAGGAAGGCGCCTTTGTCTTCATCACCGGCCGGCGTCAGGCGGAACTCGACCAGGCCAAGGCGGCGATCGGACGGAATGTCTCGGTTGCCCGGGGCGACATCGCCGACCTCGGCGACCTCGACCGGCTATACGACCAGGTGCGCAGCGAAAAGGGCCAGCTCGACATCCTCGTCGCCAGCGCCGGCTTTGCGGAAATCGTGCCTCCCTCGGCGGTCACTCCCGAGCACTTCGACAAGATGTTCGGCATCAACGCCCGTGGGACGTTCTTCTCCATCCAAAAAGCAGTGCCGCTGATGCGCGACGGCGGCGCAATCGTCCTCGTATCCTCAGGCGCGCACATGAAGGGCGAGCCCGGCTACGTGACCTACGCCGCCACCAAGGCGGCCATCCGGTCGTTCGCGCGGAGTTTCGCAGCCGACCTGAAGGGCCGAGGCATCCGGGTGAACAACCTGAGCCCGGGACTGATCGAGACGCCGATCATCGAGGGCCAGTTCGCGACGAAAGAGGACGCCGATGGCTTTCGGGCGATGTTCAAGCAGATCACGCCGCTCGGCCGCATCGGCCGGACCGAGGAGATGGCGTCTGCCATCCTGTTCCTCGCCTCCGACGAAAGCAGCTACAGCACGGGCATTGACCTGGTTGCGGACGGCGGCATCACCCAGCTTTGAGAAGGCAGCCAATCAGCGCAAATGGGCGCGGCCGGGCAGAGTGGCACCTGGGCCGTGTGGAGTCTGGCTGGGGTAAGCCCGCCTACGGCGCCGGCGCCGCGACCGGCACGACGCTGACGCTGTTATACGGGCTGCCGCCGGTGCTGAGTGCCTGGGTGGACCATACGAGGTAAACCAGCACCCGCTTCGCCGGGTCCCACATGCGGGTGACCCTGATCTCCTTGAACAGCCAGTTGGCCGAGGCGCCGAACACCACCTCGTTGCCCGGCAGCTTGTCCGGCATCTGCAGCGGACCTGTGGCCCGGCACGCGAGGCTGAACCGGCTGGGATCCGTCGCCAGGCCAACCGAGCCCTTGATGCCGCCGGTCTCCGCCCGGGACACGTAGCAGCTCACCCCCGGCACCTTCGGATCGTCGTAGCGGTCCACCACGATCTTGTCGTTGCGGCCCAGGACGCGGAAGGTGGTGCTGACGTCGCCCACCCGGGTCGGGTCGTCGCCAGCGGCCAGGGCGCCCGCGACAGGCGCGGCGGCAAGCACGGCGGCGAGTAGGGCAGCCCTGATGATGGCGGACATGGAACGTCTCCGGTTGAAGCGGGCGCAAATGTGTGGCCTGTAGGCCAGCTTTAAGGCAACTCCGTGACCCTCCCCATATTACGAGGGGTGAAGCTGCCACTAATGTGCCACATATACCGGGAACAATTGACCTGCGATGGCTAGGATCTTGCCGACCATGCCCGACCTGCACGCCACTGCCACGAAGGCCGCCCGATGAACGTCGCCGGGATGCTCGACGCCGGATTCCTGGCTGGGCCGCTGCCGGAGCGGCGTCTGCTGGTGGCGGTGGTGGCGCAGGATGCGGTGCGCCATGCCGACCTGTCCGCCCGAGTGGCCCTGGCTGGCCACATCGCGGTGCGTGCGGCCGAGACGGCGGACGTGGTTCTAGCCGATGCCGGAGCGCCAACCCTGCGCCTGGCCGGACGAGGGGACGACACCGGCAGCACCTTGCCCACCGGTTTGTCGGCGGTGCAGTTGGACGCCGCCCTTCGTGCCGTTGCCGCCGGGCTGCGGGTCAGCTTGCCCGGCGACCTGCTGACAGAGGATACGACCCGCCCGATACTGACGCCGCGGGAGCTGGATGTGCTGACCTGCCTGGGCGAGGGCCTGAGCAATAAGGCCGTCGCCCGACGCCTCGGCATCAGCGCTCACACGGTGAAGTTCCACTTGGAAGCCGTGTTCATCAAGCTGGGCGCCACCAGCCGGGCAGAGGCGGTGGCCAAGGGTCTGCGCGGCGGCCTGATTCTGCTGTGACCGCCAGCGTCGCCGCTGTCGCCAGCAGCGGCACGCACAGCTTCAGCAAGGATGTGCAGCCCGAGATTGTGCTGGAGGTTGGGCTGGGCGTGCGTGGCGACGCGCATCAGGGCGTCACGGTCAAGCACCGCTCTCGCGTCCGCCAAGACCCGACCCAACCCAATCTGCGCCAAGTCCACCTGATCGCCGCCGAATTGCATGAGGAGCTCGCGGCAAAGGGCTTCCGGGTGGACCCTGGCAGCATGGGTGAGAACGTGACAACCGTTGGGCTGGACCTTCTGGCATTGCCATGCGGCACCCTGCTGCACTTGGGTGCAGCGGTGGTGGAGGTGACGGGCTTGCGGAACCCGTGCGCGCAATTGAACCGGTATCAGCCGGGACTGATGAACGCCGTGTTGGGCCATGCGGCCGATGGCAGCCTAGTGTTGCGGGCTGGCATCATGGGCGTGGTGCGGCGGGGTGGGGCTGTGCGGCCCGGGGACGCGCTGAACGCGGTGCTTCCGCCGGCTCCTCACCGGGCGTTGCAGCGGGTCTAGCGCGGTCTGACACGGCCGCAGGCCATCTGTGTGACAGGCCGCGCAAGCCTGCCTAGGCCCTCAGTATAGGGAAAGCCCTGGAGAAGGTATCACTCCTTTCGCCAAAGCGTCGTCGATCATAGTTGTGGTAACCCGAACGATATTAGACACATACGGACCATAGCCGGGCTCCTCCATATAAAGGCAGATATCTCTTCGATCTACCCGTAGATCGTACACCCGGATGCCAGGCCCTCGCATTCCACTTGAGGGACCGCCTACCAGCAACTGTCGATTATTTACATCAAAGATTATCGCATATAACCACCGGTTGCTCTCTGTTTGCCCCTCGATCGACGGGCCTCTCTTGTATGCCGCAGAACTGCCCAGTCCCGCCTTCTCCGCATCATCACAGAAATACGAGTGACTATAGAAGTAACCCGGCTCCTTCGAGCCTGGGCCGCTTTGGCTGATGCCGCTACTTACCGCGACCATAAGCCCGTCCGGGTTACGCCGACCTAGCCGGACAGCTCTTGGCATTTCGCGCATTTGAGACCTGTCGATCAGGGAAACATAATCAATGCGCAAATCCGATGGTTGGATTGTGGTGCAGGCGGAACATCCAATACAAGAAAGGAAAATAACTATGCGCCGCGAACCTTGCACCCTAATATCCTACCAATCTCCTCGTTTGTGACCGGGCAATCACAGTGTGTGAGCCCGGCCGCCTCGCGCCCGGGCCCGCCGGCATTTTCTTAGTACGGCCCAGCGATCAGCGCCGCGATCACCACGATGACAACCAGCGCGAACGACCCGGCAATGCTCCAAACCGCCGGGAAGCCCGGCGTCGGCAGCGTCGCCCCCTGCTCCCGCGGCTGCGGCGCCTTGCGCTTCAGCACGCGGGCATTTGCCTCACGCTCCGGCGAGCCTGCCGCCGCACCGGACGCGATGCTGTCGGCCCCGCCGGTCCGCACGGTGGCATCCTGAGGTGTGTTGGTCGGCATGTCGGCTTGGGGCATAACGGTCTCCTTCTAGGCTATGATAGCCGATCCAACGCTCGCCGTGGGAGAAGGCTGCACCCCGCGCAACCCGGCCCGGTGCTGCCGCGCTATCACCGCCTATACCTGCAGGAGACGCCGCCATGTCCGACAATCCACTGGAAATGACGCCCGAGCGCCAGGGCCGCATAGACGCCCGCGCGACACAGCTTTGGGAGGCGGACGGCAGTCCACCGGACAAGATGGCCGACTACAAGGAACGCGCCGACGAGTTGATTCGTATGGAAGACTCTGCAGGCACCGGACAATTGCCGAACCCCATGACCAAGAACGAACCAATCCCCGGTGTCATGGTCGAGGAAGCCAGCATCCAGGAGAACCTCGGCGAGTTCCCAGGCAACAGCGTGTCGGATCAGGGAGAGTGGCGCGAAACGCCAATGACGCGTGAGGAACAGCTGCACGGCGATCAAAACCCGGCGAACCGGCCCGAGGGAATTTAACGCGTATTTGTCCCGCCCCTTTTCACTCTGCGGTCAAGCCACAAGATAGTTTGACAGGGGGTGAGAAGGTTTGGAACCCCGAGTGGCGCACCGTCAGCGCCATTCCAGTGCTGCGGGTGATCAGCTGCTTGGTTGTTTCCCCAACTCCTCACCCCAGCCCTTTCCCGGAGGCAGACAGAGCAGCCCTTTACTTCGTCGAATATCGTCTAGGTGACATAGCCCCTTAGCAGAACAGCCTTGCGTCTGGCTTGGTATCCATTCCGCCATACCTGTGCAGTAGCGTAGTAGGGCCACCGCTTCGTCCAACCGACCGGTCAGTGACTCGTAGGTGGCGCTGCAAGCCGCCAAAATTCCCGGTTCAGCAACACCTGCCACAATGGCCGCAGAGTCCCAGAGGCGAGATAGCGGTTCGCTCGTTTGTAGTCGCGTGAATTGTAACCACGCGCAATCTGGAACTTGGAAACCGTCACACCCTAACTTTGGACGCTGGGCCGAGGCTGGCGCAACGCCGCCTGCACCACTGTATCCAGCGCCGACAAGAACCGCGATCGGTCCGCCTTCGTCAGCGGCGGGTGTCCGACCCCCGGCGCCCCAATCTCCCGCAGGTGCCGCGCCACCTCCCGCCCAGCCAGCGCCGATCCAATGTTGTCCGGCGTCCAAACGTGCCCGGTGTGCGACAGCGCCCGCGCCCCACGAGCCAGGCAGCGTGAGGCTAGGGGAATGTCCGCCGTCACGCACACATCCGCCGGGCCAATCCGCTCGGCGATCCAGTCATCGGCCTCGTCGGGCGCGCCGCCGACCGTCACCATGCGTACGTTCGGCAGGCCCGGCGGGCGGATCGGGCGGGAGCCGTTGGACACCACCAGCACCGGCAGGTTCAGCCGGGTGGCGACGCGGAACGCTTCCTCCCGCACCGGGCAGGCGTCGGCGTCGATGTAGAGGCTCGTCAAGCCGACAGCTTCTCCAGTTCGCGCAGCACGCTCTCACCCATGACCGACGTGCCGACCTTCGCGGTGCCTGGCCCCATCACGTCGGCCGTCCGCAGGCCGCTGGCCAGCACGTTGGTGCAGGCGCGCTCGATCAGGGCCGCGTCCTCCTCCATGTCGAAGGAGTAGCGCAGCAGCATCGCGAAGCTCAGCATCTGCGCCATCGGATTGGCGATGCCCTTGCCGGCGATATCCGGCGCGCTGCCATGGATCGGTTCATACAGCGCATGGCGCCGGCCGCTGGAGTCCGGGGCGCCCAGGGTTGCGGATGGCAGCATCCCCAGGCTGCCCGTCAGCATGGAGGCCAGATCCGACAGCAAGTCGCCGAACAGGTTGGTGGTGACGATCACGTCGAACTGCTTGGGGCTGCGAACCAACTGCATGGCGCAGTTGTCGGCATACATGTGGGTCAGCGCGACATCGGCATACTCACGCTCATGCAGCGCCGTCACGACCTGGCGCCACAACAGGCCGCTCTCCATCACATTGGCCTTTTCCACGCTGCACAGGCGGTTCTGCCGCTTGCGGGCGAGGTCGAAGCCAACACGGGCTACCCGCTCGATCTCGCTCGTGGAGTAGCTCTCGGTGTTGTAGCCGCGCTGCTGCCCGTCCGGCAGCATCTCGACCCCACGCGGCTCGCCGAAGTAGATGCCGCCAGTGCTTTCCCGCACGATCATCAGGTCCAGGCCGCGCACCAGCTCGGGTTTCAGCGAGCTTGCATCCACCAAGGGGTCCAGCACCACGGCCGGGCGCAGGTTGGCGAACAGGCCGAGTTCGCGGCGCAAAGTCAGGATGCTGATCTCCGGCCGCATGTCGAAGCCCAGCTTGTCCCAGCGCGGCCCGCCGACGCTGCCGAACAGCACGGCATCGGCGGCCTTGGCGCGCTGCACTACTTCTGGGGTGATCGGGGTGCCGCGGTGGTCAATGCTGGCGCCGCCAACCAGGTCCTCGGTGATGTCGAATGTGACCCGGCGCCGCCGGTCCATCCAGTCGATCACGCGCCGGACCTCGCGCATGACCTCCGGACCCACGCCGTCGCCAGGAAGAACCAGGATATGCTTGTTGGCGGCCATGTGGACCTTTCTTGCGTGATACTGGTGGGATCAGACGGCTGCATTGCCATGCCGCCACGCCCGCCGCAATGACAGTCGTGGACGACGCCTGTCCTGCTCCCTCTCCCTCCGCCGCGCCGCATCGTGGTGGCTGTGAATACCCCTCGCCGCGTCAGCTCGAACTGCACGGGCCGGCCGGTG
This sequence comes from uncultured Acetobacteraceae bacterium, assembly GCA_964245505.1. GTDB lineage: Bacteria > Pseudomonadota > Alphaproteobacteria > Acetobacterales > Acetobacteraceae > DASWOJ01. Next base: position 10,716 of record CAXTOB010000034.1, on the reverse strand, counting down.
CACAGGATGACGAGGGCGCAATGCATCCTCCCGACAGAAAATCATGCAAGCGCCATGTAGCAAGTTCAGCCCGGGAGGGCGGTTGAACAACGGCTTCGGCGGGTTTCATGTCCATTGGCAGACAGTGAAGCAGCATGACATCTGCTGCAACGGATCCGGCGCTCGATGCCGCGAGTGCGAGCGCTATCCCGCCGCATCCTCCGGCACCTGACCGAAAGCGCCCAGGTGTTCTGTAGGGCCGAATTCGTCCGCGTCGGCGTCGTGATGCACGCGTACGACGCGTGCGCCTAGTATGCTGCCGCCGGCCAGCGCACGCTCGGCACGCCGGATGCCTTCATCAGCAGTGCGGCACACGATGGGGATACCGGGTTTCAGGGCGCCGCGGGCGCCGGAGACATAAGGCTGATAGATGATCTGGGCTGTGATCGCCATGTCGGCAGGTCCTTGCAGAATACGGCAGCCCTTGCCACGAATGCTCCGGCTTTGTCGCCCCCTGCCCTGGCGGATGCGACGTTAAATGCCCAAGGCGGACGGGATGTCGGAAGGTCCCTCATGCATACCTGAGACTGCTGCTTCGTAGGCGTCGAGCTGCTCGTCCGTCAGGTCTCCCATCGCCAACAGCTCCCACCGTGCTCCCCCGCCCTCAGTACGGAAGCGGACGACACGGATGACGCTCTCACCTTCGAGAGCAACACGCCAAATGTCATCTGACGCAAGCGGCTGCAGGTCTGGGACGGCGGCGATCCTGCGGAACATGCCGTGTCCGCTGGCTTGCTCACCTGCGGCTGGTGGAGGAGGCGGCCCGAAATCTTCGACTGTCCGCACGCTTTGTGCCACTGTTGGTATCCATCACGATTTTAACGCAGAGTGTGACAGGAAGATTTCCGTAGGAATGACGCCAGGAAGCGACACCAGTCGCCGCTTTTTCAGGCCATTCCGCGATCAACGACGGATCGACTTGCTCTTGGGCCGCCAGCCGTATCGGCTGGGATTATGCCCAGTCACCGGCAATGGTCGCCGTGTCGGCCAAGATGCGGTCGATGTCCGCGAGGCATTCCGTGCTAAGTGGGCATAGCAGCAACAGCGCATCCCGTAGCGTGGATGGCCGGGCCACCGTCACCTGCCCGCCCCCTGCTTCGGCCGAATGCTCCCAAATTACCTCGACATGCCCGTTCCTGGGCACAACCCAAAACACCGGGAACTCCGCCCCGGGCGGAACGATGTCCACCATTTCGCCGCTGCTGATCTGGACGACCTCGACCCGCCATCCGCCGAACCCAGGCGCAGCATCCGACCATGCCAACGCAAACTGCAGGTCAGCGATCGGGAACACCGCGCAGTCGCCGGAAGCCGTCGATCCGTTCAAAGCATGTTCTGCCATGGTCAAACCTGGGAAGTGCGAGGATGCAAGACATCACGTTGAGTCACACGGCCAAGCCGTCGTTCAGCAAACCAAGCGAACCCGGGATGCCTTATAATTGTGCCACATATCATACGCGTTCCCCGTTGGCCATTTACTTCGAGGGCTTCCAGCAGTTCGGCCGCAATGTGGTATGGACGTCACAATCCCATCCGGCAAGCTCAGTCTAACCTCAAAATGAATACGTTGCAACATCGTTCTGGAAACAGGTTTGTCTTCAGTGGCTCAGTGATAAATCGTTACAACGAACAGTATGCGTCAACCAGGATTAATCGTATCAATAAGACATGTGTCCTAATATTATGGCACTCACTGGCCAGGATTTTGTTAAATTCAGCATACCTTACAGTCTTTGCTGTATCCGAAGTTGTCTTGAAGTCCGTGTAGCTGTTAGGTCAACCCCACGTTCACGGAACCGAGAGGATAACAGGATGAACATCGGCGACGTTTCGGCGGCATTGTCCAGCTTTCGTTCGAGATATGCAGTGCAGGTGGCCGACTCAGCTGAGTTGATCCAGGAGGCCTACTCTCTGCGACACCAAGTTTATTGCCTGGAACGCGGATATGAGCCCGGAACAGGCGGCCTGGAAACCGATATGTTTGACGCGCATTCCAGCCATGCCGTGGTTCGGGAGCGTCACAATGGCGAGGTTGTCGGAACGGTCCGGCTGATCCTGCCGCTCTCAGGAGTCCGGCGCAGCCTGCCGACGCAGCAGCTTTGCACGCCGGGCCTATTGGATGGGCTTCCAGTAGCGACCACCGCCGAGGTGTCGCGGTTCGCCGTGTCCAAGGACCGCCGCGGATCTGACGCCATGGCCGACTCGCTGCTGCGTCTCAGCCTTGTTCAAGGCGCCGTCCGCATGAGCCGGGATCACGGTGTCACCCACTGGTGCGCCGTCATGGAACGAAGCCTGCTCCGGCTGCTCCGTACGACCGCCATCCACTTCTCGCCCGTCGGCCCCTTGGTCGAGTATCACGGCCTGCGTCAGCCGGCCGTCGCCGATCTCGGCGCCATGCTGGCACGGATGGAGCGGGAACAGCCCACGGTCTGGCATTTCATCACCGGCTCCGGCGAGTTTTGGCCGAGCCAGATGGAATACTCCGAAGCCGCCTGAGCCATCTGGCATTGCGGGCAGAGTCTGACCCGAGCACCGGCTGCGCCCGGAACATGGCCGGGCCGCCGCCGCGCCGCAGAACGCCGTCGCTAAGCCCTACCCCGCCGTAAACGCAGCTGCGTCGAACCCGTTCGGCAGCACTCCACGCGGGCGTATCATGTCATAGGGTCCGACAGGCAGGTAACGCCCCGACCCTGGCGTCGCTGACACCGTTCCGTCCCGCATCACCACATCGCCGCGGCGCAGGGTTGCGACCGGCCAGCCCGTGACCTCCAGGCCCTCATAGGGCGTGTAGTCTATGATGTGCTGCTGCAGGGCATTGGTCATGCGGGTGCGGCGGTCGGGATCCCATAGCACCAGGTCCGCATCCGCTCCGGGGGCGATCCGGCCCTTCGCGCGCAGGCCGAACAGTGCCGCCGGCTCGGTCGCCGTCAGGCGCACGAAGTCGCTCGGGCTGATGCGCCCGGTAGCTACCCCCTCGCTCCATAGGATCGGCAGCCGGGCAGCCAGGCCAGGGACGCCGTTAGGGATTTGCGTGAATGGTGCGTCCGCCCCGGCAGACTGCTTGCCGCGTGTCCCGCCGTAGCTCCATCCGCTGTGGTCCGAGCTGACCACCCCCAGCGTCCGCATGCGTATCGCATCCCACAGCCCGGCGGTCGCTGCGGCGTCGCGCGGGGCCGGGCTGCACATGAACTTGGCACCCTCGAAGCCGGGACGGTCCATGTCGGCAGCCGTCAGCACGAAGTATTGCGGACAGGTCTCGCCCCACACCTTCACGCCGCGGGCCTGGGCGCGGGCAATCTCCTCCGCCGCCTCGGGACAGGACACGTGGAAGACCTCGATGGGCGTGTCCACCAGCTCCGCCAACGCGATGGCGCGGTGAGTCGCTTCCCGCTCGACCACCGCCGGGCGGGACCAGGCGTGATACTTCGGCGCGGTCCGGCCATCGGCCAGCAGGGCAGCGGAGCGCCAGGCAATCGCGTCATAGTTCTCGCAATGCACCGTCACCAGGCAGCCCAGGCGCCGGGCCGCCGACAGCACGGCGAGATACTGCCGGTCGTCCAGGTGCAGGGGATCGTAGGTCAGGAACACCTTCAGGCTGCGTATGCCCGATGCCACCACCTGCGGCAGCTCGTCCCGTATCACGGCGTCCGTGGGGTCGGTGACGATCTGGTGGAAGGCGTAGTCCACCATCGCCCCTGCCGTAGCCCGGCGCCGGTATTCCGCTAGGGGCTGCAGGATGCCGCCGCCCTTGAACTGGGTGGAGAATGTGACGACGCTGGTGGTCCCGCCCGCCAGCGCCGCGGTGCTGCCGGTGGTGAAGGTTTCCTCGTCGGCGCCGCCGCCCTGCTGCAGCTGCTCGATGTGGCAGTGGCTGTCCACGCCTCCCGGTAGGATCAGCAGGCCGCCGGCGTCCAGCACGGGGCCGCCCTGCAGCCGCTCGCCAAGTGCGGCGATGCGCCCGGCGCGTATGCCCACGTCGGCGCGGAACTGGTCCGATGCGGTGACGACGGTGCCGCCTTCGATGATCAGGTCATACTCGGCCATGCCATGTGCCTCCGGGATGCCGTGCCGAGGCTGACCGCAACGGCGCCGCCGCGCAACCGGCGCCCGCATAGGCTTGTGAACATTTCCGGCGTGGCGCCGCGGCGATCTCAACCCGGATCAGACCTGGAGCAGCCTGTACCGCCCTGTCCCGCCACGGCACGCTGGCCGGACAGCATGACCTTTGGACCCGACCGGATGCTGTATGCGACGGTGACGCAACTGCCGCTGTCTGCCCCTTTGAACCGCGGCAAGTGCTGCGACGTGCAGCCGCATTTGCTGGTCCGCACCCGCCCGCTGGCGCCGGGCCAGGTCGGCTGAGGTGGCTTTTCGCCGGGCCTGCCGATTGACGCCGGGGCGTTCGACCCGAAGTGCGCTGCAAATGTACGGGATGGGACAGTGCGATTGACAATTCGCGATCTGCTGCAAGGCGAGCATGTCTCGCCGCCGACCCGGGCCGCGCTTCTGGCCCGGCTGGATGCTCCGCCCGTTGCCGAGCCGCGCTTCCTGACCCCGGCGGAGTTCCACACGCTGCAAGCGGTCTGTGCCCGGCTGCTGCCCGACGCACGGATTGATGTCGCCGGACCGATGGATGCACGGCTGGCAGAGGGCAAGTCGGATGGCTGGCGCTATGACGTGATGCCGGACGACGGCGCTGCGATGCGCGCCGGATTGTCCGGGCTGGACGGCGCGTCCCAGGCCATGGCTGGCGTTGCCTTCGCCGATCTGCCGCCCACCGCGCAAGACGAGGTTTTGACTGCGGTGCAGGCGGGCAAACCGACCGGCCCGGCCTGGCCGATGCCGTCGCAACGCTTCTTCGAGGAACTGCTGGCCGAGGCGACGGAGGTGTTCTTCGCCCACCCGTTGGCGCAGGAGCGTATTGGCTATGTCGGGTTCGCCGACCGCCCGGGCTGGACCCGCATCGGTTTGAACGAACGCGAAGATCGGGAGCCGGCTTGACGCCCCCCTTCACCGGCCCCTCCTTCACTGACGAGGTGGATGCCGTCGTCGTCGGCACCGGGGCCGGTGGTGCCCCACTGGCCGCTCGCCTGGCCGGTGCGGGCCTGAGCGTCGTGATGATCGAGGCCGGGCGGCAATGGACCCCGGCGCGCGACTGGGCCACCGATGAACGCGCCCAGGACGCCCTGTTCTGGAATGACGAGCGCCTTAGCGCCGGCGGCGACCCCGTGGCATTCGGGCGCAACAACTCCGGCATCGGTGTTGGCGGCTCGACGCTGCACTACACTGCCTATGTGCCGCGGGCGCAGCCGGACGATTTCCACTTGCGCCGCGATTTTGGCGTTGGGGCGGACTGGCCGATCGGCTACGACGACCTGTCACCCTACTACGATGAGGTCGAGGCGTTCCTTGGCGTGTCTGGCCCCTCGCCCTATCCATGGGGACCGCCGCGCCCGGCCTATCCCCTGCCGCCGCTGCCGCTGAATGGGGCGGCGGAGCTGATGCAGCGGGGCTGCGCCAGCCTGGGCATACGCACGTCGCCGGCGGCCAACGCCGCGGTGTCGCGGGCTTGGCAGCAGGAGGGCTACGGCCTGCGCCCCGCCTGCACCAACCGCGGCTTCTGCCAGGCCGGGTGCAGCACCGGCGCGAAATCCGGCATGGACACCACCTACATCCCGCTCGCCCTCGCCCGTGGGGCGGAGCTGCGGACCGAAACCTTCGTGACAGGGATCGAGACTGACGACGCCGGGCAGGTGACCGGCGTTGTGGCGATCAAGGACGGCGCCGAAACCCGGCAGCGGTGCCGCACCCTGTTTCTGTGCGCCGGCGCGATCGAAACGCCGCGCCTGCTGCTGCTGAACCGGCTGGGCCGCGGCCCCGTCGGGCACCACTTCATGGCGCATACCGGCGTGCAGCTCTGGGCGCGCTTCCCGGAGCGGGTCGGTCCCAGCAAGGGCATCCCCGGCGGCCTCATCAGCGAGGACACCCACCGCCCGGAGGATGCCGACTTCGCCGGCGGCTACCTGCTGCAATCCATCGGCGTCATGCCCGTCACCTATGCCAGCCAGGTCGCCCGTGGGCGCGGACTGTGGGGCCAGGCGTTGCTGGACCACATGGAGCAGTTCAACCATGTCGCGGGCATCAACATCCTAGGCGACTGCCTGCCGCATCCGGAGAACCGCGTCGAGCTGTCCGACGAGCTGGACGGCCGCGGCCTGCCCAAGCCGCGCATCCACTTCACCGCCGGCGAGAACGAGCTGCGGATGACGGCGCATGCCGAGCGGAAGATGCGCGCAATCTTCGACGCGGCCGGGGCACGGGACGCCTGGGCGTTTCCCCGCTACGCCCACATCATCGGCACCTGCCGGATGGGCGATGGCGATGACGCCGTGGTGGACCGGGATGGGCGGCTGCACGGGCACCGCAACCTGGTCATCGCCGACAACTCGGTCTTCGCCAGCGCATTGTCGTGCAACCCGGCGCTTACCATCATGGCCAACGCGCTCCGTACCGCGGACCGCTTCCTGGAGGCGCGATAAACCATGGGTGCAGGATTTCTGGACCGCATCCAGCGGAAGCTCGGCGACGGCATCCTGGGCGGGGACGAGCTTGGCGGCGCCGCCGGGCGCAGCGGCCAGGGCTTGCCGGCCGGAGGCGCCGGTGAGTTCATGTTCGCCACCGGCATCGAGTGCAGCTATCCCCGCATTGCCGGTGGCATCCGGCGCGACCTGCTGGCTGAGTGCGGCCATTACGACCGCTGGCGCGAGGACTTGGAGCTGACCCGCGGACTGGGCCTGCGCGTACTGCGCTATGGCCTGCCGTATTACTCCATGCACCTTGGCCCCGGCCGTTATGACTGGTCCTTTGCCGACGAGCCGATGGCGGAGATGCAGCGGCTGGGCATCGCCCCCATGCTGGACCTGCTGCACTTCGGCGTGCCGGACTGGATTGGCGACTTCCAGAACCCCGACCTGCCGCTGCTGTTCGCCGAGTATGCCGAGGCCGTGGCGCGACGCTATCCGCATGTCCGGATGTTTACACCAGTCAACGAGATCTACGTCACCGCCCGCATCAGCGCCAAGGACGGGAAGTGGAACGAGCAACTTAGATCCGACCGCGCCTTCGTCACGGCGCTCAAGCACCTGTGCGCCGCCAGCATCCTGGCGACCCAGGCCATCGTGCGCCAGCGCCCCGACGCCATCATCGTGCAGAGCGAAAGCGCCGAGCGCACCTGGGAGGCTCGCGCCATCCAGTCCCCGGCGGTGCGGCTGTCCAACAAGCAGCGGTTCATCTCGCTCGACCTGCTGTATGCCTATCCGCCGGACAGCGAGGTCTGCATGTGGATGTGCGACAACGGGCTGACACGGGCGGAATACGACTGGTTCATGAAGGGGGAGCCGCCGGGCCACCAGATCATGGGCAACGACTACTATGGCCGCAACGAGCGGATCATGAAGCCCGACGGCAGCATAATGCCGGCGGAGGACGTGGCGGGCTGGTATGCCATCACCCACGAATACTACGCCCGTTACAAGCGTCCGGTGTTCTACACCGAAACCAATGTGGAGGAGCCGGACGCCGCGCCATCCTGGTTGTGGAAGCAGTGGGTCAACGTGATGCGGATGCGGGGCGACGGCGTGCCGGTGCTGGGCTTCACCTGGTATAGCCTGATTGATCAGATGGACTGGGATTCGGAGTTGGCCGAGAAGAACGACCGGGTGTTCAAGTGCGGCCTGTATGACCTGGACCGTAAGCCACGCCTTGTCGAGGCGGAGTTCCGCGCCATGGTGCAGGAGTTTGGCCAGATCAGCCTGATGCCGCATGGCGAGATGCTGGACCTGACCAGTCGTCCGGCGGAGCTGAAGGTAGCCGTGTGACCGCGCGACAATTCAACTGGGTGCTGCTGCACTATTTTGGCGGCTCGGCCCGGTCCTGGGATCCGCTGACGGCGTTGCTCGGTGGGGACTGCTCGGCGCCGGACTTGCGCGGGTTTGGCGATGCGGCGCCGGGTGGGCCGATGCGGGTGGCGGACTATGCTGACGATGCGATGCCGCTGTTGCGGGATGGGTGCATCCTTGTCGGGCATAGCATGGGAGGCAAGGTGGCGATGGCGATGGCTGCGCGGCGGCCGCCGGAGTTGCGCGGGCTGGTGTTGGTTGCCCCATCGCCGCCTGGGCCAGAACCTATGACGGATGGGGATCGCGCCAAGCTGCGCGCCGCTTGGAATGACCCTGCGGCGGCGCGGGACGTTGCACGCACCATTAGCCGCCACGAAGATGGTCCGGTATTTGACAGGATCGTTGCCGACCACCTACGGGCTTCCAAGCAGGGATGGCTGGCTTGGCTGGACGAGGGGTCTAGGGAGGATCTACGTGCCTTGGCTGGGCTAGTTGCCGTGCCGGTGCTGGTGGTGGTTGGCAGCGACGACAAGGCACTTGGCCCTGAGGTGCAGGAGCGGGAAACTATGCCCCTGTTTCCTGGTGCGGTGCTTCATACCATTGCTGGTAGCCGTCATCTGATTCCGCTTGATGCACCGGAGCAGTTGGGCGCGGCAATTGAGGACTGGGCTGGAGCACTGGCCGCTTACTAGACTGCTGGATCACCAGCTATCCACTGTTTTGGCGAAAACTGGTTTGAGCAGGTTTTGTCCCGTGTGGATTGCTTGAGCCCGTGCAGCCAGGGGCTGGGACGGATCAGCGTTGTACCTGCCGCTTCCCTCACCCTCCCCCTCTCCCATAGAGAGAGGGGGAGGGTGAGGGGATTTGGTCAGCGGTAGTAGTAGCCCGGGGCGTAATAGACCGGCGGGGGAGCGTAAACGACCGGTGGGGCTGCATAAACGACTGGTGGCCCGGCGTAGTACGGCCGCGCTGCCAAGGCGCCGACGCCTAGGCCTAGTAACGCGCCACCGACGAAGGCACCACCGAAGCCGAAGCCACGGTAACCATAGCCACCGTAGCCATACCCGCCGCGATAGCCACCGTAACCGTAGCCACCGCGATAGAACTGTGCATTTGCCGCCACCGGCGCAGCTGCCGTCATGGCGAGGACAGGAAGAGCGATCAAAAGACGACCAACGCGCGTCATGATTGACACCTATTAACAGGGACGGGGCACCCCGCCCCAACGCCGTGAAGATAGTGCGGCTTGGTGGCAAATTTAAGGCCAGCAGGCACCGCGTGCCGCCTACGTTACCCTTCGTCACGGTGGATTTGATCGGCATCAGCCCCCTAGGTAAGCCGCCACAATGGCCGGGTCCTGCGCCACTTCCGCCGCCGGACCGGACAGCACGATGCGCCCGGTTTCCAGCACATAGGCATGGTCCGATACCTCCAGCGCGGCGGAGGCGTTCTGCTCCACCAGAAGGATCGTCGTCCCGTCCGCCTTCAGCGCGGCGATGATCGTGAAGATCTCCTCCACGAACAGCGGCGCCAGGCCCATACTCGGCTCGTCGAGCAGCAGCAGGCGCGGATTTCCCATCAGGGCGCGACCGATGGCGAGCATCTGCTGCTCACCGCCCGACATGGAGCCGGCAGCCTGCCCCAGACGCTCACGCAGCCGGGGGAAACGTGCCAGCACCGCCTCCTGCCGCCGGGCGATCTCCGTCCGGCCGGGCACCAGGTAGGCGCCCAGCAGCAGGTTTTCGGCTACGGTCAGCTCGGCGAAGCACTGCCGGCCTTCCGGCACCTGGCGCAGCCCGGCGGCGGCGATCCGGTGGGCGGCGCGGCCGGTGATGTCGTCCGCGCCAAACCGGATGCGGCCGGCCTGCGGGCGCACCAGGCCGGAGATGGCGCGCATCGTCGTCGTCTTGCCCGCCCCGTTGGCGCCGATCAGGCACACGACCTGGCCGGCCCTGACCCGCAGCGTGATGCCGTGCAGGACGGCGGTGCGGCCATACGCGACCTGCAGCCCCTCGACTTCCAGCCCGGCGCTCATCCGGCGTCTCGCAGCCCGGCTCCACGGACACCGGACTTGGCGCCGGCGGCAAGCTGGGCCGCGACCTTGTGGCCCAGGTAGGCCTCGATCACCGCCGGCTCCGCCCGTACCTGCGCCGGCGCGCCTTCATAGATCAGCCGGCCGAAGTTCAGCACCGTCACCCGGTCGGAGATGTCCATGACGAAGCCCATGTCGTGCTCCACCAGCAGCACGGTCGTGCGTCCGCGCAGGGAGCGCACGAGGGTGGCGAGAGCCTCGGTTTCCGCCGGGTTCATGCCGGCCGCTGGCTCGTCGAGCAGCAGCAGGCGCGGGTTGGGGGCCATGGCGCGGGCGATCTCCAGCCGGCGCTGGTCGCCGTAGGACAGGGCGCCGGCCTGCTGGTCCGCATGGTCGGCCAGGCCAACCAGGTCCAGGGCGGCGCGGGCCTGCTGCACGGCGGCACGCTCCTCGATCCGGAAACGCGGCAGGCGCAGGGCGGTCGTCAGCAGCCCGGCGCGCAGGCGGGTGTGCAGGCCGGTCAACGCGTTCTCCAGCACCGTCATGCCCGTGAAGACGCGGATGTTCTGGAAGGTGCGGCCCAGCCCGAGCGCCGCCCGGCGGTCCGGCGGCAGCGCGGTCACGTCGTGGCCGTCCAGCAGGATGCGCCCGGCGCTGGGCACGACCAGGCCGCTGACCAGGTTGAACAGGGTGGTCTTGCCGGCGCCGTTGGGGCCGATCACGGCATGGACGCCACCGGGTTGGACC
>CAXTOB010000033.1:11471-25717 GCA_964245505.1 uncultured Acetobacteraceae bacterium | reverse complement strand
GGCCCAAGGTGTTCCAGCTTTATGTGCGCGGCGGGGACGATTTCGTGGACGACCATGTGCGCCGGGCGATTGATGCGGGATACGACGCGTTCTGCATTACCGTGGACAGTGCGATCTACTCGCGGCGGGAGCGGGACATCGCCAACCGTTTTGCCAAGCCTTGGCGTGGCGGTACCCCGGGGATGCAGTATCAGGCGGGGCTGAGCTGGAACCAGGTGCGCCGGGTGCGGGAGCGCTGCACCATTCCGCTGATGCTGAAGGGCATCGCCACCGCCGAGGATGCGGAGCTGTGCTGCCGCGAGGGGATCGACGTGGTTTACGTTTCGAACCATGGCGGGCGGCAGCTCGATCACGGGCTGGGATCGCTGGACGTGCTGCCGGAGGTCGTGCAGGCCGTGGCGGGGCGCGCCAAGATCATGGTTGATGGCGGGATCAGCCGGGGCACGGACGTGGTGAAGGCGATGGCGCTGGGCGCGGACGCCGTGGGGGTTGGCCGGCTTTATTGCTATGGGCTGGCCGCGGCGGGCGTTGCCGGCATTGTCCGGGTTGTCGAGCTATTGGAGCTGGAGGTGCAGGAATGCTTGGGGCTGCTGGGTTTGGATAGTTTTGCCGGGTTGGACGCGTCCTACGTGCGCCGGGCGGACCCGGTGGCCGAGCCGCGGGTGCATAGCGCCTTTCCGTTGCTGAGCCTGCCGGAACGGAGCTACTAATACCAGACGCCTTTCGCTCTGACCGTTTTCGTCATTGCGGGGAGCGCGGCGACACGGCAATCCATGGCGGCAAGGACCGCGTTTGCGGCCCTGGACCTCCGCGCCGCAAGCGCGGCTCGCAATAACGGCTCGGCGACGTTTGGGTCAGTGCGAAGGGCCGCTGGTATTATACCAGCCGTCACTTGCTTTGATCGTTCTGGTATTGGCGGCCTTTGTAGGGCGGACACTTTTCAGCGCCTAGCTACCATGCAGTGCTGTGGGGCGGCGTATGGCGCTTCGCTTATACGCCCTACAAGGCTTACCGGGACACGGTTGGAGTAGATGACGCCTGGTATTATACCACGGCCGAAAGTTTTGACCTGTGCCCAGCCATTCGCATTCCGTGGAAAGCTGCATTCTGACAGGTCAAAACTTCTGCCAGTTGGTATTACTACCCTGGAGGCCGGCAAGCTCCACCGTGCAGAAACGCTAGTCCCTGTCCGGTAACGCCTCCTTGCCCCGGATCAGGTCGGCGCCACGCTCGGCGATCATCAGCGTGGTGGCGTAGGTGTTGGCAGACGGCATGGACGGCATGATGGAGGCATCCACCACGCGCAGTCCCGTCATCCCATGCACCCGCAGGGTGTCGTCCACGACGGCGCCGACGTCGCTGGCCGGTCCCATGCGGGCCGTGCCGATCAGGTGGTAGCAGGTGGTGCCGTTGCCGCGGGCGTAGTCCAGCAGCTCGTCATCGCTCTGCACGTCCGGGCCGGGCAGGGATTCCCGGTCCACGAAGGGCGCAAGCTCTGGCGTGGACAGCAAGCGGCGGACCAGGCGTATGCCGCCCAGCGTCACCCGGCGGTCCCCGGCGTCGGACAGGTAGTTGGGTTGGATCACGGGATCGGTGAACGGATCGGTGTTGCGCGCACGCACCCAGCCGGTGCTTTCCGGCCGGTGCGGCCAGGCGCCCGCCGTCATGCCGGGGTAGCTGTCGAGGATGTAGGTCCGCCCCTGCTGGTAGCTGCCCGGCGTGAACACGCATTGCAGGTCCGGCGCATCCAGCCCGTCCCAGGATTTCCAGAACACGTGCACCTGGGACGGCGCTTGCGCCAGGATGCTCGGGCGCCCGCTGGCCCAACGCAGGACCTGTCCCGCCAGGCGCGGCCCACGGGCCAGCTCGTTCAGCGTGACGGTGCCGGGCCGCGCCCGCACCACGCAGCGCACGGCGTAGTGGTCGCGGAAGTTCTCGCCCACGCCGCGCAGCTCGTGCACGACGGGCACGCCGAGGTTGCCCAGCAGGCCCGCCGGTCCCACGCCGGAGATTTGCAGCAGCCGCGCCGTGTTCACCGTGCCGGAGCACAGCACGACCTCACGCCGGGCGTGGACAACCGTTGCCGGTGCGTCCGGGGCATGGAGGTAGCTGACGCCGGTGGCCCGCTTGTTCTCGAACAGGACTGCGCGGGCGCGGGCGTCTGTCCGCACGTCCAGGTTCGGCCGGCTGCGGGCGGGTTTCAGGAACGCCCGCGCTGCGCTGACCCGGCGCCCCCGCTCGATCACCCGCTGGAAGTAGCCGACCCCGGCTTGATCGCCGCTGTTGTAGTCGGGGTTGCGCGGGATGCCGGCAGCGACGGCGCCGGCGATGAACGCCTCGCTGACCGGGTGTATCCAGTCCATGTCCGTGACGGGGATGGCGCCGTCCCGCCCGCGCTTGGCTGTGTCGCCCAGGCCGACCCGGCGCTCGGTGCGGCGATAGTACGGCAGCATGTCCGCGTAACCCCAGCCGCGGTTGCCGCGCTGCGCCCAACTGTCCAAGTCCGCTGGCTGACCGCGATTGTAGATCATGCCGTTGATGCTGCTGGATCCGCCCAGGGTGCGGCCCTGCGTGGTGGCGATAGGCCGGCCGGCGGTGTTCGCGGTCGGCTCCGTCTTGAACTGCCAGGTGCAGGACGGGTCGAACAGGGTTTTGGTGAAGCCCGCCGGGATGTGTATCCACGGGTTGCGGTCGGGTGGCCCGGCTTCCAACACGCATACCGTTACTGCCGGGTCGTCGGTCAGACGGTTGGCCAGCACCGACCCGGCCGCGCCGGCGCCGACGATCACGTAATCGAACACCTCAGCAGTCATGCGGGCAGCTCCGCGACGATGGCGTCTGTCACTTCCTGTGTGCCGGCGCTGCCGCCCAGGTCCCGCGTGCGCGGTCCGGCGGCGAGCACGGCTCCCACCGCAGCCTCGATGCTGGCCGCGGCGGCGCGGCAGCCGGCGTCACCATGCCGGTCCGCCAGCCAGTCCAGCAGCATAGCCCCTGAAAGTATGGCTGCGACCGGGTTGGCAAGACCTCGACCGGCGATGTCCGGCGCAGTGCCGTGGCTGGGCTGAAACACCCCGATATCTTTTCCCAGGTCTGCGGAGGGCGCAAGTCCCAAGCCGCCTCCCACGCCCGCGGCGATCTCGGAGGTGATGTCGCCGAACTGGTTTTCGCTCACCACCACGTCGAACCGGCCGGGGTCGGTGACGAGCAGCATGCATCCGGCGTCAATGTAGATCCGGTCGGTGCCGATATCGGGATGATGGGCGGCCACCTCGTCGAACACCGCACGCATCAAGGCTTGGCTGCGCAGCACGTTGGCCTTGTCCATCAGGGTGACATGGCCGCGCTTGCCGGCGGCCTTACGGCGCCGGGCTAGGTCGAAGGTCAAGCCGAACAACCGCTCGCAGCCGCGCCGGGTCACAACCATGCGGTCGGTGGCGCTGTCCCGGTCATTGCCGGCGGGGTCGTGGCGCCCGGCGAACAGCCCCTCGGTTTGCTCGCGCACGATCAGCATGTCCACGGCGCCGCGGGCCAGCACGGCGGGCACGCCGGGCCAGAGCCGGATGGGGCGCAGCCCGGCGAACAGGCCGAAATGCTCGCGTATGCTGATCTGCGGCGCGATCTCCGTGCCGTCCGCGGTGCGGATGTCGGGCCAGCCCGCTGCGCCGAACAAGGTGGCATCGGCTTCGCCAATGGCGTCCAGGGTGGCTTTGGGCAGCGCCTCGCCGGTGTCCCGGAAGTGGAAGGCGCCGGCAGGGTGCTGTGTCACGTGCAGTGTTACACCGGCCTGCGTCGCTGCTTGGAGGATCACGGGCACGGCAGCGTCTATGACTTCCAGTCCGATCCCGTCACCTGGAATGGCGGCGATCTCATATAGCGGCTTGACCATGAGGGGACGGTAACGGGTGACGGGGATGGGGGCAAATCCCACCATTCTCGAAGTATGATGATGCCGATAATCTCAGCTTTGAGCATCCTGCCAAATATCCGGTTACTTCGGTCCGGAAGACGCTGGTGGGGCACCTCATGGCTATGGCACGCAACATGTTCGAACGAGGTCGCCTCCTGCACCGGGTCACTTGGCGCGGCCGACGGCCTCCTGGAGCGTGGGACCGGGCAAATGGGATGCGTCCCCGCCCAGGTACAACGGAAGGAAACGCAGAGACCAGGCGAGCCCGAGAACCAGGATGCCGGCCAGGATCTCCTGCCACATCGGCACCGCCAGGCCGAAGCCGCGAACCAGCCAGGCCACCGTTAGCGGCGTCAGTCCGGAGATGACCGCGGTGCCGACGCTGTAGGGGAATGCGAAGCCGCTCTGGCGAATGGCCGTGGGAAACAGGGCGCAGATCAAACCCGCTATTAGGGAGTGGGTGACGCCGCACAGTGCCCCCACAGCGGCCAGCGCCGCCGCCAGCCCGACCGGGCTCGCTTCGAGCGCCGGAAGCTGCGCGAAGAACCAGATGGCCGACCCGGCATTGAGCACCCCGGCGGTGACCAGCAGGCGCGGCCAGCCCAGCACCTCCCGCATGGCGCCCCAGGCCGGCATGCTGAGTACGAACGCCGTGACGCCACAGATGTTGGCCAGGAACACGGCATCGGTGGAAACGTGCCGGATGCCGATCAGGTAGGTGGGAAGCCACTGGAAGTAGATGGCCGGCGTCGTGGAGAAGACGAATGTCAGCACGACGGCGAAAACGCATTGCCGGCGGTAATCCCGCAGGACCGTGGCCAGCGGAACCCGGGCGGAAAGTTGCCGCTCCTCACGGATCTGCTCGAACATCGGCGATTCCGCCAAGTGCCGGCGCAGGTAGGCGGCAAGCAGCCCCGACAGGCCGCCCAGGATGAACGGCAGCCGCCAGGCTAGCGAAGCCCAGGCCGGGTCGAGCAGGCCGGTGAACGCCTTAGCCAGGAACGCCACCGCGGCCCCCAGCAGCAGGCCGAAGTTCACCATGCCGAAGAACAAACCGCTGGCTACACCCAGGCGGCGGGGTGTCGCGTGCTCGCAGATGAACACCGCGGCCCCCGGCAGCTCCCCGCCGACCGCGCAGCCCTGCAGGATGCGGAGCAGCAGCAGGGCGGCCGGCGCCATCCAGCCCGCAACGGCATAGGTCGGCAGCAGGCCCATCAGGAAGGTCGGCACCGACATCAGCAGGACGGTGAAGACGAACAGCTTCTTCCGCCCGATCCGGTCCGCGAAGTGGGCGATCACCATGCCGGCGACCGGGCGGACCAGGTAGCCGATGGCGAAGATGCCGAAGGCCTGGACCTGACTCGTCCACACGGAATCGCCCGGCGGAAACAACTGGGTGCTGAGGGCGGCGGCGACGAAGACATAGACCTGGAAATCGAAGTACTCGAGCATCCCGCCGAGCGAGGCCAGCCCGACGTTCTGCAGTTCTTTCATACCGTGCCGGTTCATCGCTCCATCCCTTTTCCGCCGCGGCTCTAACGGCCACGGTCGCCCGATTGGTTCCGGCTCAGTCCCTGCCGCGGCTCCAGCGATCCTCGTCCGCCTGCACGCCCGGCAAGCCCGTCAGCTCGTTGTAGTCCGTCATCGGCATCAGGGTCCCGGCGACCGTGCCGAGCGAACGCTCCCGATGCAGGGCCTGGAACACCCGCTCCATCGCGGCCGTCGCCGCGAGCAGGGCGGCGATCGGGAACATCACGGCGGAGGCGCCTGCATCCTGCGCCAGCGCAACCGTCAGCGCGGTGCCGCCACCGGCCTGCGACACGTTGGCCAGATGAAAACCCGGGATGGCCTGGCACACGCGCGCCAGCAGCGCCGGCGTGTCAGCCCCCTGCACGAACACCATGTCCACGCCTTCCCGCTGGTAACGGCCCGCGCGGTCGATAGCGGCCTCGACGCCCTCGACCGCGAGCGCGTCCGTCCGGGCGCAGAGCACCAGGGCGGGGTCCCTGCGAGCATCCAGCGCGGCCCGCAGCTTCGCGAGCTGCTCGGCCACCGGGATCACCGCCTTGCCCGCCAGGTAGCCGCAGCGCTTGGGCGTGACCTGGTCTTCCAGGAACAGGCCCGCCACCCCGGCCCGCTCGAAGGCCCTTACCATTTGGGCAACGTTGTGGACGCCGCCAAACCCGGTATCTGCGTCGGCCAGCACGGGAATGCCCGCCGCGGCAGTGATCCGCGCATAATGGTCGGCGAAGTCCCGCATGCCGAGCTGGCCCATATCGGGCGCGCCGAGCAGGGTGCCGGTGGCCGCGTTGCCGCCGGAAGCCACGGCGTCGAAGCCGGTGCGGGCCGCAAGCCGGGCAGACAGCGCGTCGTGCACACCAGGCAGCACTAGGATCTCGGGCTGCGCCAGGAGTTGACGCAGCCGCGTGCCGGGATGCACGGGACCACTCACCGGGGCGTCCGCAGGTGCTGCAGCCAAGGCCGTGCCGCCCGTTCCCAGCCGGCGATCGCGTCCGCCTGCAACAGGGTCATGCCGATCTCGTCCAGTCCGTCCAGCAGCGCGGTCTTGTCGGCGGGCGGCAGTTCGAACGCCATGGTGAAGCCGGGTCCGCTGATCCGCTGCGCCACCAGGTCCACCTGCAGCCGCACCGGGCCGGGCGCATCGCGCAGCAGGGCGCGCAGCCGGTCCAGCGGTTCCGGTGCTGCGGCGATCGGCAGGATGCCGTTGCGGATGCAGTTGTCCCGGAACACCTCGCCGAAGCTGCCGGCGACCAGCACCCGGATGCCGAACTCGTCGAGCGCCCAGCAGGCGTGCTCGCGCGTGCTGCCGCAGCCGAAATTTGCGCCGGATACGAGGATGGCCGTCTGCTCCCAGCCGGGTCGGCTGAGCACGAAATCCGGGTCCCGCCGCCAGAGCGCGAACAGGCCAGCGGCGTAATCAGGATCGATGCCGCGCATGAAGGCGGCCGGCAGCACCTGGTCGGTATCGATGTTGTCGCGGTCGAGCAGGGCGGCGACCGCATCCACCGGCTGGAACCGGCGCATCAGGGCACGGCCCGGCGATCGACGATGCGACCGGCCAGGGCGGCGGCGGCGGCGGTTTCCGGGCTGGCGAGGTGCGTCATCACCCCCGCGCCCTGCCGTCCCGCGAAGTTGCGGTTGGTGGTCGAGACGATGCGTTGCCCCGGCGCGCCTTCCTCTCCATTCACGCCGGCGCACAGGGAACAGCCGGCCTCACCCCACTCGAATCCGGCGTCGCGGAAGATGCGGTCCAGGCCGAGCTGCTCGGACTCCCGCTTCACCGAGGTGCTGCCGGGCACGACGACCGCGCGGACGGTGCTGGCGACGTGCCGCCCCGCCACCACGCGCGCCGCCGCCTGCAGGTCGGACAGGCGGGCATTGGTGCAGGAGCCGATGAAGACCCGGTCCACCGACAAGCCGGCGATTGGCGCGCCCGGCTGCAGCTTCATGTAGTCGATGGCGCGGCGTAGTTCGTCCTGTTGCGGTGCCGGCGCCAGCGCCGGGTCGGGGACATGTCCGGACAGGCCGAGCACGTGGGAGGGATCGATGCCCCAGGTGATCTGCGGCTCCAGCGTGCTGCAATCGATCTGGAGGTCCCGGTCGAACACGGCGTCCGCGTCGGTGTGCAAGGTGTTCCAGTCAGTCACCGCGTCATCCCAGTCGCTGCCTTCCGGAGCACAGGCGCGACCCTGGAGCCAGGTGGCGACGCTCGCATCCGGGGCGACCAGGCCGGTCCGGCCGCCCAATTCGGTCACCATATTGCACAGGGTCATGCGTCCCTCCACGGAGAGCGCGCGAGTGACCGGCCCGGCGAACTCGACCGCGTGGCCGCGTGCCATGTCGGATCCCCAGTGACCGATCACGAACAGGATCAGGTCTTTCGCCGTCACGTCCGGGGCGAGCACGCCGTCCAGGGTGATGCGCATCTGCCGGGGCTTTTTCCAGGCCAGGGTCTGGGTGGCCAGAACGTGGACCACCTCCGTCGTGCCGGTGGCCAGGCCCAGGGCGCCGATCCCGCCCACGGTGCAGGCGTGGCTGTCGGGGCAGGCCACGGTGCTGCCGGGCAGTGCAATCGCCAGCTCGGGCGAGATGACGTGGACGATGCCCTGCAGCGGGCTGTCGATCCCCAGCACGTGGATGCCGAGCTGGTCCGCGCCCGAATGGGTCCGCGCCAGGAAGGGCGTGCTCTGCGGGATGGTCGTGCCGGTCCGGCCGGGGCTGGTCGAGACCATGTGGTCGGTGACCGCGACCGTCAGGTCGGGCCGTCGTACTGGGCGACCGGTCTTGCTGAGCTTGGCGAAGGCGGGCGGGGCGTGCAGGTCGTGGATCACGTGGCGGTCCACGTAGATCAAGGTGCGGCCGTCCAGCCGCTGGCCGACCACGTGTGCGTCCCAGATTTTGTCGAAAAGCGTTCCCATCCGGACCTGCTGGCCTTGTATCAAAGGCATGACATTGGGCAAGGTCTTGTGTATTGTCAACAATATGCAGCCATATTGCCGGATGGCGGGCTGGGTGACTAAAGAGAAAACCGTCCATGCGGGTCGAACGGATTGAAGTGCAAACTCTGGCTGACCGGGCCTGCGACATGCTTGAGCGTGCCATCCTGTCCGGGAGCTTGCCGCCGGGCATGGCCTTGGGCGAGGCGGAGCTGGCCGGGCAGCTTGGCATCAGCCGCGGCCCTGTGCGCGAGGCTATGAACCGGCTGGAGGGACGGCGGCTGCTGCAACGGGTGCCGCATGTGGGGGTGCGCGTGGTGTGCCTGTCCGACATTGAGGTGAGCGAGATCTTTGCCATGCGGGAAGTGCTGGAGGGCCTTGCCGCGCGTCTGGCCGCCGAGCGCATGGACACGCGCGAGTTGGACGCGTTGGAGGCGGCTGCCCCATTCCGGCATACGGCGCCGACGGCCGATGGTCTTGGGTTCAGCAAGGCAGCCGACGACTTCCACGTCCAGATCGCACGGGGTAGCCACAATCGCCGGCTGATCGAGTATCTATGCACCGACATGTACTCGCTGCTGCAACTCTACCGCATCCGCAGTGGCGGCACCCCGATGCGCACGGGCTCCGCGGGTGAACACCGGGAGATCGTCGATGCGCTGCGAAACCGCGATGGAGCGGAGGCAGAACGGCTCATGCGGGCCCACGTTCGGCGTGCGAGAGACAGCCTGAACCTCGGTCTGTCCGAAATCGCGTGACCTGACTGCCGGTGAGCGGGACCGATGCATGCATCGAACCCGTCTCAAGGACGACCTGTGGACAGGCGTCGCTGCTCGGTGAGTTCTCCCAGGAAGTAGGCTGCGAATATTCGCTGCTTCATTGTGGATCTAGTGCCTAGCCGGGCAAGTCCGGCCAGGCACCAGACCCGGTATCGCCGCACGGTGAAACCCAGGGAGTCGATCCCATCCTCGATGTGAACGATCCCCGTCTTCGCCTCGCTCAGCCGCAGCCTGCGGGAGACCCGGTGAGCGCGGGAGCGACGTTTTTCCAGCAGGATGTCCTGTGTCGGTGCTGCCTCCACTAGGTCGTCGGCATAGCGGATCAGACTGATACCAAACGCCCCTCGCCCTGACTGCTTTCGTCATTGCGAGGAGCGCAGCGACGCGGCAATCCAGAGCGGCAAGCACGATGCTGGCGGCTCTGGATTGCCGCGCCGCAAGCGCGGCTCGCAATGACGACTCGGCAGCATCTGAGTCAGTGCGAAGGGCGGTTGATATGATACCAACAGCCCTCCGTTTTGACTGTTTCTGCGCTTACACCACGCTCTAGAACGCGCCAGCGAAAACGGTAAAAGCGGACGGCCATTGGTATGACGCTTCAGTTGGAGACCACGGCGTAGGCTCGGGCGTCCGATCAGGCCGGGACCACGGCCCTTTTCCCGGCATCCGCGGCCACGGCAGCCCCATGCTGCTTCAGCGGCCGGTTGCCCGCCAGACGCCGCAGCACAACGTAGAACACCGGAGTCAGGAACAGGCCGAAGGCGGTTACGCCGATCATACCCGCAAACACGGCTACTCCCATCGCGTGCCGCATCTCCGAACCGGCGCCGGTGGACAGCACCAGCGGCAGTACGCCCATGATGAACGCCATCGAAGTCATCAAAATCGGGCGCAGGCGCAGGCGGCTCGCCTCGACCGCGGCGGCCAGCGGCGTGCGTCCGGCGAACTCCAACTCGCGGGCGAACTCGACAATAAGGATCGCATTCTTTGCCGACAGGCCCACCAGCACGATCAGGCCGATCTGGGTGAAGACGTTGTTGTCGCCGTGCGTCAGGTAAACGCCGGTCATGGCGGCCAGCAGCCCCATGGGCACGATCATGATGATTGCGAGCGGCAAGGTCAGGCTCTCGTACTGGGCCGCCAGCACCAGGAACACCAGCAGCATCGCCACCGGGAATACCAGCAAGCCTGAATTGCCGGCGATGATCTGCTGATAGGTCAGCTCCGTCCATTCGAACGCGAACCCCTTGGGAAGGGCCTCTTTGGCGATGCGGGCGATGGCGTCCTGTGCCTGCCCGGTCGAGTAACCCGGCGCCGGCGCCCCGTTCACGTCCGCGGACAGGAACCCATTGTAGCGCATCGCCCGCTCAGGCCCCGCGCTGGGCTTCACCGTCAGAACCGCGGCCAACGGTACCATCTCGCCCGAGGAGGAACGGACCTTCAGCCGCCCGATATCCTCCGCCCGGGCACGGAACGGCGCATCGGCCTGTATCCGCACCGAGTAGGTGCGGCCAAGCGTGTTGAAGTCATTGACATACAGTGACCCAAGATAAACCTGCAGCGTGTCGAATACATCCGTCACAGCGACACCCAGTTGCCGAGCGCGTACGCGGTCAACATCGGCATAAAGCTGCGGCACATCCACCCGCAGCCCAGTGAACATGCCGGTCAACTCCGGCGCCTTGCGGGCGGCGGCAAGGAACGCGTTGGTCACCTCGTTCAGCGCGTCATAACCCAGCCCGGCACGGTCCTCGATCTGCAGCTTGAAGCCGCCGATGGTGCCAAGCCCCTGCACGGGCGGCGGCGGGAAAACGGCGATGAACGCATCCTGGATCGCCCCGAATTTCTGGTTCAGCGACCCGGCGATTGCCCTCGCGGACAGCGCGGGCGTTGTCCGCCGCTCGAACTCGTCGAGCGAGACGAACACGATCCCGGAGTTGGAGCTGTTGGTGAACCCGTTGATGGACAGCCCAGGGAAGGCGATGTTGTTGACGACGCCGGGCTGCTTCTCGGCGATGTCGCCCATCCGCTTGATCACGTCCTCGCTGCGGTCAAGGCTCGCGGCATCCGGAAGCTGCGCGAAGCCGACGAGATACTGCTTGTCCTGCGCCGGCACGAAGCCGCCCGGCACCGCCTGGAACAGCAGGTAGGCCACGCCGACCAGCGCCACATAAACTCCCATCATCACCGACTTGCGCCCGATCACCCGCGACACGCCGTGGCCATAGGCGCCCGACCCCGCGGCAAAGAACCGGTTGAAGCCGCGGAAAAACCACCCCAGTAGCCGGTCCAGCACCCGTGTCAGCAGGTCCTTCGGCGCATCATGGCTGCGCAGCAGCAGCGCCGCGAGCGCAGGCGAGAGCGTCAGCGAGTTGACCGCGGAAATGACGGTCGAGATGGCGATGGTCAGCGCGAACTGGCGGTAGAACTGTCCGGTCAGGCCACTGATGAACGCCAGCGGCACGAACACGGCGATCAGCACCAGCGCGATGGCGACGATGGGACCGGACACCTCGGACATCGCTCGGTAGGTTGCCTGGACCGGCGACAGCCCCGCCTCAATGTTGCGCTCCACGTTCTCCACCACGACGATCGCGTCATCCACGACGATGCCGATGGCGAGCACCAGGCCGAACAGGCTGAGCGCGTTGATGGAGAAGCCGAACAGGTGCATCACGGCGAATGTGCCGATGATCGAGACCGGCACCGCGACCAGCGGAATGATCGAGGCGCGCCAGGTCTGCAGGAACAGCACGACGACGATCACGACCAGGACCACCGCTTCCAGCAAGGTATGCACCACCGCCTCGATCGAGGCGCGGACGAACTGCGTCGTGTCATAAACGACGGCGTAGTCCACGCCCTCCGGCATGTTCTGCTTGATCTCCTCCATCGTCGCACGCACGGCATCGGCGATCTGGATCGCGTTGGAGCCCGGCGCCTGGAACACCGGGACGGCGACCGCCGACTTGTTGTTCAGCAGCGACCGCAACGAATAGTCGGCCGCACCCAGCTCGATCCGCGCTACGTCGCGCAGCCGCGTCACGGCGCCGCCAGGGGCTGTCTTGACGACGATGTCGCCGAACTCCTCGGGGGATTGCAGCCGGCCTTGCGCGTTCACCGACATCTGCACGCTGAGGCCCGGCACATTGGGCGACGCCCCAATCACCCCGGCCGCGGCCTGAACATTCTGTGCCCGGATTTCCTGCACGATGTCGTCGGCCGACAAGCCGTGCTCCGCCACCTTCTGCGGGTCGAGCCAAACGCGCATGGCGTAGTCGCCCGACCCGAACAGCTGCACGTCGCCAACGCCGGTAATCCGGGCAAGGCGGTCCTTCACATTCAGAACGGCATAGTTCCGCAGATACGTGATGTCATACTTGTTGTTCGGTGACAGGATGTGCACGACCATCATCAGGTCCGGCGATGACTTGATCGTCGTGATGCCCAGTGCGCGCACGGCATCGGGCAGCCGCGGCTCCGCCTGGCTGACCCGGTTCTGCACCAGCTGCTGCGCCTTGTCGGGGTCGGTGCCCAGCGCGAAGGTGACAGTCAGGGTCATCAGCCCGTCAGTCGTGGCCTGGCTGCCCATATACAGCATGCCCTCGACCCCGTTGATCTGCTCCTCGATCGGGGTGGCCACCGTTTCCGCGATCACCTTCGGGCTGGCGCCGGGGTAGTTGGCGCGCACCACGATCTGCGGCGGCACGACCTCCGGATATTCCGAGATCGGCAGGGTCCGCAAGGCGAGCAGGCCCGACACGAAAATAAGGACGGAAAGCACGCCGGCAAACACGGGCCGGTCGATGAAAAACCTGGAGATGTTCATTTATGCGGTCCCAGCAGGGCGTGCGGTCAGCGGGCGGCCACCGCGGCGGAGGCGTTCATGGCAACGGTTTCCGGGGCAACGATCGCCCCTGGGCGGATGCGCTGCAGCCCGTTGACGACGATGCGCTCCCCGGGCTTCAGGCCGGAGGTGACCAGGCGCAGGCCGTCCGCCATGTCGCCGAGGACGACCTGACGGTAAACCGCCTTGTTGTCAGCACCGACCACCATCACGAAGCGGCGGTCCTGGTCGGTGCCGATGGCGCGTTCGTCGATGGCCAGCGCGGGCTCCGTATGCGCCAGGCCCAGCCGCAGCCGCGCGAACTGGCCCGGCCGCAGCTTGCCGTTAGGGTTGTCGAAGACGGCGCGCACGCGGACGGTCCCGCTGCGTGCATCAACGACGTTGTCCACCAGCTGCAGCTTGCCCAGGAATGGCGTCCCTGTGGAGCCGAGCGTGCCCATCTGGACCGGGATGCCGGCGATCTGGTCGTTGATGTCGGCTCCGCCGCGAGGAACGTCGCCGCCGGGCTGGCCGGCGCCGCCGCCTGGTAGGCTGGCCAACGCACGCGCCAGCGACTGCTCATCGGCCTCGAAGCTCGCGTAGATCGGGTTCACCGACACCAGAGTCGTCAGCACGGGCGCCGTCGGCCCGGCAGGCACCAGGTTGCCCGCCGTAACCTCAATCCGTCCGACGCGCCCGGCGATCGGCGCCCGAACCTCGGTATAGCCCAGGTTGAGACGCGCGGTATCCAGCGCCGCCTGCATGGCGCGCAGGTTCGCCTCCGCAGCACGCATCTCGTTCACCCGCTGGTCCACGTCGCGCTGCGGGGTGAAGCCGTTGCCGACGAGCTGCTGCGACCGTTGCAGCTCCTTGGCGCCCAGGGCAAGGCGGGCCTGGGCGGACGCGACCTGCGCCTCGGCGCCCTGCACCTCCGCCGCATAGGGCGCCGGGTCGATGGTGAACAGCAGGTCGCCCTGCTGGACCCGGGCGCCCTCGCGGAAATGCGCCTTGAGGATCGCGCCGGCCGCGCGCGGACGCACCTCGACCCGGCCGATTGCCTCGACCCGTCCGGAGAAGTCGCTCCAGATTGCAGTGTCCTTCTGCTCGACCACGGCGACAGAGACCGGGATAGGGGCGGGGGCCGCCGCAGCCGAAGGACTGGCAGCCGGCCCGGCCATGCCCGGCGCCAGCTTGTAGGCGGCCCCGGCAGCGACCAACGCAACAAGGCTGATGCCGGCCAGCCAGGAGACGCGGCGCGGGCGGGGGCGCGATGCCTT
>CAXTOB010000033.1:0-11461 GCA_964245505.1 uncultured Acetobacteraceae bacterium | reverse complement strand
CTTCAGGTCGGCGGCGGAGGTTGTGGGCTTGAAGTCGATCATTCGGCACTCCCTGCAGTGGTCCGTGCCGGGACCAGGCCCGGCGTCACGGCGGCGAAAAAATCAGCAAAGTTGTTGCGCACCACGTCGGCCCACTCCGGACGCGGCCCGGACGCGATGGGTCCCGCCAGCGCGTCCGGCCAGTCTTGCGCCGTGATGGCCCGGGCATGGATGGCGACACCTGCCTGCTTGAGACGACCGGCGTAGCAGAGGCTCTCGTCGCGCATCGGATCGTCCGGCGTCGTGATCACAAGGGCAGGCGGTAGGCCGTGCAACCTCGATCCCGCAGACGGGGCGGCGTAGGGATGCGCAGCGGTATCCGGGCAGCCGAGGTAAACGGTCCAGCCATCCGCCCACTTGCAGCCGACCGGTCCGGCCTCCGCATCGCGGAACGAGCACGTCGCCATGCCGGCGTCGAGCATGGGCGACAGCAGGATCTGCCCGGCGATGGGTGGGCCGAGGCGGTCCCGCGCCATCATCGCAAGGGCTGCAGCCAGATTGCCGCCGGCTTCCTCGCCGGCGACGAATAGCTGGGAGGCGCGGGCAGCCCACTGGGCGCGGTGGTCGTGGAGATGCCGGAGCAGCACGTACAAAGTCTCGACTGCGGACGGGAACGGATGGGCCGGGCCGGTGGGATAGTCGGCGGAGATGACGGCCGCCCCGGCCTCGGCAAGCAGGGTGGCAACCGGGCGCTCGTCAGGCACGGCGGTGAACGTTCCGCCTGGCAGGTGCAGGACTAGCGGCTGTGGCTGGGCCATAACGCCTTGGTAGAAGCGGACCGGGACCGGGACCCCGCCAGCGCTGATGGTGAACCGCTTAAACCTGGACTGGACCGGCATGGCCGATGGTTAATCCTGTTTGCAACGCAGCACATAGTGGGATTGGCTACGATGCAGTGTAATGCTGCGTTTGGAATTACATTGTCCATCATTGTGGACAATCACCGGAGTGCTTGGAATGATGGACCAGGTGGCCGCCTTGCGGGCGTTCGTCCGCATTGTCGAGAGCGGAAGCTTCACACACGCGGCCGCCAGCTTGGGGACGCCGAAGGCAACCGTGAGCAAGCTGCTGCAGCAGTTGGAGGCGCATCTCCGCACGAAGCTGCTCAGCCGGACCACGCGGCGGCTCGCGGTGACGTCGGACGGCGCCGCCTATTATGAGCGGGCCGTCCGACTCTTATCCGACCTGGAGGAGCTGGACGCGAGTGTTACGGCGTCGCAAGGCCGACCGAAAGGGCGCTTGCGCATTGATGTGTCATCGTCCATCGCCCAGCAGATTATTATTCCTGCGTTGAATGGGTTCTTCGCCCGTTATCCCGACATCCAACTGGATGTCGGCACGTCGGACCGGGCCGCGGATTTAATGGCGGACAACGTGGATTGCGTGATCCGGGCCGGGGTCATCGGCGACCTATCTTTGATTGCCCGGCGGATCGCCGAGATGCACATGACAACCTGCGCGGCCCCAGCGTACCTCGACGCGCATGGAATGCCAGCGGACCCGCACGCGCTGGCGCAGGATCATGTGAGGGTCGGCTACTTGAAGCAGCGCCTGGCCGAACCGCATCCGTTCAGCTTCGTGCGCGCAGGCGAGAGGCTCGAAGTGGCGGGGCACTACCAGGTGGCAGTCAACGAGGCGCAGACATACGTGGCCGCTGGCCTGGCCGGGCACGGCATCCTGCAGGCACCATACTTCATGGTGCGGCCGCATCTGGAGAGTGGGGCGCTGCGGGAGGTGCTGCCGGACTGGGCCGTGCCGGCAATACCGCTGCACGTGGTATATCCGCCAAACCGGCACCTGAGCACGCGGCTGCGCGTGTTCGTCGATTGGGCGGCGGCGCTCTTCGCCAGGGCAGAGCTGGTTCCGCCGGGCGGCGGTCAGGTAAGATCGATTGATCGAGAATTTGGAACGAGGACCGGCAATAGTCAGGCGTGAGGTGCTAATAAGCACCCTCCTCGGTGACTGTGTTCTGATGCCAGCATATTGAGAAGGTGAGGTTGTCACGGGTCAGGATAGAATAGGCCGCCATCTAAAGTTTGTGTTGCTGCAATGTTGAGATGTCGTGGCACGCGCGAAGTATAGGTGGCATTGGGGCCGATGCCGGACGGCGCGCCAAGAAATCCTAGGTTGACCACCGTACGCGCCCGAGCCGCCGTGCCCCGCCGCTTGCTGTCCGGAACCGCCGCGCCTGGATGCACGGGTAAGCTCACCTAGCAGCCTGTCGGAGTTAGCGCAACGCGGGTGCACGCTGTAGGATTAGGTGGTTCGGTTCGCCTGCCTTCCCCGCCCGGACACCTTCCGCATGAGCAACTTCCGCCTGATCGACCGCGACACCGGCTTCTTGATGCCGCCCTCGGTGGACGAGTGGCTGCCGCAGCGGCACCTGGCCCGGTTCGTCGTGGAGGTGGTCGCAGGGCTGGACCTGCGGGCGATGGCCGGCAGCTACCGTGGATCGGGGGAGGCGTCCTACCATCCGCAACTGCTGCTCGGCTTGATCATCTATGGCTATGCTACCGGCGTGTTCTCCAGCCGCAAGCTGGAGCGGGCGACCTTTGACTCCGTGGCGTTCCGCTTCATCATGGCCAACCGGCATCCCGATCACGACGTGATTGCTGCGTTCCGGCGGCGCTTTCTGCCTGAGATCGAAGGGCTGTTCGTTCAGGTGTTGGGCGTGGCGCGCGAGATGGGCGTGCTGAAGCTAGGCACGGTGGTGCTGGACGGGACCAAGATCCACGCCAACGCCAGCCGGCACAGCGCGCTGTCGTATGAGCATGCGGGCAAGATCGAGGCGCAGCTGAAAGCCGAGGTCGCGGACCTGATGGCGAAAGCCGCGGCAGCCGATCAGACCGATGTACCGGACGGGATGCAGGTCCCCGAAGAACTGGCGCGGCGCGAAACGCGCCTGGCGGCGATTGCACGCGCCAAGGCGACGATCGAGGCGCGGGCCAAGGAGCGCCATGCGCGCGAGCAGGCCGAGCATGACGCCAAGATGGCGCAGCGGGCGGCCAAGACGGCAGCGACGGGCAAGAAGCCCCGCGGTCGCGTGCCGCAGCCGCCGGCCGAGGGGCCGCTGCCGACCGCTCAGGTGAACCTGACGGACGAGCCATCGCGTATCATGCCGGTGGCGGGCGGCGGGTTCGGGCAGTGCTACAACGCACAAGCGGTGGTGGCCGTGGGCAGCCTGCTGGTGATCGCGGCCGATGTCACTCAGGCGCCGAACGAAGCAGCAGCTGGAGCCGATGCTGGACCAGATCGCCGGCCTGCCAAAGGACCTGGGCTGGGTTGGCGAGTTGCTGGCGGACAACGGGTATCTCAGCGAGGGCAACGTGAAAGCCTGCGCTGCGGCGGGGATCGAGCCGCGGATCGCGACGGGGCGCGAGGCGCGTCACCCCCCGCTCGACGAGCGTTTTGCCGAGCCGCCACCGCCGCCGCAGGACCCCACGCCGCTTGCGGCGATGAACCATCGCCTGCAAACGCCCGGGGGCGAGCGGCTCTATGCCTTACGCAAGCACACGCCCGAGCCGGCGTTCGGCATCATCAAGTCCGTGCTTGGCTTCCGTCAGTTCCTGCTGCGTGGCCTTAACACTGTCCGCGGCGAGTGGACCCTTGTGACGATGGCGTGGAACATGAAGCGGATGTTCGTCCTTGCGGTCACAAACTGAGGCGCAACCGCGCCAACTGAGCCTGGGATGGCACCGCCGCCCGGCGTCACGGCGCCATTCTGGTCGTCGCACCCTTCGACCATAAAAAACCGCCTCAGCGCCACCCAGCAACGTACGATTGGCCCAGACAGGCAAAAACGCTTGTAATCTCACTCCGACAGGCTGCTAAGCAGGCTTATGCGGCTTGTCACACAGATGGCCTGCGGCCGTGCCAGGCCGCATAAGCCTGCTTAGGTCTCCCATCTGTGCGCAAACCTCCAGAGGTTTGCTTAGGTCGGCGCTAATTCGTTCGGCTGGCCGGCTTCGGCAGCGACCGTCGCCCGTATCGCGGCAGCCTCTCCCACGCTGCTCCTTCCGGTTTCTGTTCCCCTTTGGCCAATCCCCTCTACTGGGTGCCCAGCAGCCCGCCATGCCGCGAGCCCACCCTTCAAGGGCCGCACGTTAGCGAACCCGAACCGCCGCATCTGCAGCGTCTTTATGGCAGCTGATACCTCGTCTGGACACGAACAGTAAACGATCACCGGTTGGGACCGATCGATGATGGCGATAGTTTCGTCGTGGATACTACGTGCCCCAGGAATGCGCACCGGGTCCGCCTGCTGCTGAAACAACGGCCGCACATCGACGATGACGGGCGTTGCGCCTGCTGCCAGCAGTGCTGCCACTTCCTGCACGCTCACCCGTGCCATCCGCAACTGACGCAACAGCAGTCGCCGGCGAACCCAGCGTACCCCGGCATACAGGGCTGTCGCCGCGACCGCCGTTCCTACCACGTCGATCCCGAATCGCTGAAACATTCCAAGCACGTCCATGATCTGCCCCGCGAACACGTATCCGGTCCCAAGTCCGCACAGCATCCAGAGTGAGGCACCCGTCTCCGCATAAGCCAGGAACCGCCGTAAGCTCACACCGGTCGTCCCGGCTAGTGGCGCGCTCACCACAGACAGCCCGGGCACAAACCGTGCAAACAGCAGGATCGTCACGCCTCTCCTCGCGAATAATGCCGCCGTGTTGCTCACACAGGTATCACGCGACAACGAGAGGCGGCACAGGGCGCTCAGTACGCTTCCGCCATATCGCCGTCCCGCCGAAAACCAAACCAAGTCTCCGATGACTGCCCCCGTCAGCCCGGCAGCAAAGCAGGCGAAAGCCTCGGCAAGCCCGCTACCGCTTTGCGCAAGCACGGCACCAGCCAAGACGACCGCCGCTAGGCTCGGGACCGGGATGCCTAGGGATCCGGCGAGCACTATAGCTCCGACGATCGCAGGACTGTTCCCTGCCAAGGTGGCCGACCATGACGGCATCATCAGCGCCTCCCATAAACGATGGACCCTATCGCGATGCCGCATGTCTGTATCATCCTGGCTGCGAACAAGCGTCCAACCAAAACCTGGCTAAGATTAGGGTCCCTGCTCAGTGTGCCGTCGCGGCCGCTGGCTTCGGTGCAGCCACCTTGCGCATCAGCGGCACCAGCATCGTCGCGACGATGAAGGCGAGCATCACCGCCCGGAAAGCGTCGGCATAGGCCAGCGTAGAGGCTTCCCGGTAGGCGAGGTTCCAGAGCCGGTGCAGCGCCGCCTGGTCGCCGAGCTGCACCCCGCCCGGCAGCACGCCGTAGCGGCCGGAAAGATCGTGCAGCGTCCGCATCATGGCGCCGTTCGCCGGCGTGAGGTTCGAGGCAATCGTTTGGAAGTGGGCATTGGTCTGGTCGTTGAGGATCGCCGCACTGACGGCGATGCCGACGGCGCCGCCGAGGTTGCGCATCATGTTGAACAGGCCGCTGGCGTATTTCAACCGCTCCGGCGGCAGGCTGCCGAGGCCGAGGTTCACGCTGGGCGCCACCGCGAACACCTGCGGAAACCCGCGCAGCAGTTGCGGGATCAGCAGCTCGGCGCCGCTCCAGCTCGAGGTGATAAAGCTGAACTGCCACATCGCGACGCCGA
The DNA here is from genome assembly GCA_964245505.1 of uncultured Acetobacteraceae bacterium. GTDB lineage: Bacteria > Pseudomonadota > Alphaproteobacteria > Acetobacterales > Acetobacteraceae > DASWOJ01. The sequence goes on along the minus strand of CAXTOB010000033.1, from coordinate 5,817 downwards.
AGCAGGCCATCCCGAACATCATCAGCCAACGGGTGTCGAAGCGGCGCGCCAGCACGATGTAAACCGGCGTGCCGACGAGCGTCGCCACGCCGGTCGAGAACACGGCGATTCCCGTCTGCCAGGCGCTGTAGCCGCGCACATAGCCGAGGAACAGCGGCGTTAGATAGATGGTGGTGAAGATGCCCACCCCGGTGACGAAGGACAGCAGGCAGCCCAACGCGAAGTTGCGGTTGCCGAGCGCACGCAGATCGACGACGGGATTGGCGACCATAAGGCTGCGCACGGCGAACGCGCCGAGCGCGAGGCCGGCCACCCAGGCGCAGTCCCGGATCACGGCGTCGCTGAACCAGTTCCAGCGCGTGCCCTCCTCCAGCACGTATTCGAGCAGGCCGAGCCCGACCGCCATCAGGGCAATGCCGGGGTAGTCCGCGCCGCGCAGCAGCTTGAGGTCCGGCTCGTCGATGCGTACGAGGAGGGGTACCAGCACGGTGATGGCGATGCCGGGCAGCAGGTTGACGTAGAACAGCCAGTGCCAGTTGAGCGTGTCGGTGATCCAGCCGCCGATCACCGGACCGAGGGTGGGCGCGATCGAGGCGATGCTGCCGATCACCGCTGCCGAATAGACCCGGCGCGGACCTTGGAAATAATGGAAGGACGAGGTGAACACGGTCGGGATCATCGAGGCGCCGAGCAGGCCCTGCAGGCCGCGGAAGATGATCATGCTCTGGATGTTCCAGGCGAGTCCGCACATCATGCTGGCCACGGTGAACCCGGCGGCCGACGCGGTAAACAGCCAACGCGTCGAGAACACCCGGGTCAGCCAGCCCGACAGCGGGATCATGATGATCTCCGCAATCAGATAGGCCGTCTGCACCCAACTGATCTCGTCCTGCGCCGCCGATAGGCCGCCGCCGATCTCCTGCAACGAGGAGGCGACGATCTGGATGTCGAGCAGGGCGATGAACATGCCGCAGCACATCACCGCGAACGGCAGGATGGGGGCGGGCCGGGGGGCGCTGTCGCTCATGGCGCGGCGACCGGGCTGGCGCGGGTGTCAACCCGGACGGTGGCCGACAGGCCCTGGCGCAGCCGGGGTATCTCGCTGTCGGCGTCGAGGGCGATGCGGACCGGCACGCGCTGGACGATCTTGGTGAAATTGCCGGTGGCGTTCTCGGGCGGGATGACGCTGAACACGGCGCCGGTGCCGGGCGAAAGGCTCGCGACCCGGCCATGGAACACATGGCCCGGCAGCACGTCGGCGGTGACGGTCGCCGCCCGGCCGGGCGCCATGTCGGTAAGCTGGTCCTCCTTGAAGTTGGCATCCACCCAAACCCCAGTCGCCGGGATGATGGACAACAGGTAGCCGCCCTGCACGACATAAGCGCCGACCTGGGCCGCGCGGTTGCCGACATAGCCGTCGATCGGCGAGCGGATCTCGGTGTAGCCGAGGTTGAGCCGGACGGCCTGCAGGTCGGACCGGGCCTGGTCCACATCGGCCTCCGCCTTGGCGATCTGCGCCTGCAGCACCGGCACGCGCTGGCGGGCGGCCTGCAGCCCAGCGGCGGCCGAGAGCACGGCGGCATGGGCCTGCGCATCGAGCGAGGTGGTGCGCTGCTGCTCCTGGCGGGACCCGGCGGCGGTAGTGGCCAGGCTGCGGTAGCGTACGGCGTCCGCGGTGGCATAGTCGGCCTGGGCGCCCTTGGCGGCGAGCTCGGCCGCCTGCTGCTCGATGGTGGATTGCTGCAGCACGAGTTGCGCCCGCAGGCTGTCGAGCATCGCGCTGGCGCCGGCAACGACGGCCTGGGCATGGCCGAGTGCCGCCTGGGCATCGCGGCGGTCGAGCTGGATCAAGAGCTGGCCCGCCTGGACGAGCTGGTAATCGTTCACCGGGATCGCCTTGATGAAGCCGGCGATGTGCGGGGCGATCGAGGTCAGGTTGCCGCCGACATAGGCGTCGTCGGTGCTCTCGATGAAGCGGCCGTTGCGCCACCAGTCCTGCCCGAACCAGGCGCCCGCTGCGAGCACTGCCAGCACGATGGCCGCGATGGCGGCGCGCTTGAGCCCGAAGCGCGGCCGGGTCTTCGCGGCGGACGGGCTCAGATCGCGTTCTACGACGGTGCTCGACATGGTGGCCTCCTGTGGCCGGGCGGCAAGTGCCCGGCCGTGGGCGATGCGTCGGATCAGGCGGCGCGGAGGGCGGCCCGGTAGCGCGGCGCGACCTCGCGGCGGGACAGGTTCGGTCCCAGCGCCAGCCGGGCGGCGGTGTAGGCGACCCATTGCGCCTCGTCGGGCAGCGGCGGGATGGTGACGGTCTCGCCGCGGTCGAGGCCGAGCAGGGCGGCGTCCACCAGGTCGCCCGCCTCCATGACCAGGCCGGGCATCATCGCATCGACGTCCCTACCGGACCGCTGCCAGATTTCGGTGCGGGTGGCGCCGGGCAGGACCGCCTGCACGTGCACGCCGGCTGTTTTCACGGCTTCGGCCAAGCTGATCGAAAGGTTCAGGAGGTAGGCCTTGGAGCCGCTGTAGACGCCGTTGAACCGCTCCGGGGCGACCGCCAGGACGGAGGCGATGTTGACGATCGTTCCGGCCCGGCGCGCGACGAAGGCGTTGCCGGCGGTGTGCGCAAGCAGCGTCGGCGCGGTGATGTTGACGGCGATCAGCCGCAGCAGCGCGTCGGGCCGGTTGTCCAGCAGGCTGCCGTTGAGCGAGATGCCGGCGTTGTTGATCAGCATGGTCAGGCTGGCGTCGGACGCGAGCCGCTCCTGCACGCGGGCGACGTCGGCTGGGTTGGCGAGGTCGGCCGGAAGCACATCGACGGTGCGGCCGGTCCCGGCCCGCAGCTTGGCTGCGAGCGCCTCCAGCCGGCCGGCATCGCGGGCGACGAGCACGAGGTCGTAGCCGCGATGCGCGAGACGGTCGGCGTAGATGGCGCCGATGCCGGACGACGCGCCGGTGACGAGGGCAGTGCCCGGGGTGGCGCTAGGAGTCGATTGGGTCATGGAAGCTTTCCGAAAGGGCGGCCAGCCATGGTCGCTTGCATAATGATAGCGATTGGCTTGCACGATGCAAGTGGGTTGCCTAAATCAGCCGTATGCAACGCAAAAGCTTTGACGCCATGCTCTGTCCGATCGCCCGCAGTCTGGAGCACGTGGGCGAGTGGTGGAGCATGCTGATCCTGCGCGACGCGTTCGCCGGGCTGAGGCGGTTCGACGAGTTCGAGCGTAGCCTGGGGATCGCGCCCAACATGCTCAGCCGCCGGTTGGCGGCGCTGGTCGAGGCCGGGATGCTGGAAAAGCGCCGCTATAGCGAGCGGCCGCCGCGGGACGAGTATGTGCTGACCGTGCGGGGGCGGGACTTCCGCGAAGTGCTGTTCGCGCTGATGGCATTCGGCAACCGCCACTTCGCGCCGGAGGGTGCGAGCGTGATGGTGGTCGATGCCGCGTCGGGCGCACCAGCCGATCCGGTCTTGGTTGACCGCACGTCAGGCCGGGTGCTGGCCGAACCCGCCTTCAAGGTTGTCGCTGGTCCCGCCGCGACCGAGCGGGTGCATGCGCGGATGGCTAAGCGTCGGTCGGCCGAGGGCGAGGCGGACCCAGGGCGCTGACCTCAATGCGTGAAGCTTCGAAGGAGCACCCGACTGAGCAGGACTGGCGGGCACCTTAGACCCCTACGCAACGACAGACTCCTACGCAACGACCACCCCGCGCGCGTGATGGCGAGGCGTGCTGCCCATCACGCGCTTGAATGCAGTGCTAAACGCGCTTTCAGATGCATACCCGAGCGATCGGGCGATTGCACCGACGGGTTCCCCGCGCGACAGCCTGCGTCCGGCGAGCAGCATCCGCCAGCGCGTGAGATACTCGATTGGTCCATCGCCGACCAATTCCCTGAATCGCGCCGCGAAACCGGATCGCGACATACCGACTTCGGCGGCCAGCGCCGCAACCGTCCAGCGGCGTGCTGGGTCTCGGTGGATCGCCGTGATCGCGGCTCCGACGTGCATGTCAGAGAGCGCAAACAGCCAGCCAACACCCTTGCCCTCGTCGAGGTGAAGGCGGAGCGCCTGGACGAAGATCATGTAAACGAGCTGCTGCACGATCAGGACGCTTCCCGGCTTGGAGTCGGCCAACTCCTGCCGCATGCGATCAAAGGCCCAGCTTAAGGTTTGGTGATCGGTCTCGCTCTGCAGATGGACGATTGGCGGCAGCATGCCGAGCAGGATTTCCGCCTGCGGCCCGGCGAGCTGGAAATGGCCGCCAAGCACCGTCACCCCGAAGCTGTCGTTCAGCCTGACCAGCGTGCCGTCGCGGGAGCCGAAGAAAACGCGCTGCCAATCAGCGGGCGGCAGGGCCGGATCGCTTGCGACCCGGAACGGCCAGCCGTGTGGCAACAAGACGCAGTCGCCCTGCCTGAGAAATATAGGCTCGCCAGCCCGTTCCATTGCGAGCCAGCACGCACCCGCGGTCACGGCGTAGCACTTAATCCCATCATATGTCCCAAAGTGGACCGACCAATCGCCGCCTGCCTCAAAACCGCCGACGAAGTAGCTTCTCGGCTCGAGGAGCGAGATGACATCGGAAAGCGGATCCATCTTTGGACGATCTCCAAGAATCTATGGACGATAGCACATGGATCGTCTGAACGCGGCCGCCTAAATCTGGTCCAAGGGGCCAAGGGCTCCAGAGCGCTGGACGTAGGCGATGCGCAGTCTGGATCTTCCCAGGAAAAACTTAATCCGGAGACATACAATGCAGGAACCCGCGGTGTTCATCATTATTGAAGTCGTTTCCGTTCAGGATCCGGCGCAACTGAAAACCTATCAGGAGCGCGCGAGTGAGCTGATCGGTCCCCTGGGCGGAGTATTGGTCGGAAAAGGCGGAACGCCGGTCAATGGGGAGCCTGGTTTCGCTCCTCTGGCGATCCAACGTTGGCCGTCGGAAGCTGCTTTCCGGGCCTGGCTGGACAGCGAAACCTACCAACCTCTTAAGAAAATCCGGCTCGCAAGCGCCACAATGAGAGTCGCAATCGTTCCGATTAGCGCCGGTCAGGACCTCTAATTCTTAAAGCCCGTTTTGAAAGGCGTTGTAGGCCAGGTTTGACGGTGTGACTGGGACGGGTGGTGCGGCGTTCCAGGCGGTTTGTCCGTCATGGAGCTTGGCATGTGGACGCCTGAGGATCGCGCGCTGGTTGGGGACTATGGGGCTGGCCAGGCGCTGACGGACGACCAATGGCGGCTGTTGCAGCCACTCATCCCGCCTGCCAAGCCCGGAGGGCGCCCGCGCACGACCGACATGCGGTGTATGCTGGACAGCTTGTTCTACGTGCTGCGCACCGGCTGCCAGTGGCGGCACCTACCACCACCGCCCGCGTTTCTGCCGTGGCCGACCGTTTACGGCTACTTCCGCGCCTTTCTGGACGCGGGCGTATGGGAGTCCATGCGCCACCACCTCGTGGTTATGCTGCGCGAGGGAGTAGGGCGGGAGCCAAGCCCCACGGCCGCGGTGATCGACAGCCAGAGCGTGAAGACCACGGAAGCCGGCGGTCCGCGCGGCTACGACGCGGCCAAGAAGGTCACGGGCCGCAAGCGGCACATCGCCGTGGACACGCAGGGGCTGCTGCTGGGCGTCGTCGTCCATGCTGCCTCCATTGGGGACGCGGACGGCGCGGGCGGGCTGCTCGGGCGCATCAAGCGGCTGTATTGCTGGCTGCGCGCCGTGTTCGCCGACAGCGGCTACAACCGCGTGCCAACACTCCTGGCCTGCTTCCTGCTCGGCCTCGCGCTGCTGATCGTCAGCCGTCCCCGGGGAGCAAAGG
>CAXTOB010000032.1:0-25946 GCA_964245505.1 uncultured Acetobacteraceae bacterium | reverse complement strand
GGCCGGGCAGGCGTCCAAGCAGCGGGTGCAGCCGACCTGGCCGGATCGCTGGTGGGCACAGCGACTGGGATGGAAGGTGATGTAGCGCGGCTTGGTGAAGATGCCGACCAGGTCCGTCGCGGCGAACAGGGCGCGCTGCACCGCCATGGGATCGTCGGGCGAAGCGCGCAGGTAGCCCTCCCGGTGCTCCCAACCCGGCACCAGCGGTAGTCCGCCGCTCAGGTCTATGATGACGTCGCAGTGGGACCGCGCGCCGTTGCGGGCGGGGCCGAACAGCAGGCGGCCGCGGGAGTGCGGCAGCGGCTCGGCGAAACCGTCCACCACCAAGTCGAAGGCGCCAAGATGACCCGTCACCCGCGTCAGCGTGCCGCGTACGACGGGGAACTCGGCGGTGCGCGGCGGTTCCAGGTCGGCGGAACCGGTGATGATGACGGTCAGGTCCAGGCGGTCCTTCAACTGCCAGGCTGCCTCGACCGCACGGTCGTCGCGGCCGTAGACCACCGTGACGCCCTGGGATTGCAGGGTCACGTCGGCGACCGGGCCGCGACTGGGGGCGTTCGCGTCGTGCATGGCGGCGGCGATCAGGGCGGCGATCTTCGGCTGCGCCCGATCGGCCTCGTCCGACCAGCCCGCGGCTTCCCGGATGTTGAAGAAGGCGAGCGGCGCCCCTCCTCCCCCATCGGCCTGGGCGCGCTGGAAGGTCGGCGCTTCCTGCGTGCAGGCGACCAGGAGCGGGTCCGGACCTGCCGCGGCGCCGGTGAAGCTCCCTAGCTCCGCCCGGCACAGCTCATGGGCCGGCGGGTGCCCGGACAGGGCCAGCGCGGCGTCCACGACCGGCATCGTCCCGCGGCAAGTGCACGTGAGGACCGTGCAACCATCTCGTTTCATAGGCAGAAGTTTCCCTTCCCGCCTCCTGTGCAAGGCGGGGCCGGGCACATATGATATGCAGTCGCCGCACGGTCCACCCCGGACGGCATGTGCACGCCAACGGGAGCCTAGCCATATCAGAGATGCCTGCGTTTCCGCCGGGGTTCACCACCGTTCCAGGTGGACGGGATACCTGGGAGGCCGCAGTCCGCGGCGCCGGGGCCGGTGATGATCCCGGGTGCGTCCGCTGGAGCTTTGCCGGGGGGACGTTGCACATCGCAGTCGTGCTGGCGCCGGACCGGCCGATGCAGGACTCCACTGCTATTGTCGCCCTAGGCGCGCTGGCACTGTTCGACGCCCTGGCGACCCTGGCGCCGCCGCAGGTGCCGATCCACCTGCTGCCGCCAAACGGCCTCGCGGTGGATGGCGGCCGGGTCGCCACAGTCCGGGCAGCGATGGCGTTTGGGCCGTCCGACATGCCGCCGGAGTGGGCGGTACTTGGCTTCGAGGTGGAGGTGCAGGCCGGCGACGCCGAACCCGGCCGGACGCCGGACCGGACCAGTCTGCATGAGGAGGGGTTTGGCGACGTGACCGCAGATGACATCCTGGTGAACAGCTTGCGGCACCTGCTGGTCTGGTTGGATGCTTGGGGGCAGGACGGCGTCACGGCGCTGGACCCTGCCCTACGGCAGCGCATGGTGCCGCAGCCGGTGCTGGCATGACTACGCCCACTCCAAGCATGCGCCTGCCACGTACCATCCAGCTCGATGTGTCCGACCGCCATATCTTCGACGAGGCTGCCGAGCCCGGCGAGTGGGCCGTCACCGGTACGTTCATGTTCATGGAGAATGCGCCCGAGGAAGCTACGGGCAAGCAGCGCACTGCCTTCCAGCACGGGTTCCTCGGCACCGGCAGCTTCGGCTGGTCCACGCTCGTCATGGTGGCGGACGCGGCGCCGGCGGTAGTGGCGTCGGTCACCGATGTGCTGGCGCAGCGTTTCGTGGACCGGCACGGCGCCCCATCGTTGGATGCGGCGCGCGAGGTGGCAGAGCGTGAGGTCGCCTTCGCAGCCTCCCTGTGCGAGCACCCCGTCGGCACCCTGCTGACCATTTTCCGTCAGCACGGGCCGGACGGGATTGTGGAGCAGTTCGCCACCGTCACCCGCGACGCCGCGCCGCCCGAGGCTGCCGGTCCCGACTTCGGCAAGCCCTTTGATCTGTTGGCGCTGGCCGCCCGCCCCGGTGCCGGCCCATGAACCGGCACGAGGCACGCGAAATCGGCGTGATCGCCGAGTGGCAGAAGGTGGACAGCCCCTGGTGCGACCACCGTTGGCGGGTGACTGGCTTGCTGCCCGGTGCGCCCGCTGTGCCACCCTGGACGTTGCTGGGCACCGAGCCTGGCGTCCGCCGTTACTTCGCGGGAAATGCGGTGCTGGAGCTGTATCCGTTGGAGACCGACACGCTGCGCCATAACATCGAGGGTCCGCAGCCAGCGGTCTATGTGTTCCTGCGGGCGACGGATGCGGTACCGGGCGTTTCGCTCCTGGGCGCGACCGTGTGCGCCGGGGAGGCGCAGGCACATGTGGACACTGGGTCCGACCTGGTGGAGTCCATACCGATGCCGGGCGACCTGCATGCCTGGATCACCGACTTCGTGGCCCGGCACCATGTCGAGCGTCCCGCCTACAAGCGGAAGCGCGACCGGTCGGACCATAGCCCGGCGCGGCGCCTCGCCGTGCCGGAAGGGGATGATGATGAGTAGCGCCGGCCCTGCTCCGGAGGAGGACGGTATGGCTGGCGAAGGCTTGCTGCGCCGCTGGGCACGGCGCAAGCAGGCGGCGGCCAAGGCCCAGCCAGCCGCGCCGGAGCCGGAGCCGGCCAGCGACGTGGCGCTGGATGCCCCGCCAGCGGACGAGCCACCACCGGTGCTTCCCGATTTGGACACACTGGACGCCAGCAGCGACTATAGCGTGTTCCTGCAACGGGGTGTCCCGGTGGAGTTGCAACGGCTCGCGTTGCAGCGGGCCTGGTCCAGCGATGCTGCAATCACCGAGTTCCGCGGCATGGCGGAGTATGCCTGGGACTTCAACGCGCCGCAGTATGGGCAGCTTTGGGCAGTGGACGACATCGCCAAGCTGATCCAGGCCGTGACCGCGGCGCCGCCGGACACGTCAGCCGTGCCTGTCGATGCGGTAGTGGCAATCCCTGATGCCGTAATGGCCGCCACGCCGGCACCGGAGGTTGTGGCAGACAGCTCCGGCGCGACCACAGGTCGAGACGCCGTAGATCGAGACGAGGCGGCGCCCCTGCCCCGCCGTCATGGTAGTGCGCTGCCATGCTGAAGGGTCCAGGCGACGGAACGGCTCAACCGGACAAATTTGATGCCTGATCGGATACCCTGTCCAACACACCGGTTTATTACTTTTGCGGTTTGCCCAACGGATGTTACTTGCTGTGCTTAAATAATTGGATATTGTAATGATTTCGCCCCAGCAGGGCATAGGTCGGCAAGGGATGGACGATGTCGAGCTTGCACGGGCGTTGATCTACCGCCTGCTAGGCCGTGCGTTGGCGGAACCCTGGGATGCAGGGTTTTTGGCGATGCTGACGACACTGGACGGCGACGACGGCGATGTCGGGATTGCCTTGCGGGCGGTTGCGACCGCCGCCCAAGGTGCCGCGATTGACGTAGCCCGGACCGAGTATGACGCCCTGTTCATCGGTGTGGCGCGCGGTGAACTCGTTCCTTATGCTTCGTTCTACCTGACAGGTTTCCTGCACGAACGTCCGTTGGCCCGGGTGCGTGCGGAGATGCAGGCGTTGCGCCTGGCCCGGGCGGGTGGACGTTCCGACCCCGAGGACCACATCGCCACGGAATGCGAGGTGATGGCAGCCCTGATCGGCCGGAGCGACGTGGACGATCAGGCCGGTTTCTTCGAGCGGCATATGGCTCCTTGGGCCGGCCGTTTCTTTACGGACCTGGAGCGGGCGGCATCCGCCAGCCTGTTCCGCCCGATCGGCACCTTGGGCCGATTGATGATGGACTTGGACCGGCAGGGCTTTGCGCTCTCCGCCGGCGACCCGAAGCATAAAGGTGCAGCATGACCGAATTGACCAAGCCCGTTCCCGTCGAGACCATCCGTGCGGACCGCCGGAGCTTTCTGCGCAGGGCCGGCGTTGCAGCGGCAGTGGTGCCGCTGTCTGCCTCGGCGGAGGTGCTGCATCAGCCGACGAACCACCAGGCGCCAGCGCGCTACCAGGAAAGCGCCCACGTCAAGCAGTTCTACGCGCTGAACCGGCGGTAAGGGAGGCCGGGGATGCTGACGAAACAACGGCCTACGACGGCGGCGCGCGCCCTCCCGGTTGCTCCAGCCGCAGGTTCCGCGCCGGGCGCCCTGGACCGGCGCGGCTTCCTGCGCACCTCTGGCCTTGCTGCAGGCGGGCTGGCGGCGCTGGGCGGGCTAGGGATGACAACCGTTCAGCAGGCCGCTGCCGGTGAGGTGGAGCCGGGAGTGCCAACGCAGACCCGCAAAACCGTCTGCACCCACTGCTCCGTGGGATGCTCCGTGCTGGCCAAGGTGCAGAACGGGGTTTGGGTGGCGCAGGAAGCGAACTTCGACAGTCCAAACAACCTGGGTACCCACTGCGCCAAGGGCGCCGCGGTGCGCGAGCTGACGCATGGCGACCGGCGCCTGAAGTATCCGATGAAGCTGGAAGGCGGCCAGTGGAAGCGGCTGAGCTGGGAACAGGCAATCAGCGAGATTGGCGACAAGATGCTCGCCATACGCGAGAAGTCCGGGCCGGACAGCGTGTTCTGGCTGGGCAGCGCCAAGTTCAGCAACGAGGGCGCCTACCTGTTCCGCAAGTTCGCGGCCCTGTGGGGCACCAACACTTGCGACCACCAGGCCCGCATTTGCCACTCCACCACTGTCGCCGGGGTTGCCAACACGTTTGGCTACGGCGCGATGACCAACAGCTTCAACGACATCAGCAACTCCAAGGCAATCATGATTATGGGCGGCAACCCCGCCGAAGCCCATCCGGTCAGCCTGCAGCACCTGCTGCGGTCCAAGGAGATCAACCAGTCCGAGCTGATCGTCATCGACCCGCGTTTCACCCGCACGGCCGCCCATGCCACGGAGCACGTCCGCATCCGGCCCGGCACCGACATTCCGATTATCTGGAGCATCCTCTGGCACGTGTTCGAGAATGGCTGGGAGGACAAGCAGTTCATCGAGAACCGGGTTTACGGGATGGACGAGGTCCGCAAGGAGGTCGCCAACTGGAATCCCGATGAAAGCGAGCGGGTGACGGGCGTGCCGCGGGCACAGTTGCGCCGGGTCGCGGAGATCATGTCGCACAACCGGCCCTCCACCGTGATCTGGTGCATGGGCGCCACGCAGAAGACGGTGGGCACGGCCAACGTCCGCGCCTACAGCATCATGCAGCTGGCGCTGGGCAACATGGGGCAGAGCGGCGGCGGCACCAACATCTTCCGCGGCCACTGCAACGTGCAGGGCGCGACCGACATGGGCCTGGACGTTACCACCCTACCGGCCTACCTCGGCCTGGACGAGGCAGCCTGGAAGCACTTTGCGCGGGTTTGGGACCTGGAGTACGATTACCTGGTGTCCCGCTTCGCGTCGAAGAAGCTGATGGAGAACAAGGGTATCCCCAGCACCCGCTGGTTCGACGCCGTGCTGGCGGAGAAGGGCACGCTGGACCAACCGGACAACGTCCGCGCCATGGTTGCCTGGGGCCACGCGGCCAACTCGATCACCCGTGAGCCGGTGATGCGGGAGGGCATGAACAAGCTGGACCTGCTGCTGGTCGTGGACCCGCATCCGACGACATTTGCCATTTCCGGCGACCGCAAGGACGGCACCTACCTGTTGCCGGCGTGCACCCAGTTCGAGCAGTCGGGCACGGTCACGGGAAGCAACCGGTCGATTCAATGGCGCGAGCAGGTGGTGAAGCCGATCTTCGAGAGCAAGCAAGACACGGAGATCATGCTGCTGTTCGCGAAGAAGTTCGGCTTCGCCGAGCAGCTCGTGAAGAATATCGCCGTGGACGAAGGCGTGCCAGTGTCGGAGGACATCCTGCGGGAAATCAACCGCGGCTGCTTCGCCATCGGCTACAGCGGTCAGTCGCCGGAGCGGCTGAAGCTGCACGCCAAGCACCAGGCGGACTTCGACCCGCTGACGCTACAGGCAACCACCGGTCCCTGCGCCGGCGAGTATTACGGCCTGCCATGGCCCTGCTGGGGTACTCCGGAGCTGAAGCACCCCGGCACCGGTTTTCTCTACAACACCGCCGTCCCCGTGAAGGAAGGCGGCAGCGGCTTCCGTGCGCGTTGGGGCGTGGAACGGGAGGGCGTATCGCTGCTCGCCACCGATTACCCCAAGGGGTCGGAGATCAGGGGCGGCTACCCCGAGTTCACTATTGCAGTTCTGAAGAAGCTGGGCTGGGACGCGGAGTTGACAGAAGCCGAGCGGGCGGTCATCGACAAGATCGGCGGCGACAACGTGGACGCGGTCAGCTGGCAGACCGACCTGTCCGGCGGCATACAACGGGTAGCCATCTCGCATGGCTGCGCACCGTTTGGCAACGGCAAGGCGCGCGCCTTCGCCTGGAACCTAGTGGACCCCGTGCCGGTACACCGTGAACCCATCCGGACGCCGCGAAGGGACCTGATCGACAAGTATCCCGCGCTGTCCGACCGGCGCGACTACCGCCTGCCCTACCTCGGCCGGAGCCTGCAGGTGCCGGACGTGTCCAAGGACTTCCCGATGATTCTGACTTCCGGGCGCCTCGTGGAATACGAGGGCGGTGGCGATGAGACCCGGTCCAACCGCTGGCTGGCGGAGATCGTGGAGGATGCCTACTGCGAGGTGAACCCGCAGGACGCGGCCCGGCTGGGTATCAAGGACCGCGGCGAGGTTTGGCTGTATGGCGTCGAAAGTTCGTCGAAGGCGAAGTATGTGGCGCACGTCAGCAACCGGACCGGGCCAGGCGTGGTGTTCGTGCCGTTTCACTTCGGCGGCATGACGGCCGGCGTGGACAACCGGGGCAAGTACCCGCCAGGGCTGGACCCGATCGTGCTGGGGCATGGGGTGAACCAGCTTACGACTTACGGGTATGACTCTGTGACGCACATGCAGGAAACCAAGGTGACGCTGTGCCGGGTCGAGGCGGCGTGATGCTTCTGGAAGTCGTAGATGTTTGGAAGCATCAGTGCGTGGCTGGACCAGTCTTTGATTGGCAAGGTTCTCGTCATTCTCTTTGTCGTATGTATAGGTCTATCGCGCCTTGCTCGGCGTGGTCCCGTCATTAACCACAGTAAAGTGGAGGAGAAGCGCTAATGGCGCGGATGAAATTCCTATGTGACGCCGAGCGCTGCATTGACTGCAACGCCTGCGTGACTGCCTGCAAAAACGAGCACGAGGTACCGTGGGGCCTGAACCGCCGCCGTGTGGTGACCATCAACGATGGCGAGCCGGGCGAGCTGTCCATCAGCATGGCATGTATGCACTGCACGGACGCGCCTTGTGCCTCCGTATGCCCGGTCAATTGCTTCGTGCAGACTGCGGACGGCATCGTGCTACACAACAAGGACCAGTGCATCGGCTGCGGCTACTGCTTCTATGCCTGCCCTTTCGGGGCGCCGCAGTTCCCGTCCGCGACCAACTTTGGCAGTCGCGGCAAGATGGACAAATGCACGTACTGTGCGGGTGGACCTGAAGGGACCAACACGCCGGAGCAGTATGCCAAATATGGCCGCAACCGCCTGGCAGAGGGCATGCTGCCGATTTGCGCCGAGATGTGCTCGACCCGTTCGCTGCTGGCCGGCGACGGTGCGACCATCGGTGCGATCTACAAGGAGCGGGTGTTGCGGCGCGGCTATGGTTCCGGCGCCTGGGGCTGGTCCACTGCATACCGCGATACGCCGACTGTCTAGGAGGGGCACAGAATGCGTTTTCCCCGGATTGCTTTAGTCGGCACCTTCATCGTTTTGGCCGCAACAGCCGGCGCTGTCGATCTGCCGCAAAACAGGCCCAATCCCGACCGCGCCGCGCTGGAGCAGATGCTCAATAGCGAACGCGATCTACCGCCGGGTCAGATCAAGGGCTTTGTGCACATTCCTGACGCGAAGGCGGGAGTGCTGATCCAGCCGGATGGACGAGTTTTCCGCGACGTGCGTACGCGCTGGCAGCCCTACATCACCGCAGGGCTGATCTTGGTTGCAGTATTGGCGATGGCGGCGCTGTATTTCGTTGCCGGGCCAATGCGCTACACTGCCGACCCGCAGGGACGGACGATCAAGCGTTTTACGTGGTTTGAACGGTTCATCCATTGGCTCACGTCGGCATCGTTCGTGTGGCTATCATTGACGGGACTGAACCTAGTGTTCGGGCGTTGGCTGCTGGAGCCGGTCATCGGCGACAACCTGTTCTCCAGGTTCTCGTCATTGGCTAAGCTTTCGCACAACTCTGTCGGGTTCGCGTTCATAGCGGGGCTATTCGTAATGGCCGTGCAGTGGCTGCATCCCAACATACCGACCAAGCTCGACCTGCAGTGGATCAAAGCGGCCGGCGGCATGTTCGGCGGACCGCACCCACCGGCACGGAAGTTCAACTTCGGACAGAAAATGATCTACTGGATTGCAGTGTTCGGTGGCGGCGCGGTCTCGGTGACCGGTGTTGCACTCCTGGTGCCGTTCGCCGCAACGGGAGTGCTGGGAATGCAGCTTGCCCACGGCGCGCACTCCATCATCGCGGCTTTGATGATGGCGGTCATCATCGGTCATATCTACCTGGGTTCCGTGGGAGTGAAGGGGTCTTTGCAGGCGATGACCACCGGGCGCGTGGACCGGAATTGGGCCTACGAGCATCATGGCCTATGGGCGGAAGAAGCAGAGGCCGAGCAACGCGGGACCGCAGGACCTGCGCCGATGCCCCACCTGGCCGAATAAGGCCGCGGCCGGCGCCAGCGTTCAACGGCTGACGCCAGCAGTTGCAGGGTGTGCTATGCCGCGGCCATGACGACTCCCCCCCTGCTCCTGCACGTGTTCCCAACCTTCGCGACCGGCGGCGCACAGGTTCGGCTGACATCAGTGCTGAACCATCACGGGACGCAGTGGCGTCACGCGATCATAGCCATGGATGGTGTGACTACCTGTCGCGAGCGCTTGGACCCTGGGCTGGACGTAACTTTTCCCAGAGTAACGCTGCCCAAACGCAGCACATGGGGCAACATACGCCGGTGCCGGGCAGTGATCCGAGCGTTGGCGCCGGACGTGTTGGTCACGTCAAACTGGGGCTCCATCGAGTGGGCGATGGCGAACCTGCTGCCGTTGGCGCGGCATGTCCACGTCGAGGACGGGCTGGGGCCTGACGAGGTCGCCGGCCAGTTGCCTCGCCGGGTTTGGACTCGGCGAGCCGTCCTGCGGCGCAGCACAGTAGTCTTGCCGTCCCGAGTACTAGAGCATATCGCGCTGAATACCTGGCGGCTTCCGCACCAGCACATCCAGTATATCCCAAATGGCGTGGACCTTGCGCGGTTCGGCGGTCCATTGCCGACGTCAGAACGGCCGCCAGTCATCGGCACCGTTGCAGCGTTGCGGCCAGAGAAGAACATTGGACGGCTGCTGCAGGCATTTGCGTCGGTGCGTCGGGCTATGCCAGTCCGCCTCGTAATCGTCGGGGACGGGCCAGAACGGGTGAACCTTGAGATGATGGCGGCGACACTGGGCGTGGCGGAGGATGTGCGTTTTACCGGACACCTGCTGGAACCCCGGTTGGAATACGCCGGCTTTGACCTGTTCGCATTGAGTTCCGAAACCGAGCAAATGCCACTGAGCGTGCTGGAAGCTATGGCCGCGCGTCTGCCGATCGTCGCGACCGATGTTGGAGACATCAAGGTCATGCTTTCGGCAGAGAACACTCCCTTCGTAGTGCCACGCGATCCGGAGCCGCTTGCCGCAGCCATTGCGGCAGTTTTGAGCCTTCCAGACCGAGGGCGATCCATCGGCGCCGCAAACCGTCAGCGTGCGGAGGCGGTCTATAGTCAAGAGGCGATGTTCGCCGCGTGGGCTGCGGTGTTGAGCGGCTCTCCCGCCCACGCCTGAAACACCGCCAGTTTCTCAGCCGTCGCCGCAGCAGTGCAGCCGGCTGCCGGACATCTGCGACGCCTGTGCACGCCTGACGGTTAGGAACAGGCTTTAGCTACTGGAGCGGCTCCCCCGTCTGCAATCTCCGGTCAAGCTCCTTCGCCAGTTCATCGACTGCCGTGACCTGACCGAGTTCTTGGGTCTCGGCATCGACGACCGCCGCCTCCGTTCCCTCGACTGTGCTTGTCCGCTGCATCATCTGTATCAGCTTGGTGACTTCCTGCTCCACCAACAGGTTTGCCTGTAGGTTCAGATGCGACCGTCGTTCAGACAGGCGCCCCTCATGCGCCTGCTTGGTCAACACGAAGCAGGCGAGCAGAACCCCCTCCAGGGAAAGCAAGGCCCCACCCAGAGAATAAGGAAATGGGTCAAAGATCGGAATGCCCGGCACGAATCCGGCGTTCAATGCCACCCAAGCCGCAACAGCCAACACTTGCGTTATCAGAAATGTCGGCGTTCCAGCAAAGTCCGCAACCTTCTCGCCAAATCGTTCGCCGCGGCTGCGCCGGGCCGTTAGGGCTTCCTCAGCACCGACGACAGCCTCAATGTTGGCGATGACGCTTTTCGGTGCGGTTCCGGTCATTGACTCAGGTCCTATATCGCTCGCCATGCCCGGTGGTTAACCAGTCCAACCCAGCAACGCGTCGATTTCGGTCCGCAGCCGCTCCAGGCGCTGCCGGTCTTGTTCGTCTAGGACCTGCCCAGCTGCACGCAATTCGTTGAGGCGCTGCGCCAACCGGTCGAGCACGGTCGTGCTAAACCGGACCGGCGCCGGGCTGTCTGGACGCTCTGCTGCCGCCTTTGCCTGACGCAATTCTCGTATCGTCATCCCGCCATCGCGCATTGCGGCCACGAGACGGCGTTGTTCCGCCGGCTCCTTAATTCTGGCCAGCTCGATGAGAGTGTTACGTGGAACAGGAGGTTCTGACGTCAGAACTTGATCCAACAACTCCTGGGGCAGATGCAACACTCGCAGGACGGCACTCATCTCACCCTTGCTGCGGCCGACAGCTTCCGCCGCTTGCGATTGCGTCCACCCTTTACTTTCCATCAGACGGCGGACGCCGCGGGCTTCTTCCACCACCGTCAAGTCCACCCGCTGTAGATTTTCCAGCAAGGAGGCAACTTCAGGATCACCGTCGTGCTCGATCGCCAGCATGGTCTTCCAACCTAGAATACCGGCGGCTCGCCATCGCCGCTCACCGGCGACGATCACCCAGCGGTTCCGCTCCTCTAGGTTGCGGCGCAACAGGATAGGCTGCAACTGCCCACGCTCATCCATCGTCGCCGCAAGCTGCCGCAACCCCTCTTCATCGAAGGCTCGCCGTGGCTGGCCTGGATCAGCCTGGACAGCGCCGACAGGAACTTCGAACGTATGACGAAACCCGCTGTTCGTGACCAGGCCGCGAGATTCCGCCTCGATCGTCGCTGCGACCGCGCCCAGGATTGGCGACGGCGACCGGAAACGACGTCCCATTTCTATCCCTCCCTCAGCGAAACCAACGGTTCCGCCGCAGGCAGCGGCTCACCATGAGCAAGTGCACGGGCCAGACGGGAATATACCGCGGTTGCGGCACTTGTCGGATAGGCGTCGAGCGCAATCCGGCCATTGCGGGCAGCATGTCCGAAAACGGCGCTGTCGGGTACAGGGTCCAACACTGGGGCAGTGCCGCCAAGCGCTGACATCAAGTGACCCAGCACCTCACGATCCACCAGCTTACGCACGCCGTATTGGGTAGGCAGGATACCGCCAAGGCGCAGTGCAGGGTTAAGGCGGCGTTGGACCTTGTTGATGGTGCCTAGGATCAGGCCGACACCCATGGCGTCATACGGCTCTGTCCGGACAGGCACGATGCACTCGTCCGACGCCGCGAGGGCCATCCAGGTCAGCATGCCGAGGTTTGGCGGCGCATCCACGACGACCCAGTCATATTCGCTCCGCACGCCGTCCAGGGCCTCCCGCAGCGCCGCATCGAAGCCGGGTTCGCGGCGTCCATCAGTCTCCGCCAAGTCTATGTGGCTCGCGGCAAGGTCAAACGGAGGACTCCTCACGCCTAAAGTCTCGGCCACATGCAGTATAGCTTCCTGCAAGGGGCGGCCTTTCAGGATGACCTGGGCCATGGTGCGGCCATCCCGGTGAGCCGCAACAGCACCTTCGGCAAGCACGGCCACCGTCGCGGTAGCCTGGGGGTCCATGTCCACCAATAACACCCGCCTCCCCAGCCGGGCCAAACCGCATGCCACGTTCAGCGCGCTGGTGGTTTTACCAACTCCGCCTTTTTGGTTGGCAAATACCACGACCCTGGCAACGCCGGGTTGCGACGCCGACAACCCCTCAACGACAGCAGCAACGTCGTCTGGGACAGGCTCATGCTTGTTCTCCCAGCGGCTGACACGTGGCTTGTCATAGCTCCGCCCCAACTTCGCGTTCAACGCTTCTGCAAGATCGGTTTGGCTCAACCGCAACATCAGCCGTGACTGCCGCAGCCCGGAACCGTCCATCATCATCCCCACTCGCGGTTCTGACGCCAGAACCCACGACTCAACCTGCCCGGATTGCGCCACCTGCGTCAACCTCAACCATACGGGTTGATGGTTGATGGTGAGCGTCGCCACCTGTGGATAACCCAAGTCCTGCGGGAACGAACGGGTTGCGGCGCGGAACCGTGGGGTCGCCAAGTGGAGCCGACGGGTCGTGACCGGGAATTGACGGGGCGGAGACTCGGGCCAAGCTACAGACTTCATTGGGCCAAAGGTCCACAGACCTTACTTAGACTCTTTTTGACTCGTTGAGACCGAAGGCTGGGGACAACCGGCCAGGCATGAACACTATCCCACGCAACCACGCTGGACGATGTCGAGTCGCACATTGCCAAACCCCCGAAAACGACCCGTCTGTTCCCGAAGAGGCGATAACCCAAGCCCGCCAGGCGCGCCGATGCGAAAACGACCCTTCTATTCCCGTGCGTGACCTGAAGGTTCAGAAGTGCCTACCATCTCCAGCCCAAGCAGGCATGACGGAGGACAGAAACGTGCCAGACGAAGCTTCCATGAGTGACGCAGAGCGCAAGCGGCTCGAACGGTTTGAACGGATTAAGCAGAACCGCCGTGGCCGCCGCAACCCAGCCGTCGTGCCCAGCAAGCTTGCTAGAACCTCCGCATTCGCCCCCCGTAAAAAGGGGCTGGTCACCGATAGCAACTTCGTCCGCGTCTATGCCGTGAAGCCCCACGCCGTGGTCGAGGTGCGGGGCAGGGAGCTTGGCTCCCAGCACCGCGACGCCCTTTACGCCCTGTTCCGCCTTCGCGCCCGCCGGACGGAAGTGACGAACCCGGAATACGACCCTTCAATTCCCGTGACCATGACGAGCCCGAAGCCCAAGCTGATCTATTGGCATACCGAGGCGACCTGGCGACAGCTCCTGCAGGCCACTGGACGGACCTGCCACGTCAACAACCTGGCGACTCTGCTCCGCGTGCTGGAAGAAATGCGCGCCGTGACCTTCCGGGTGTTCGACGGCAACTTCGATGCTTATGAGGCCGCCGCAAAGCGTGGGCGGCTATCTGGCGCCGGCTTCTCCGACAACCTGCTCGGGCTGATCCAGTGGGATGGTGTGGACCTCGACAGCAACATTACCGTCCGCTACGGCGAGTGGGTTAGGCGTACGTTCGAGACCAAAACGCTGGTGAGCCTCAATGGCGATGCCTACTTCAAGCTGCGGTCCGATTACGCAAAGAGCTTCTGGCCCTTCATAGATAGCCAGCCCTCCTATGACCACGTTGGGGTCGAGCTGCTGGCCGACCTATCCGGCCGCGACTACCGCAACGAGACCACCCGGCAGCGCCTCAAGTTCCGTGAGGAAGTGCGTCAAGCATTCGACTATATGGTCGCCGCCGGTGGTCTCGCTTCATGGACCTGCGAAGATGTCGGCAGCGGCCGGGCCAAATCCTACCGTTACCGCTACGTCCACGCCCTGCCGCGCCAAGGGCTGCTGGAACTAGCTGCCGAAGCGGCGGACCCGGAAGGCCGCACGGAATAGACGGGTCGTTTTGTGCCGAAGCTGCTAACGCCGCAACGCCGCCAGCCCGCGCGCCCAGGCCCGTGTCAGCCGTCCGAACAGCACTGCATCCCAGGCTGCGAACCCAAGTGCTTTCGTGATGTCGGACCGTGTGGGGTAGGCGACGATGGCGCCTCCCATCGCCCAAGTGGACGCCCTGCCACGCATGGCCAGGCTCCATGGCAGCAGCAGTTCTCCTGCCCCGGAACCAACGATCGTCACACCAACGATCCGCCGCCCAGCCAGCACTACCCGTGCAAATCCTGCCGCGGTGCCGTCGGCAACCGAACGGTCGTTGTCGGCAAATCGCTCCCGCACGACGCGCACCCGCTTATAGCGACGCCTCGCCTCAGTCTCGGTCAGGCCGAGCTGTGCCAGCTCGGGGTCAGTGTAGATGACCGAGGGCAGGGCCGCATAACCCGCCGCCGGTATCCCAAACCCGATTGCCATTACAGCCAAGTTGCCCTCGTATCCCGCCGCATGGGTGAGCCGAGGCCCAACCCGGCAGTCTCCGATGGCAAGGACATGAGGGTTGCTGGTCCGCCGCCGCCGGTCCACCTCGATGCCGCCCGGCGAAGCCCGTATCCCGGCAGCCTCCAATCCCAGCCCATCCAGTGCCGCCCGCCGCCCCGTCGCAATCAGCAGGTGGCTGCCCAGGACACTCCCTCCATCAGCCAGGACCACACGAACACCCCCGTCCGCCATCCCAACCGAGGCAACTGCCACCCCGGCACGCAACACGACGTCCTCCAATGCAAGCTGACTCAGCACGACCGCAACAGCATCGGCGTCGTATTGGGGCAGGGGATTTCCGCTTTCCAGCACCGTCACCTCCGATCCTAGGCGCCGGAATGCCTGCGCCATTTCGATCCCCATCGCACCAGCTCCAAGTACGATCAGGTGACGCGGCAGCTCCTCCAAGCCGAACAGCGTCTCATTGGTCAGGTAAGGCACTGACGCCAGCCCAGGTAACTCGGGAACCAACGGACGTGACCCTGTTGCCACGACGATGCGCGGCGCAGACAGAACCCGGTCTCCGACCCGTACGGTGCGTGGACCGGTGAAACAGGCTTCGCCGTGCATGACCTCCACGCCCCACGCTGTAAACCGCTCGACGGAGTCATGCGGCGCTATGGCTGCGATGGCCCCCTGTATATGCGCCCGCACGCCGGCAAAACTTACCTCCGCACCGGTTGATGACACGCCCATGGCGCCGCCCCGCATGGCGTGCGCCCGCCGCCCGGCGGCAAGCAGCGCCTTTGACGGCACACAGCCGGTGTTCAGGCACTCGCCTCCCATCCTGTCCCGCTCGATCAGCGCCACCCTGAGGCCGAGCCGGGCGCAACCACCAGCTGCCGTAAGCCCCGCAGCACCCGCACCAATCACGATGACATCATAGTAAACGCAACACATCCCAACTTTCCTTTATCAGTCAGATGCATTAGTGGATGCCATCCGCTGCGCGTCATGTGCTTCGGTCCAAGAGGACTTCTTGCACATGCATATCCTCGTAACCGGAGCGGCCGGCCTGCTTGGCCGCGAGTTGACTGGTCACCTGTCCGGGCGCGGGCACGGCATCGTGGCGCTTCAGCATCGCAACACCGCCCTGCGTCGTAATGACGGAAGTCCAATTCCAGCGGCTTCCTGGACTGGCAGCCTGCCTACATCAGGCGAAGTAGCGACGCTCGCAGGAGACGTAGAACAGCCGAACCTCGGCCTGCCCGGTGGCCTGCTGACCAGGTTTGACCTGATCATCCACTGCGCCGCAGTAACAGGCTTTGCGCTGCCAGCCCAGGTTTACGACTCCGTGAATATCCGCGGGACCGCCAATGTCCTGGCCTCGACTGGGAACACACCAGTGCTGCACGTCAGCACGGCCTATGTCTGCGGACGACGCAGCGGCCCAATCCTTGAGGGTGATGGGGATGGCGGCCACGGCTTCCACAACGGCTACGAGTGCAGCAAGGCGGCGGCCGAGGCGCTCACCACATCGGCTCGTGCGGTGGGCCGGACGGTTGCAATCGCCCGTCCCTCCATCGTCGTAGGCGACTCCGCAACCGGCGCAGTCGGCGTGTTCGGCAGCATCTATGGCCTCATCCGCCTAGTGGCAGAGGGCCGTATCGGCACGTTGCCGACGGCCCCTGACGCCACCCTGAACCTTGTTCCCATCGACCACGTGATCGGCGGCCTGACCGACATTGCCGAGAACATGCAGACTGCTGCCGGACGCACGTTCCACCTGGTATCGGGCTGTCCGGTCCCCGTGTCGGCACTGGCCGGCCTGGCATACGACTATCCTACGCTCTACGCGCCACGCCTGGTTACCCCCGAACAGTTCGATCCCGCCGCCCTGCCGCCCAACGAGCGAAACCTTGTCGCCCAGGTATCTGCCCTGCTGGAGGGATACCTGCAAAACGACCCGCGCTTTGACGACCGCAACCTGCAGGCTCTCAGCGGCCGGCAGTGTCCCGCCACCGGCCAACCGTTCCTACGCAAGTTGGTGGATCACTGCCTGGCCACCGGCTACATCACAGCTCGCCGGCAGGCCGCAGCCTAACGCACATCAGGGTAGTGGCGGTCCAAGCGCTTGCGCCGTCCCAGCCCCCACGCGACGCCAACCCGCAGGTAGGTCCAGTTCGCCCGCAGCCCGCCCCAGGCCGCCACACGCCGGTCGCTGGTGATGACGATGCGGTTGATCAACCTAACCCTGCCCTGCCGCGTCAGGCGTATGCACAGGTCTGCATCCTCCATGACCATCAACGACGGATTGCAGCCGCCTACGGCTAGGAAGTCGGCCCGGCGAAAAAACATCGCGTGGTCACCGAACAGCAGCCGCCCCCCGCGCAGGAACAGGCCGGGCCGGAACAGCAGCGGCGCATACCAGGTCTTCAAGACGTTATGCAGGCTAGTGCCCCACCACACCCCCTCAAACCCACTCAGCAGCGGCGTGAAGCCTGCCAGCGCCGTCCGTGGATCGGCCAGCACCCTGGATACCACTGCAACCGCATCATCAGGCAGCAGCGTGTCTGCATGGAGCACCAGCACGAACGGCGCCGATGCTTCCTGCACCCCGCGGTTGATCTGGGCCGCACGCCCCCGAACCGGATGCTCTACCACCTGCAGGCCGGCTGCCCGAGCGATGCCCACCGACCCGTCCGTACTGCCGCCGTCCACCGCCAGGATTTCGTCCGGCGCCGGGTCCAGCAGCGCCAGGTAGCGCAATACCCGGCGCAGGGCCGCAGCCTCGTTCAGCATCGGAATAACGATCGCGACGCCTGTCACGGCATGAGTCCCGGCCAGCGCGCCAGGTCCTCTGGCCGGTCCAGGTCAGCAAGCGTCGGCAGCAGGGTGGGGGCGACGCCGCGGTCCGCCAGCCGCTCTGCGGTAATCATGAATACCTGGTCGGTGCCCCATGGCATTGCCTCGAACAGGAACGGCATCCACGTCCGCAAACCGAGCAAGTAGTAGCCACCATCCTCCGCCGGACCGATCACCACCGGAGCATCCCGCAATGCGGCAGCAGCGGCTAGCAGGCAAGTGGCCGAAAGGTCCGGGATGTCAGCGCCGATCAGGATCACCGGCGGTTCAGCCGCGCGCACCAGCCGGGCGCCCAGGTCCCCATCGCCCTGATCCACCAGCACCGGCCCTTCACCCAGCCACCTGCGGAACCGCGGCAGCGGCGCACCTGTTGCACGCACCTCCATCGGCAGCCCGCTGTCCCGCATCGCGCCCAGCACCCGCTCGGTCAACCGCCCGTGCAGCGCCGCAGCACCCTCCGCGCCCAGCACCGGGATCAGCCGGGTCTTCGCCCGCCCCGGCTCCGGCCAGCGGGTGAACAGCACGACACGCGGCGTCATGCAGCCTTGCGGGGCAGGGGAGGGGGCCGCATCTCGTTCAGTATGGCGTCACGCCTCTCCAAGCTGCTCGTCCCCGCCCTCACTCTCGGCGCCGCCGCCGCGATCCTGGTGGGCGAGCGCCGGTCGCCCCTGCGCCAACGCACTCAGGCGGAGCCGTCCCGCATCATCCGAAACCTCGCGCTCGGCGCCCTCAGCATGGCGGTCGTCGCTGCCGTCGAAGGCCCGATGATCCGCCCCCTCGCCCGGCAGGCGGAGGTTCGCCGCCGCGGCCTCATCCAGCGTGCCGCCGCGCCCGCATGGCTGCGCGACACCGCGGCTGTCCTGGCCATGGATTATACGATCTATCTTTGGCACATCCTGACCCACAAGATTCCGGTACTTTGGCGGCTTCACCTGGTCCACCATGTGGACCTCGATCTGGACGCCACCACTGCACTGCGATTCCACGCGGCCGACATGCTGGTGTCCGTGCCTTACCGGGCCGCCCAAGTCGCCCTGCTCGGCGTATCGCCGCGGGCGCTCCGGTTCTGGCAAGCGTTCTTCTTCCTGTCCGTGCTGTTCCATCATTCCAACCTGCGCCTGTCGCCGCGCCTGGAACGGTGGCTGTCCCGCGTGCTGACCACGCCGCGGATGCATGGCATCCATCATTCGACCGTCCGCACCGAGACCGACAGCAACTGGTCCAGCGGGCTCAGCCTGTGGGACCACCTGCACCGCACGTTCCGCCTCGACGTGCCTGACCGGCGGGTGCAGATCGGTGTGCCAGCCTACCGCGATCCCTCCGGCATCCGGCTGCGCCCATCGCTTGCCATGCCTTTCCTGCGGCAACGCGATGCCTGGCGGCCTCAATCCCGCCGCCTCGTCCGGTCTTGAACGGGAACAGACGGGGCGTTTCTGACGTTGGCACGGCCTTGAACAATCCCTATGCCGACACCTCGCAAACTCAGCCGAGACCTGCCCCTGTGAACCGACTCGGACCTGCGCCACCGCCGCTAGCTGGCCGGCCTGTCCGTGCTGGGCGTCGCCACCGGCGAGATCGTGACCCTGAATTAGACTGGCATCTTGCGCCGCCTGCCAGATCCGCCGGTGGAACTCTTTGACTCCGAACGTGTGAACGCCTCCGACTACGCCTACAAGCCGCTGCAGGTGCCAGAGGCGATCGTGATAATTGGCACCTACGCCGCGACCGCCGGCCTCGCTGCCGCAGGCGGTCAGCACCGGGCGGAGCAGTCGCCGCTCCTGCCTCTGGCAATGACCGCCAAGACGGCCTTCGACGTCGCCACCAACCTTAAGCTGGCTAGCGAGGAATGGGCGGACAACAAGGCCCTGTGCATGTACTGCCAAACCGCATCCCTGCTCTCGGTGCCGTCGCTCCTGCTGGCGCTGCCGGAAGCGTCACGCGCCCTCCGTACACTGCGCCGCTGACGGCAGCATCTGCACAACCGGCCCACCTGCCGCTGCAGCGTCATCCGGATCATGCGTCACCAGCAACACCGGCAGTCTCGCCGCTGCGGCATGAGTGAAGACAAAGCTTCTGAACCGGCCCCGCAGCCCGGCATCCAGCCGTCCAAATGGCTCATCCAGCAGCAGCGCCCGGGGCTGAGCCAGCAGGGCACGCATCAGCGCCACGCGGGCGCGCTGCCCGCCGGAGAGGGTTGCCGGGTCACGGTCGGCCATGCCGGGCAGCTCCGCCTGGGCCAACGCCGCCTCAATCCGGGTACGCCGGCCTGGCCCGTGCGACAGGCCAAACCCCAAGTTGCCGCCCACGGACAGATGCGGAAACAGCAGGTCGTCCTGAAACAGGATACCGATGCGCCGCCGCTCCGCCGGCAGCCCGGTTATATCGGCTCCGTCCAGCAACACACGGCCCACGCCGCGCAACGCCGGGTCGAGCGTCCCGCACGCCCAGGCCAGCAGGCTGGACTTCCCCACCCCGCTCGGTCCCATCACCGTCACGACTGCACCAGGCGCGACCTCCAGCGTGATTGGCGCGAACAAGGGTCGCCCAGCCGCAACTACGGAGGCGCCCATCAGCCGCAGCGTCATGCCCCACGCAGCGCCGCCCGGCGGCGCCACACCAGCGGAGGCAGGCCCAGAGCCATCCCATAGAACAGCAACGGCAATCCGGCCTGCGCGATCGCATATACCCCTAGCACCCGCCTGTCCCCGCCAGAGGCCAGCGTGACGGCCTCCGTCGCCATGCTGGCCATCCGCCCGCCCCCGGCGAACAGCGTCGCCAGATACTGCCCGGCGCTGACGGCGACACCCACCGCGGCGGCGGTCAGCAGCGGTCGCAGCATCACCGGCAGCTTGACTTGCACCAGCACCCGGTTCGGCGAGGCGCCCAGGGTCGCCGCAACCCGCGCCAGACGTGGGTCCAGCAACGTCCAAGGACCCCTCAGACTCAGCAGCACATAGGGCAGCACCAAGACCAGGTGCGCCCACACCAGCGCCGCCCAGCCTCCGTCCAAGCCCAGCCACACCAGCGCCACCTGCATCCCGAACAAAAAACCAAGCTGCGGCACCACCAGCGGCACATAGACCAGCCCAAGCCATCCCGGCCGTGCCGCCGTTCCGTGCCGGGCCACAGCCTCCAGCGCCGCAACGGATAAGGGCAACGCCAGCGCGGTCGCCGCCACCGCCGCCACGAGCGTCGTGCGGAACGGCTCAGCCATTCCTCCCGCTTGCGCCACCCAGACAGCGCCGTCCATCCTGGTGGGCCAGGCGTCCGGAAAGCGCCACAGCCCGGCGACGGACCAAACTCCTGCCACGCCCAAGCTCAGCAGCGCCGCCGCGAGCAGCACAGGCACAATCAGGCCGCCAAGCCTGATCGCTGCCGCCCCGCCGGCAGCGCCCGACGCGGCCCACCACCGGCCAAGGGCCCCCGCCGCCTGCTCGCCGCTGACCCACAGCAGCACCGCCACCAGGGTCAGTGCGAGCAACAGGCAGGCCGCCGCCGCCGCCGGAAACACATGGGCCACATCAGGATCGAAGAACCACCGCACCACCAGCACCCCAAGGGGCGGTGGGCTGCCAGGCCCGAGCAGCAGCGCTACGTCCACCGCTGACAACGCATAGGCCAGCACTGCCAGCACCGGCAGCCGGAGCTGCCGATATACCGCCGGGAACACCACTTTCAGCCAAGCCACCGGCGCAGGCTGCCCAAGACATCGCCCGACCGCCATCAGCCGAGCCGCCGGAACCCCATTCAGCGCCGCCACCGTCATCAGCAGCAAGTAGGGCGCTTCCTTCATCGCCAGCCCGAGCATCAGCGACACGCCCCAGCCATCGCCGACCGTGACGAGGTCCGGCGGCTGCCGCCAGCCCGTCGCCCACGGCGAAAATAGCCGCACTGCAACGCCGCTCGGCGCTGCCAGGGCCAAGCCCCCAATGGCCAGCGCGACGTGCGGCATCGCCAGCACTGGCGCCACCCCGGCCTGCATCCACCGGAACCAACGGGACGCGTGAGCTGCGGCACAGAACAGCGCGACCGCTGCCAGCGACAGCCCCGTCGCCCCCAGCCCAGCCACCAGCGTCACCCAGACCGACCCTGCCAGCCCCGGGTGCGCGAGCAGCGCTCGCCACGGCTCCAGGCTGGGCACCCGCCCACCAAGCGCCGGCAGCAGCCCGACAGCCGGAAGAACCGTCCCAAACAGCCCGGCAATCACCGGTAACACAACAACGCTAACAGCCAACGCGACAGGCAACGCCTTGCTTCTCCCTCTCTCTCCGGGAAAGGGCCGGGGTAAGGGAAACGGCCAGTGCCCTGCCTGGGCATCCGAGAACCTGGATGCTGATGACGAGCACGGCTCGTGCAGGTGGCCTCCCTCACCCCAACCCTCTCCAGGAGGGAGGGGGAGCAGCGGCGCGTCGCCGGTCAACCCCCGCCCGTCCGCCGCTCCCATTCCGCGGTGATCCGCGTCATCCACGACGGATGCGGCTCCTGCAGCGGGTGTCCCAACTCCGCCGCCGTCAGCATACCCGGCGCACGCGGCAGCGCATCGAACAACGCCAGGTCCTCTGGCTGCAGCCGCGCCAGGTCCAGGACTGTCGGGTTTCCCATTCCCCTCACGTCCTGCGCCCGCGCCTGCGCTTCCGGCAACAGCAGGAAATTGGCCACCACCTGCGCCCCCTCCGGCGCCGACGCATTGGTTGGAATGGCGACGAAGCTCGCATTGCCGATGGTTCCGCCGTCCAGCACATAGGCCCGCGCCGACGCTGGCAGCAGCCCGGCTGCAATGCCCGTCGCGGCCTCCGCAGGGTTGAATGACACCATCAGGTCAATCTCCCCATCGTTCAGCAGGTTGCGCGTAGCCGGGCCGTTTTCTGGGAACTGCCGCCCGCCATGCCACAGGTTGGGCCGGAGGGCATCATACCAGGCCCACAACGGCGCAGTAGCCACAGCAAAATCTGCATCCGTCGCGGGCTGCTGCAGCACTGCCGGATCGGGCGCCAGTTCATGCAGTGCCTGCTTGAGGAACGTCGCCCCCAGGAAATTGCGCGCCGTCGGATGTGCCAGGCGCCCGCGGTTCGCCGCCGCCCACTCCACCATTGCCCGCATCGTGCGGGGCGGCGAGGGCTGCCGGTCGCTGTCGTAAATGAATACGATCTGGGCCATCCGCCAAGGCGCCGCCAACCCATCGACCGGCACAGTGAAGTCCACCACCGTCGCCGGTTTCCCCACCGTGTCCACCAGGGCGAAGTTCGGCAGCCCTTCCGCAAAACGCATCAGGAAACCCTGCTGCTTCAGCGCCAGGAAGTTCGGCCCGTTGATCCAGATCAGGTCCACTGCGCCGCCGCTGTCCCGGCCGGCTGCCCGCTCTGCCACCACCCGCGCCACGGCCTCCCCCGTATCGCGCAGGCGGACATGGCGCAGGGTGACGCCATGTGTTGCCTGCACCCGCTCAGCCGCCCAGGTGATGTAGGCATTGGTCGGCTCGTCCCCTGCCCAGGCGTTGAACGCGACGGTCTGCCCACGCGCACGGGCAGCGATCCCGTCCCACCCCGCAAGCTGCGCCCGGGCGGGGAACGCAGCCGCGGCAGCCAGAGCAGCCAGTCCCCGCCGGGTCAGGCTCATGCAGGAGTGTCCTGCATCTGCCGGGCGGCAAGGCGGGCATCCCGGGCGGCGGCGATGCGTGGTGCAAGCACCTCGGCATGGAAACGGTCGCAGCCGACGCACAGGTTGGCGTAGGGCTGCCCCTGCGGAGTAACGGTGTGCGACGCCTGGACGAAACGCTCCGTGTCCCAGCCGGCTGCCAGCCCCATACGCTCCGGGTGTCCGGCACTGATCGCCTCATACACGGGGTCCCCACGCAGGCTATCCAAGATTTCCAGCAACGGCTCCTCCAACAGGTTGCCCACCGGCAGCTTGGTCTTAATGCAGCAGGGATACACGGCCCCGTCTGGCTCGATGGACACCTCCGACCCAGAGTACTGGTGGTTCAGGAACCCCAATCCGCCAGACCAGCGATTGCAGAAATTGTCCTCCAGCGTCGCCTTGCTCAGCCCGTTCTCCCACGACCGGCCCCGTGGCCACAGCTTGCCGATCCAGGTGTCCGGGGTCGCGCCAAAGAAGCTGAACACCGGCCCAGCCTCGTCCAGCCACTTCCGGTTGACCGTCGCCAGGCCAGATGCGCGCATGCCCTGCGCCTCCATCATTGCCGACAGCCGTGCACGGTAGGCGTCCTGCCTTGCCTTGCCCTCCATGCCAACGTGGAAATCGTCCACCCCGGCGACCGAGATCATCCAAACGCCGCGCGCCAGCAGATCCGCGATAATATCCGGCGTCAGCAGGTCGCCGGTGGTCTGCAGGACGACCTTCACGCTGCCTGCTCCGGCATACCGCGCCACCAGGCCCTCGATGACCGGATAGGTCACGCGCTGGCGCACGCCCTCCAGCAAGCTTTCACCGCCGGATAGAATAATCCGACCCGTCTTTTCCGGGAGCGAGCCGTCCGCCGATGGATCGGTCCGGTCCAGATAGGTCATGCTCGGGGGCAGGTTGGCCATCACGAGAGGCGCGTTGCGTTCGGCCTCACGGACCACGGCGGCCAACCCATCACGGACATAGGGACGGAAACGGCCCTCGTAGCAGTGCTTGCAGCGCCGGTGACAGGCCCAGCACATCACCCAGTAAATCGACTCCATGCACGCTCCGTCTGGGCACCATGCCATAACCGCGCCGGCAGGGCCGAACAACGGGTAGCCGTCATATGCATCTGGTCCAATACCTGGAAAGGCCGCCCAGACCTCGTGGCAATCAGTTTGTGATACCCCTAAAAATGGCTTCGGCCACGACAGCGCAACTGCGCCGCCGTGGCCGAACGGGAACTCAGAGGGTGCAGGCTGCTAGCCAGCCGCGCACCCGGGTTCCGCCTACCGTATGGCGCGTCGCCCGCTCAGCGCATGGTAGATCCACAGCACGACGACCGCTCCGACAATCGCCACGAACATGCTGTACAGGTTGAACCCGGTGACGGGCGAAGCGCCGATGAACGAGAACAAGAAGCCGCCGACGAAAGCGCCGACGATCCCAAGGATGATGTCAACGATCAGACCCTGCCCCGATCCCTCGAAGATCTTGCTGGCGATAAACCCGGCAATGAGGCCCAGGACGATCCAGCCGATAAAGGTCATAAAACTCTCCATAAGACGTGTTGAGTTGAAAACGGGATGACCTGAGTGGGTTCGGTGGCCCCATCCAGGCCAGGTGGTCTGGTGTCCATTAAAGCAAAACCGCTTATGCAGCGATGTAGTTCAGGGAGGGATAGCGTCAGTCTCACGGCGCAATCCCTCCCATCTCGTTCGGTCCAAACGGACCTCGGCGCAGCTGACGACAACAGCCGACGCAGACCGCAGCGCCAGATGAAGCATCAGCCATGTGAGAAGCACTTACTCAGCAGCAGGCGTTTGGTGCCCAGGCACTCTGGACACATCTTCGTGCGTGGGGGCGCGAGTGGGGTTGCAGGGGCGCCGAAGTACCCCGTCTGGGTCAACTACGCCGTTGTGGTGTATCGCCGCTCGACGGCAGCACGTACCATCTGCCGGGCCGACTCTGGTGCGGTTCCATCAGCCTCGATGCCGCGCAGTTCCGCAGCCAGCTCGGCATCCTTGATGCAGCCCTCGACCCAGGTGGAAAAGTCGCTGCGGTCCCGGTGCCAGGCCCAGGTCGCGTCGTCCACGCCGTCCGCCATCTCGAGAAACATGATCAGGTTGGTGGCGCGCAGCTTCAGCCTGCCCTCGGCGCCGCGGAAGAAGAATGCCTTATCGTCGCCCAGCTTGCCCTCGGCATACTTCCGCAGGTGACGTCGCCGTTCGCTCTTGCCGGGGATGATCTTGAAGCGGCGGGGCACCGGGTCGGTGCGGGACATCGTCAGCATCTCGCCGCGCTCGACGCCTTCCGGGCCGTCCGGCTCCGCCAGCCCATGCGTCCGGGCAAACAGGGCCAGCGCCGCCCCGGCCTCGTCGCCAACTGCCAGGGCGCGGTCCACGCAGTCCAGCGTGCGCGGCGACAGCGCCCCCGGCCGGACGGTCACGAACATGAACCCGCGCAAGCCGCTCGGCAGCGCCGTCGCACCGGGATCCCAACTGGCGGGCAGCATGTGGTGCGCCTCGTCCACCACTACGAAGTGCGGGCGACCCGTCCGTTCCCGGTGCGCCAGCAGCTCCGGCAGCAGTCCGGCGAGATATCCGGGACGATCCTCCAGCTTCACGCCCAGCAGGTTCACGGCAACCGAACTGGCAGTCTTGCGCAATATTTCCAGCACCGCGTCCGCCCGTGGCGGGTCGTTGGCGCTGCCGATGGCGACGGCGTTGCCCAATCCCTCGTAGTCGCCTTCCGGGTCCATCACCACGAACTGG
Source organism: uncultured Acetobacteraceae bacterium (assembly GCA_964245505.1). Classification (GTDB taxonomy): domain Bacteria; phylum Pseudomonadota; class Alphaproteobacteria; order Acetobacterales; family Acetobacteraceae; genus DASWOJ01. Next base: position 139 of record CAXTOB010000032.1, on the reverse strand, counting down.
AAATCATGCTCGGACAAGCGTTCCAGCAGCCCGGTCGTCAGCGTGCTCTTGCCGCCGCCAGACGTGCCGGTCCGCAGCAGGCTCTGCCGCACCGGCACCAGGGTCAGCCCTTCACCCCCGCCCAGCCCGTCAGCCAAGG
>CAXTOB010000031.1:0-26259 GCA_964245505.1 uncultured Acetobacteraceae bacterium | reverse complement strand
GAGGCTGGCGGGCGCGAACGCCATCACACGGTCGCCGGGCTGAACTTCCGCGACGTGATGTGGGCGATGGGCCTGCTGCCGGACGAGGCGCTGCTGGATGGCTTTGCCGGTGCGACCATCGGGCTGGAATGCGCCGGGGACGTGGTGGCGGTGGGGCAGGGGGTCACCTCCGTCCAGCCCGGCGACCGTGTGATGGCGTTCGCGCCCGCCAGCCTCAGCACGCAGACGGTGACGTCGGCCCATGCCGTCATGCCGATGCCGGATGGCATGGATTACGCCGCAGGCGCCACGGTGCCGGTAGCGTTCCTGACTGTCGCCTATGCGCTGGGACACTTGGCCCGGCTGGGCCAGGGCGAGCGCGTGCTGATCCATGGCGGCGCCGGCGGCGTCGGCCTGGCAGCGATCCAGTATGCCCGGGCGCGTGGTGCGGTCGTGTATGCCACGGCGGGATCGGAGGCCAAGCGGGCGCTGCTGCGCGGCCTGGGCGTGGATGCCGTGCTGGACAGCCGCAGCCTGCTGTTCGCCGACGAGGTTATGCGCCTGACCGGCGGGGAGGGCGTGGACGTCGTCCTGAACTCCCTGAGTGGCGAGGCGATGGAGCGCAGCCTGGGCCTGTTGCGCCCCTTCGGCCGGTTCCTGGAACTGGGCAAGCGGGATTTCTACGAGAACTCCGCCGTGGGCCTGCGTCCGTTCCGGCACAACGTGTCCTACTTCGGCATAGATGCGGACCAGTTGCCGCTGCGGCGGCCGGCGCTGGCGGCGGAACTGTTCGCGGAGATCGAGGCGGGGCTGCGGGACGGCAGCCTTCGGCCGCTTCCGCACCGTTTGTATGATTATGCAGACGCCGTGGAGGCGTTCCGGCTGATGCAGTCGGCTGGGCATATCGGCAAGGTGGTGCTGGCACCAGGCTCGGCGCTGCCGATCGCGGCGCGGGTCGCGGTGCCATTCCGTTTGCGTGCTGACCGGACCTATTTGGTTACCGGCGGAATGGGCGGCTTCGGGCTGGAAACGGCGCGTTGGCTGGCGGCGCAGGGCGCGCAGCACCTAGCCCTTGTCAGCCGGCGCGGCCCGACAGATCCGGATGCGGCTGCGGTGCTGGCCTCGCTGCCCGGCGCCACCGCATTCTCCTGCGACGTATCGGACGAGGTTGCGCTGGCGGGTGTGCTGGACGCGATACGCGCGGGAATGCCGCCGTTGGGCGGGGTGGTCCATGCCGCGGTGGCGATGGACGACGCGCTGCTGCCAGACCTAACGCGCGAGCGGTTCGCCCGCGCGTTGCGGCCCAAGCTGGGCGGCGCCGACCTGCTGGACCGGCTGACACGGGACGACCCGGTGGAGCTGTTCGTGCTGTATTCCTCGGTGACAACGCCGATGGGCAATCCTGGCCAGGCCAACTACGTCGCCGCCAACACGGCAATGGAGTCGGTGGCATTGCGCCGGGTCGCTGCCGGGCTGCCGGCTCTGGCGGTGCAGTGGGGGCCGGTGGGCGACGCCGGCTACCTTGCGCGGCAGGCTGGGGTGGGTGCGATGCTGGCGAAGCGGCTGGGCAGCGCGAACCTGACAGCGGCCGAGGCGCTGGCAGCGTTGCCGATGCTGCTGCAATCAGGTCTGCCGGTGGTGGGCTATGCCGATATCCGCTGGGGTGCGTTGGGCACCAGCCTGCCCTGGCTGCGGTCGCCGATGTTCGAGGAGGTGCAGGATGGCGCTGGGGCGCCCGCGGCCGAGGTGGACCTGCGGGAACTGCTGGCGTCCTGCCCGCCCGACGAGGCCCGGGCCAAGGTGGTCTCACTGCTGACGGAGGAGGTCGCACGGATCACCAAGCTCGCCGCCAGCCGGATCGAGGCTGGGCGGCCACTGGTGGAACTGGGTATGGACAGCCTGATGGCGGTGGAGCTGCGTTTGGCGGTGGAGCAGCGGTTCGGGCTGTCGCTGCCGGTGCTGGCCTTGTCTGAGGGGGCAACGCTGCAGGCCCTCGCCGGCCGGGTCATCAAGATGCTGGGCGGCGGCGCGGAACCGGCGCCGGCCGGCAGCGTGGACGACATGGCCGAGCGTCTGGCACGCTTCGAGGACCATCCGGTGCTGGAAGAAATGCTGTCCTCTTCTGCCCCTGCTCCCTCTCCCTCCGGGAGAGGGTTGGGGTGACGGAAGCCGCCAGCACGAAAGCCGGTTGTCTTACGCCGACACGGTGCTGCCTATGGATAACTCGTGCATGAAGCCTCTCTCACCCCGACCCTCTCCCGGAGGGAGAGGGAGCAGACAAAAGCTAAGGTCACGTCATGAACCCGTTTGGACTTTCCGCTGACGCCAAGGCGCGGCTGGTCACACGCCTTGCCACTCGCCGGGCCACCCCTGCATTGCGTGAGGCCGCCGCACCCGCTGCGCCGCCGCTGGGCGACCAGGAAGCGATGGCCGACATGCGCATGGTGCAGAAGGCTGGCGCCGCATTGGGGATTGAGAACCCATATTTTCGGCCGCATGCCGGCATTGCCGGCGCCACGACGGTCATCGGCAATGGCGAGTACGACAACTTCGTCTCGTATAACTACCTCGGCCTGAACGGCGACCCCCGCATCAGCGAGGCCGCCAAGGCCGCCATAGACCGTTACGGCACCAGCGTCTCCGCCAGCCGCGTCGTCTCCGGCGAACGGCCGGTGCACCGCGAGTTGGAAGAAGCCTTGGCCGCTGCCTACGGCACCGAGGACGCGCTGGTGCTGGTCAGCGGCCACGCCACCAACGTGACGGTGATCGGCCACCTGGTCACCCGCGACGACGCCGTGTTCCATGACGGTCTGAGCCATAACAGCATCGTTCAGGGCGCCATGCTGTCCGGCGCGCGCCGGGTATCGTTCGCTCACAACGACCTTGGCGAGCTGGACCGCCTGCTGTCGGAGATACGCCCCGGCGTGAAGCGGGCGCTGGTGGTGGTGGAGGGGCATTACAGCATGGACGGCGACGTGCCGGACCTGCCTGCGCTGGTCGCCATCGTCCGCCGCCATCGCGCCAGCCTGATGGTGGATGAGGCGCATTCGCTTGGCGTGCTGGGCGCCAATGGCCTGGGTATCGCCGAGCGCACCGGCGTGGACCCGGCGGACGTGGACGTTTGGATGGGCACGCTCAGCAAGACGCTCTCGTCCTGCGGCGGCTACATCTGCGCGTCGCGGGCGATGATCGAGCATCTGAAATACTCAGCGCCGGGCTTCGTGTATTCCGTGGGAATGCCGCCGCCAGTGGCTGCGGCGGCGCTGGCAGCCCTGCAGGCAATGCGGGCGGAGCCGGGGCGGGTGGCGCAGCTGCAGGACAACGCCGCTTACTTCATGGCGCAGGCCAAGGCCGCCGGGCTGGACACCGGGCCGTCGGTCGGCGCCGCCATCGTCCCGGTGATGACCGGCAGCAGCATACGCGCTGCCCGCGCCGCTGACTGGCTGTTCAAGCACGGCGTCAACGTGCAGCCGATCATCTACCCGGCGGTCCCCGAACGTGCGGCCCGCCTGCGCTTCTTCATCAGTAGCCTGCACACCCGGCCGCAGCTGGCCCGCGTGGCGCTTCTGACGGCGGAGGCGCTGGCGGCGGCAGGCAGTGAGAAGGTCAGCCTGGTGGACTTGGCGCGGAAGCTGGCGGGGTAAAGTCTTGCGTCAGGTCAGGGTGTCGGCGAAGGGATAGGCCGCAACCCGGTGCCGGTCCTGGTAAACGTATATCCGGGGCGTGTTGTCCTCAACTCCTCCACCAGCAGGCCATTCCGCTCCAACACCAGCCCATATTCGCGGATTTTTGCGTTGTGGGTGACAGCGGAGTCTTTGAGCCAGCAGATTGCCTGCGGTTGCCGGTCCGGACAATTGGACAGTTCCAACCGGGTTTGGGACTGGGGACTTCTGCCAAACCAGGCAAGGCACCTCCGAAGGGTGTCGTGGTCTATTGCCGGCAGGGTTCCCATCTGCTTCAGCGCGAAGGCGGCCTGGAACAACCCTTGCCGCCCTCCCAAATCCGGAGCCAACTGTCCGACAACGAAACGGAGCAGCATGGGCGCTGAGTGCCGGGTGTGCGACGGATTTGCAAGACCTGAGTGCGTTGCGGGCAGGGGCGCGCCTCAATGCTGACCTGGTATTTCGATCTCGTCTCGCCCTTTGCCTATCTTGCCCTGCCCGCGGTGGAGCGGCTGGCGGCACGGCATCCTCTCCAGTTCCGCCCGGTGGTGCTGGGCGCCATCCTGCAGCACTGGGGCGGGCTTGGCCCGGCAGAGGTGCCGCCAAAGCGCCGCCATACCTACCGCCTGTGCCAGTTCCTGGCGGACCAGGCCGGGGTGCCATTCCGGTTCCCCCCGGCGCACCCGTTCCGCAGCCTGGAGGCATTGCGCGGATTGGCGTCCACCGACGGTCCTGGCCCGATGGCAGTCCGCGCCGCCTTCGAGCATATCTGGGCACTTGGCGGCGACCCCGCTGCATTGCCGGGCAGCACCGATCCGGCTGCCAAGGAACGCCTGCGCGCCTGGACAGCAGAAGCCGTAACCGCCGGGGTGTTCGGCGTGCCCAGCCTGGTGATTGCGGGCGAGGTGTTCTGGGGACTGGACGCCATGCCGATGGCCGAGGCGTTCCTGCGTGATCCCGCGCTGTTCAGGGCTGGGGAGATGGCCCGGCTGAAGGCCCTGCCTGTAGGTGTCCAGCGCCGCACGGTTGCCTGACCGCTGCGGGACAGCCGGTTTCTACCCGGGCTCCACGGACTGGTGGAACGTGGCGCTGGGGTCCGGCAGCCCGTCTGCGAGCAGGCGGGCGGCCTGCATGGCCGGATGCACCAGTCCGGGCTTGAAGCTGCCGTAGTTTCGCATGGCGACATGCCGGAACCGCCGGATTTCGTTGGCGGCCCGTGCAACGGAGGCTGGTAGGATGGCGGGGCAGCCCTGTATCGGGCGGCTAGCGCGCTGGATCAGATCAGCGTGCCAGTCATGGCTGGATGGCGCGTGCTCGCCGAGCAGGTCCAGTATCCGGAGCAGCGCTGATTTCAAGGACGTATGCCCGGACTTTACGGCGGGCATGAAGGCCATCTGCCCGGTAGGTGTTCAGGTCGTCCTAGGGAAATCTGCCGGCATCGTTTGGTTCCACCCACCGCGCGAGATGCCGGTGGCTTCTGCTATGTCGCTATCCACTTCGAACTAGCGCGCATCGCCGCGGCACCGGACCGAACAGGACATGATCCAGGAATGCGGCACTGCACCAGGCCAATGGATGCGCCTCGCATCTCAGCCCCAAGCCGGCGCATTCGCACTCGGCGGTTCCAGGCAGCAGTTGTTGCAGCGTCGTCGCGGGCGCGGCAGATGCGGCGCTTCAGGCCAGCCTGCTAGGCCGGGCGGCTCCTGTCCGGTCATAGCGGCCTTCTATATCATGTTCGGTCTCACCGCCTAAGCCGCTGCCAACATGGCACCGCACGCGACGTCGCCCTCCGGAACCGGTGCAAGGTGGTTGTCAGCGCGTGCGCAACGCGACATCATCAGCCGTAAGCCATTGGCAGCACTGCGCCATTTTCCGACAATGGCTGCGAAATGACTCGTAGTACTTGCCCGGTGTGCTATCAAATTACGTCAGAGTCTAAGATAAGATTCGAGTGGGGAGGCAAATGATGGATCAGCAGGGCAAGGAACCGGCAGCATGGTCCTGCAGGAAGAAATGCTTGCGGCAGGCGGTTGGCCGGGTAGTCAGCAACCGGTAGGTCATGAAGCCATGTGCCGGCCAAACGTTGCGGCTCCGAGAGATGCCTAAGCGGAAAGCGGGCATGTCGCCTGAGGCTATGCCGTGACCAAAGTAAATCAATGGCCCTGAATAGGTACATTGCTGGCGTCTTGCTGTTTCTAGCGAGCTCGGCGCAAGCGAATGAGGCAGACGATACCATCCATCGGCTGGTTGACGACGCACACGTGTATGCCATAGCCCGTAGTCCAGCGGGGCTATCCAGGACGCTGTTCGAGATCGCGAAGGTGCTGCCTAAGGCAAGTAACGACGGTCTTGCTGCCGTGAGCGAACTTTCCAAGTATCTTGAAACGGTAAACGTCGCGCCGGGGCAGGACGCCACGCCGCCAGCAGCCTCGTCGCCTGCCGCCCCCTTGCCTCCGCCAATCGAGAGTCAACCTGCGGAGCCATCCGAGCCGCCAGCCATGGAATCTGGCGCCGGGGCCCAGCAACCTCCGCCTGTGCCGGGTCTGCCCGCGCCGCCCTTGCCTGCGCTCACCTCACCCGTGCCCTTCCTAGCCACGCCCGCTTCGCATGCACCGGCCTCGCCCGCTACCGTCCTGCCTGCACCCGCCGTGACCGAGCCCGCTTTGCCTGCGGTCGTCCTGTCCGTGCCCGCCTTGCCCTCTCTCGCCCTGCCTGCACCCGCTCCACCCACGCCAGCGCTCGCTCCAATCACGCCAGCGCTCGCTCCAATCACGCCAGCGCTCGTTCCACCTGCGCCCGCCCCATCTACACCTGTGCTCGCTCCACCCGCGCCCGCGCTCGCTTCCCCTACGCCTGTGCTCGCGCCACCTGCACCCGCCCAACCCTCACCGGCTCCGTCCGCGACTGCTCCTCCCACAACGGCCGTGGCGCCGCTGGCCTCCCCGGCGCTGCTTGACCTGCTGCGCCGGCAAGGCGCCGCGGCTCTGGCTAATGGCGACATCTCGGGCGCGCGCCGTTTCTTCCAGCGGGGCGCAGATGCCGGCTGCGCCCCGTGTGCCGAAGGGATGGCCCAAACCTTTGACGCACAGCAACTGAGCCGCATCGGTGCGATAGGGATAAGGCCCGATCCGGTGCAAGCCGAAGTGTGGCGGGCGCGGGCACGGCAACTCACGCAGACCAGACAACCTTAATTGGAAAGCATGCGATGACCCGTCTCCAGCCCGTCCTCCTCGCCGCTGCGCTTTGCGCCAGCCTGGCTAGCATGGCTCAGGGCCAAACCCGCTACCCGGCAGCCCAGCGGATGCCGCCGCCGTCTAACCAGGCCGATGCCGAGTCGAACGTGGTCGGCGTGGAGGGTGCCGGCATAGGAGGCACCTACCTCCGGATTGCCGGCGACCTCGCCAACGCGCTGAACAAGCCCGGCCTGCGGGTGGTGCCGATCGTCGGGCAAGGGTCGGTGCAGAATGTTGACGACCTCCTGCACTTGCGTGGGGTGGATGTGGCAATCGTGCAGGCGGATGTCCTGGCCTACGTGCGACGCGAGCACCTGCTGCCGCCAGGGGGGGAGCGGGACATCCAATACATCGCCAAGCTCTATGACGAGGAGGTCCACATCGTCGCCGGGCCCCAGGTGCATACCCTCGATGACCTCAAGGGCAAGGCAATCAACGCGGACCTGCCCAAGTCCGGGTCAGCGCTTACGGCGCGCGTCCTGTTTGCGGCGCTCGGCATTCCTGTGACGCTCACCGAGGAGTCGCAGGATGTGGCCATTGAACGCCTGAAACGCGGCGAGATCTCCGCCGTCATGCGCGTCGCCGGCAAGCCGGTGGACTTGTTCAGGGCATTGCCGGACAATTTGGGGCTCCACATCCTCGGCCTGCCCCAGGACAAGGAGCAGTTGCTGCAAACTTATGCCCCGGGAAGCTTCACCAGCGCGGACTATCCGAACTTGGTCGCAAACGGCGAAACGGTGGATACGCTGGCGGTCGGCGCGGTGATGGCGGTGTATGCCTGGCCGGCTGGCAGTGTCCGGTATCGCCAGATCACCCGGCTGGTGACGGAGCTTTTCGCCCAGTTCGACCACCTGCAGGCGCCCCCGGCGCATCCCAAGTGGAAAGAGGTGAACCTTTCCGCTGAGGTGCCGGGCTGGACGAGGTTCGCAGCCGCCGCCGAGCAGGTCTCGGCAATACGGAACAAGGGGTTGGAGCAGGACTTCGCGAGCTTTCTTGCTGCTGGCTCAGCCACAGCGGGCTTGACGTCACAGCAACGGGCCGCCCTGTTCGAGCAGTTCGTGCGGTGGCGGCGGAGCAGTGTGCAGTAGCAAGACTGCTGGCTTGGCCTTGTCAGGTTGGCGGCTGAGACGTGGAGACGTATAGGCCGGCGCCGTCCAGGACGACGCTGACAAAGCATCTTGCATACCGTTTCCGTTTTGCCATTTCCGGGGCAGAACGCGGCCGCTGCGAGCGGGGCAACAGCGGTTCAGAGCAGTGCAGGCGCCAGCGTGTCCCGCTCCCACGCCAGCAGAAACGCCACCTCGCGCGCCAGCCAGGCCGCACTCAGCGTCTCGGTGCCCCACAGCGCCGTTTGAGCCGCGAACTCGCCCATCAGCCAGATGTGCCGGATCGCGACGAACACTGGCAACGCGGCCTCGTCGGCTGGCTTCACCGGGCGCTTGGTGCCATAGGCGGCACGGAACGCGTGCCACATCGCATGGCGCCGCCGCCCGAACGACACCTGCGCCCACAAGTGGACCGCTAAGTCATAGGCGAGGTAGCCCCATCCGCCGTCGTCGAAATCGAAGAACACCGCCTGCCCGGCGTATCGTCCAGCCGTGGAGATCCGGGCGTTCAATCCATGCGTATCGCCGTGGCATCGAGTAAGCGTCAGCGCGCCATCCGCCCGCAGCACCGCCGCATCCAGCCGTGCCGCCAGGGCCATCAGGTCCCGCCGGGCTGCTGGCGCGTCGTAGTCCAAGGCCATCAATGCCGCAATCGGGCGGTGCAGCAGGTGGTCGAGGTCCAGGCGGCATCGCCCGGCCTCTCGGTCGGGATACCGGTCCGCGGCGTCATGTAGGCGGGCAAGGGTACGGCTTTGCGCCGCAGCGTCCTTCGGCGCGTCGAGGTCTGGCCGGCGGCCCTGGGCCAAGTGGAACAGGACAGCGGGGCGGGGTCCGCCTGGCAGCGGGACCGCCGTGAATAGCGCACCGGTGCGTGCCGGTATGGGAGCAGCTACGGGAACACCGGTCCCGTCGAGGTAGGCGATGAACGCCGTCTCCGCCGCCACGTCCGCCGGGCCACGGGCGCGCGGACTGGACAAGCGTAGGATGAACTGCGCCCCTCCGGCGTCACGCAACGCATAGGTGTCGTTGAAGCCGCGGTTTAAGAACGAGCACGTAGCCGGCCCGGCTAGGGTGTAGTGCGCCGTTACGAACTCCGCGACCGCCTCGGCCGACGCCGTGGCATAGATGGCGGGCAGGGCGGTCAGGGGCGGGCTAGGCCGGACCGCCAAATACGAACCGCTCCACTCCCTTGGCGAATCCTTCGTCCTCATAGCCGTCGGTCACATAGGTCGCGGCGTCGGGGGCCTCCTGCGACGCCTGGCCCATCGCGATGGACATGCCGCTCGGCTTGAACATCAGCACGTCGTTCGGCATGTCGCCGATGGTGGCGATCTCGTGCGGGCTGATGCCGTAATGCTCCGCGAGATACGCGACGACGGCGCCCTTGTTGGCATCCGGGTGGGTCACGTCGAGGTAGTAGGGCTGCGACCGGGCGGCGGACACCGTGTTGCCCAGGGCGCGCTGCACGTCGCCCTCGCACTTTTCCACCAGCGCCAGGTCGTCGCCGACGCCGACGATCTTCACTGCGCGGTCCAGGCCCGTTGCCGGATCGTCCACCACCTTGGGGCCGAACTGGACGGTTTTGGCCTCGCGGTCCACATGCGGCGCCTTTGGGTCGCGGATCATCCAGTCCTCGGCGGTGTAAACCCAGGCATCCAGGCCATGGTCGCGTATGGCGTCATACGCTTTGCGTGCCGCGCCGGGGTCCAGCGTGCGGGACAGCACCACGGACTGGTCCGGGTTCACGTAAACCCCGCCGTTGAACCCGGCGATCACGCCGTTCAGATGCAGCGGCTCCACGAGCATCGCCATCCCCCGCGGCGGGCGTCCGGAGGTGACGGCGAAGCGGATGCCCGCGCCCTCCAGCCGATGCACGGCGGCGATGGCGCGTTCCGTCAGCACTTTCTCCTTGGTGACAAGGGTGCCGTCCACATCGGCCAGGAACAGCTTGATCTGCGGCATTGGGCGCGCTCCGGTTGCTCCGGATGTTACGCCGTGGCGCGGGGGCGGGTTGCTACTTGCCAGTGGTGGCCATCACCACATCGTCCAGCTTGTCCACGCTGCCGGGCCGGGCGGCGCTGTCCACGACGACCAGGGTGTTGCCGGCCAACGGCGACGGCACGCGGTCGGGCAGCAGCAGGGCACGGAACCGTCCATCGGTCGCGGCCACCTGCTCGTACTCGAAGTCCAGCACCCCGTGCAGGTCCAGGAAGCGGTTCAGCGCGGTCGAAAGCCGTATGCAGCCCTGGGAAGCCGGCTGGCCGATACGCTGCTCCAGCTTATCCGGATCGGTCGCGTGCATCATCAGGCGGATGGGCGTGCTCTCGGGCTTGCCCACCGTCTCCGCCCAGCCCTTCATGGCGCGCTGCCAGCCGAAATCCCAAACCCGCATCCCCTTGGCGCCGAGACCGCGTATGCCGTTCTCGTTTTCCGTACCTTCGGCCCGGAAGCCCAGGATCGCATCGGTGACGTGGAATACGCCGCGCGGGGTCACATAATGGTCGAACCGCCCGGTGGAGCCGGTGGACACGTGGGCCACGCCGATCACCTTCCACTCGACGTCCAGCGCCGCCATCACGACCGCGAGGGCCTGCACGCGCGGGTTCCGGTCCACGACGGCCAGGAGCTGCGGCCGGTCGGGCACGAAGCCTGAGAGTGCGGTTTCCACCCGCGCCAGGGCGATCCACTGGGCGTCCTGCGCCGGGGTGCGGGTGACCAGCTTCGGCACCTCGCGCTGCATGGCTTGGCGCAGGCGCAGCACCTCGACCTCACGCGACACCGCGTCCAGCGGCGCCGGCTCGGACGGGGCAGCGACTGGCGGAGCGACCGGCATCGGGACCGGAGTTGGCGGAGAAGCCTTGGCTGGACAGGCGGACGCCAGCGCAAGGATCAGGGCAGGGCACAAAAGGATCAGGCGCATGAAGGGTTTGTAGCATGCCTGCGCGTCCAGCGGCAGCGATATCGTGGCCAGGTCGCTGCAACGGGCCTGTGCCTGTGCTGCCCGTGCCACGCTGCAACCCGGGCGGACCCGGCGCATTAACTAAGGATACCGCTTGAACAGGAGCCAACGCCATGAGCACGGACAAGTCACCTTCCGAAGAAGCCGCCGAGCTGCGCGACAAGCTTGACGGCCTGCGCGCCACCGACCCGGCGCCGCACGTCGCCGCCGCTAAGCAGCAGGTGTCCGACGCGGCTTCCAATGTCGCCGCCAACGTGTCGGATACCGTCAACCAGACGGCGTCCAGCATGCGGGACACCGCTGCGAACGTGCGGGATGCGGTCGTACCGCCGTTGCGCCAGGGAGCCGACGCCGTACGTGGCGCCGTTGCCACCGCCCGCGACAAGGTCCAGCAGGCCAATGACGGAGCCGAGGCGCTGTCCGACCGCATACGCGACCAGCCGTTCCTGGCGCTCGGGCTAGCAGTGCTGACCGGCTACGTGCTGGGCCGCGCCTACCGTTAGCATGCTGGCCGGCGGCTGCCTCTGCGGCGCGGTGCGCTATCAGGCAGCCGCCACGCCGTTCCATGAGACAGTGTGCCACTGCGTTGATTGCCGGCGGGCAGTCGGTGCAGCCGCCGTAGCTTGGTTGACCGTGCCCTCCCCATCATTCCATTGGACGGCCGGCACCCCAGTGGCCTTCCAGTCCAGCCCGGGCGTAATGCGGCGGTTCTGCGCCACCTGCGGAACCTCGCTGACCTATGAGGCAGTGCCGGGCGAAGTGGACGTGACGACCTGCAGCCTGGATAATCCCGCCGCCGTGCCGCCGCGTGACCACACCCGGACCGCGGCTCGGCTACCCTGGGACATCATAGGTGACGGGCTCCCCAACTATCCCCAGGGACGGCCGGTCTCCGAGGATGCCTGAAGCCGCCTAGTCGCAAGAATGCCGTAGCGCCGAAACGCGCCAGCGTCTCTTGCTAAAGGCCACCGCCGACGTTTGGCGGACGTCAACGGCGCCGTTGCGTCATACCATCCTCAAACCGTCGCCCAGGCCAGTGCAAACGCGTGAGGACCTGCCGCTACTCGAGGCAGATGTCAGCCGCATGTTAGAAACGGTGGCGCTGCACGGTGCATCGGCGCTTCCGTGTCCGCTCCACGGGCGATAGGCTGGCCTGCACGAACAGGAGATCAGCCATGCATCGCCGCACCCTGCTGGGGGCCTTGGGCACTAGCCCGCTGCTCTGGAATGCCGCCGCATGGGCGCAGACCCCGCGCGACCTGATCGTCATGGGCATTTCCATCGACGACATTGTCAGCATGGACCCGCAGGAAAGCTTCGAATTCAGCGGCGAGGAGGTGCTGGGCAACTGCTACGACCGGCTGGTGCTGCCGGACCTGTCCAACCCCGCCACCATCAACCCCGGCCTGGCCGAACGGTGGGAAACCAGCGCTGACGGCCTGACCACCACCTTCCACCTGGTGCGTGGGCGTAAGTTCGCCTCCGGCAACCCGGTGACGGCGGAGGACGCGGCGTTCTCGCTGCAGCGCGCCGTGATCCTGAACAAGTCGCCGGCATTCATCATCAACCAGTTCGGCTTCACCCCAGCGAACGTCGCCGAGCGCATCCGGGCAACGGATGACAACACGCTGGTGCTGCAGATTGCCGAGGCCGGGTCGCCCTCCTTCCTGCTGTATTGCCTGTCCGCCCTGGTGGGCAGCGTGGTGGACAAGAAGACCGTGATGTCCCACGCGGCGGGCGACGACCTAGGCAACGCTTGGCTGAAGGCCGGCAATGGCGCCGGGTCCGGCCCGTTCCAGTTGCGTCAGTGGCGCGCCAGCGAGAACGTCACCGCCGATGCCAACCCGAACCACCCGCACCCGCCGAAGATCAAGCGGATCGTGGTGCTGCATCGCCCCGATCCCTCGGCACAGTTGCTGGGATTGCAGCGCGGCGACATAGATATCGCCCGCACGCTCAGCCCAGACCAGTTGGTGACGCTGGGCAAGGACTCGGCCTATACGCTGCTGACCTCGCCGAAGTCGTATTTGGTTTACATCGCCCTGAACCAGAACCACCCAATGCTGTCAAAGCCCGGGGTGCGGCAGGCGATCAAGTGGGCGGTGGACTACAAGGGGATTTCCGCCAACATCACCCCCAACACCTATGAGCCGCATCAGGCGTTCCTGCCCAAGGGCTTTCCGGGCGCGCTGAACGACCTGCCGTTCCAAAAGGACGTGTCCAAGGCCAAGGCGCTGCTGGCGGAGGCTGGCGTTCCCGGCGGCTTCGAGGTCACGCTGGACCACGACACCAGTTCGCCGGCCCCGGACGTGGCGCAGGCGATTCAGGCCAACCTGGCGGAGATCGGCATCAAGGTGACGCTGATCGCCGGCGAGCAGCGCCAGGTCATCACCAAGACCCGCGCCCGGCAGCATCAGATGGCGATGGTGCGCTGGGGGTCCGACTACATCGATCCGCATAGCAACGCCGAAACCTTCAACATCAACACCGACAACTCCGAGGCGCAGAAGAACCGCACCCTCGCCTGGCGCAGCAACTGGAAGGACGACGAGTTCACCGCCCGCGCCATCGCCGCCCTGAAGGAGCGGGACGGGGAGAAGCGGATCGAGCTGTATGAGGCGCTGCAGCGGGACCACCGGGAACACAGCCCCTTCGTCATCATGCAGCAGCAGATCGAGGTCGCGGCCATGAAGAAAAACGTGACCGGCCTGGACCTGGCGCTGCTGTCCGACCGCAGCCGGTATGACGGGCTGCAGAAGGCTTAAGCTCCGCCCGTGCGCCGCTTCCGGGGGCTGGCCGCGACCCTGGCCAGCGTTCCCATTACTCTGTTCGGCCTAGTGCTAATCACCTTCCTGATTGGCCGCGTCGTACCGATTGACCCGGTGCTGGCCATCGTCGGCGACCGCGCCCCGGCCGATGTGGTGGCGCACACCCGGCTGGAACTCGGCCTGGACCGGCCGCTGCCGGAGCAGTTCGTGCGCTACCTTGGGCAGCTCAGCCATGGCGACCTTGGGCGGTCGGTGATGACCAGCAACCGGGTTACGTCCGACATCGCCCGGTTCTTCCCGGCGACGCTGGAGCTGGCGACGGCGGCGCTGTTGGTGGCGGTGCTGGTGGGGGTGCCGCTCGGGGTATGGGCAGCCGTGCGGCAGGGCGGCTGGGTGGACATGGTGATCCGGGTGGTGTGCCTGTCCGGGCATTCGCTGCCGGTGTTCGTGCTGGCGCTGCTGGCACTGCTGGTGTTCTACGCGACCTTGCAGTGGGCGCCGGGGCCAGGGCGCCAGGGCATCATGTTCGATGGGATGGTGGAGCAGCGGACGGGACTGCTGCTGGTGGATGCGGCGTTGGCGGGCCAGTGGGACGCGTTCTGGGACGCGCTGCGGCAGATGACGCTGCCGGCGCTGGTGCTGGGCCTGTCCAACATGGCCTACATCGCCCGGATGACGCGTGGCTTCATGCTGGATGCCCTGCGGGGGGAGTGGGTGATCACCGCGCGGGCCAAGGGGCTGTCGGCGGCCTCCGTCGTGTGGCGCCATGCGTTCGGCAACATTTTGGTGCGGCTGGTGACGGTGCTGGCCCTCACCTATGCCGGGCTGCTGGAGGGAGCGGTGCTGACGGAGACGATCTTCTCCTGGCCCGGCCTGGGTCAATACCTGACCGGCAGCCTGCTGAACGCCGACATGAATGCCGTGCTGGGGGCGACGCTGGTGGTCGGGCTGACCTATGTGGCGCTGAACCTGGTGGCGGACCTAATGTACCGGGTGCTGGACCCGCGGATGCGATGAGAGGTGTTGCCTACCTTCTCCCTCTCCCTCCGAGAGAGGGCCGGGGTGAGGGAAGCCACCAGCACCACGTCCGGCCAGCGTCGGGGCGATCCTGCTTGCCTGGGCCAGCGGCGGTCCTTGCGGCTTCCCTCACCCCGACCCTCTCCCGGAGGGAGAGGGAGAAGGGATGATTGCGTCGCGCGATTGGCTGCTGACCGATGCGCCGGCGTCGCGCTCTCAGGCCGCTTGGGGTCGGCGCTATCGGCTGTGGCTGTCGTTCCGGCGCAACCCGCTGGCGATGATTGGGCTTTTGGTGGTGCTGGCGCTGGTGCTGCTGTCCCTGGCGGCGCCGTTGCTGGCGCCCTATGACCCCGGCACGCAGGATCTGGCCCACCGTTTGGCCCGGCCCTCCGCCGCGCACTGGCTGGGTACGGACGAGCTTGGGCGCGACATCTATTCGCGCTTGCTCTACGGCGGCAGGATCACCCTTGGCATGGTCGTCGCCGTCGTCCTGCTGGTGGCGCCGCTTGGCCTGCTGGTCGGGTGCGTCGCCGGCTATGCCGGCGGCATCTGGGACCGGCTGCTGATGCGGGTGACGGACGTGTTCCTCGCCTTCCCGCGGCTGGTGCTGGCACTGGCCTTCGTCGCGGCGCTGCGTCCCGGCGTTACCAGCGCCATCGCCGCCATCGCACTCACGGCCTGGCCGCCTTATGCCCGGCTGGCACGGGCGGAAACGCTGGGCTACCGCGGCGCGGACTTCGTCGCCGCGGTGCGGCTGACCGGCGCCGGCGCGGGCCGGATCGTGCTGCGCCACATCGCCCCCCTGTGCATCCCGAGCCTGGTCGTGCGGGTGACGTTGGACATGAGCAGCATCATCCTGACCGCCGCCGGGCTGGGCTTCCTGGGCATGGGCGCGCAGCCGCCGTCGCCGGAATGGGGTGCCATGATCGCCACTGCCCGGCGGTTCATCCTGGAGCAGTGGTGGGTGGCGTTGGCGCCGGGCGTGGCAATCTTTGTCGCGAGCCTCGCCTTCAACCTGTTGGGCGACGGGCTGCGGGACGTGTTGGACCCCAAGGCGGACGGGTGAGCATGGCGGTGCTGGCCGTGGTAGGATCGGGCCGAAAAAGGAGGTGCGCCATGGACGAAGCTGCCGTGATGCCAGCCCGGCACAAGCTGGATGTGCGCGACTACGAGCGCATGGTGGACGCCGGCATCCTTGGCAAGCAGGACCGGGTCGAGTTGATTGGTGGAGAGATCCTGGACATGGCACCAATCGGGCGAAGCCATGGCTCACTGGTAGCTGCATTGAACCAGGCGCTTATATTGGCATGTCACGGCCGGGCTATCGTATTCACGCAGAGCTCACTTTGGCTCGATAAATGGAACGTGCCGCAACCCGACTTTGCCGTGCTCCGATTTCGGTCCGACTTTTACGCCACAGGATCGCGGCCCGGCCCGGCCGATGCGTTGCTGGTAGTGGAGGTGGCGGACAGTTCCCTCCGTTACGACCTGGAGGTGAAGCTGCCGTTGTATGCGGGGGCAGGCATTCCCGAATACTGGATCGTGGACGTGCAGGAGCGCTTGGTGGATGCGTACAGGCGGCCGGAGGGCGGCGGGTATGCCGAGAAGGCGGCGCATCGGGGCGGCGATCAGGTCGCGCTTGCTGCCGCGCCGGACCTCATCGTGACGATTCCCTTGATGCTTCGGTGATGCGGTCAATCTTCCGCGCATTCCATCGGCACCCTCATGCTGGCTGACATCCAGAACCTCCGCATCGCCTTCCCCACCCCCCAGGGCTGGAGCGAGGCCGTCCGCGGCGTGTCGCTCTCCCTCGGGCAGGAGAAGCTTGGCATCGTCGGCGAAAGCGGCTCCGGCAAGTCGCTCACCGCCCGGTCCCTGCTGCGGCTGCTGCCCGCCGGCGCCCGGGTGCGGGCGGACCGGCTGGCCTTCGACGGCACGGATATATTGACCGCTAGTGAGCGCGGGATGCGCGCCATACGCGGCAAGCGGGCCGGATTGATCCTGCAGGACCCGAAGTATTCCCTGAACCCGGTGATGACCGCTGGCGACCAGATCGCCGAGGCTTGGCGCCGGCACAAGGGCGGCAGTAGGCGCCTGGCGACCGCGGCGGCGGTGGATCTGCTGGCCCAGGTGCTGATCCGTGATCCCGCCCGCGTCGCGGGGCTGTATCCGCATGAGCTTTCGGGCGGCATGGGCCAGCGGGTGATGATCGCCATGATGCTGGCGCCCGATCCGGAACTGCTGATCGCCGATGAACCTACCAGCGCGCTCGACGCCACTGTCCAGGCGGAGATCCTGCGGCTGATGGAGGACTTGGTTAGCCGCCGCGGCATGGGCTTGCTGCTGATCAGTCACGACCTGCCGCTTGTTGGCCACTTCTGTGACCGTGTTGCGGTGATGTATGCCGGGCGTGTTGTTGAAACGCTGCAAGCGGGCGAGCTGGCCCGTGCGCAGCATCCCTACACCCGCGGTCTGTTGGAGTGCATGCCCAGCCTGACCCATCCCCGCGACCGCCTGCCGGTTATGCAGCGGGATCCGGCTTGGCTGAACGCGTGAGGGTGACGCCTTCCTACTCCCTCTCCCTCCGGGAGAGGGTCGGGGTGAGGGGGCGGGCAAGCACGGCCCCTGCCCAGAAAGGGTCGGGTTCCGCCAGCACCGACAGTGCCCCGCTCCGGAGCGAGACCCCCTCACCCCGACCCTCTCCCGGAGGGAGAGGGAGAAGTAAGCAGCCCTTTCTTTGGCAGCCAAGGACCGTACCATGATCGCCGTGGACGACCTGCGCGTCCGCTTTGGCAGCACGGAGGTCGTGCGCGGCGTGTCGTTGGCCGTGCCGCGCGGGGGCAGCTTCGGGCTGGTAGGCGAGAGCGGTTCCGGCAAGAGCACCATCCTGCGCACCTTCAGCGGCCTCAACCCCGGCTGGACCGGCTCGATGGCGCTCGATGGCGCCGCCCTGCTGCCGCGCCGTGGCCGCGGCTTCTTCCGCCGCGTGCAGATGGTGTTCCAGGACCCCTACGGCTCGCTGCATCCCCGGCAGACCGTGGACCGTGCCCTAAGCGAGCCGCTCGATGTGCACCGGCTGCCCGACCGCGATGCCCGCATCGCCCGGGCCATGCAGGACGTGGCGCTCGCGCCTGCAACCCGTTTCCGCTACCCGCACCAGCTTTCCGGCGGCCAGCGGCAGCGCGTTGCCATTGCACGGGCGCTGATGGCGGAACCGGAGGTGCTGCTGCTGGACGAGCCGACCAGCGCGCTTGATGTGTCCGTGCAGGCCGAGGTGCTGAACCTGCTGCGCGACCTGCAGGCGCGCCGCGGCCTGACCTACATCCTGGTCAGCCACAACCTGGCCGTCGTGGCGCACCTGTGCGGCGCGCTTGGCGTGATGCAGGCGGGCGAGATCGTGGAGCAGCTCACCACCGACGACCTGCGGGCCGGACGCATCGCCCACCCGCACACGGCGGAGTTGCGCCGCCTCAGCGTCGAACTGGAGGAATGAACCATGGCATCCTGGCGCCGCACGCACGACTGGGGCTCCCTGACCCGGCAGGAGATCGCCGCCGCCCGTGACGCCGGCGCCCTGCCGGTGCTGACAGTCGGCAGAGTGGAGCAGCACTCCGACCACTTGCCGGTGGACACTGACACCCTGTCCGCCCACCGCGTCGCTACCCTGGCGGCGGAGCGGTGCGGGGCGCCGCATGTCCTGGTGCTGCCGCCGCCGTCGTTCGGCTTCTCACCGCACCACCTGGCCTGGCCCGGCACCATCTCACTGTCGCTTGGTACTTTCATGGGCCTGGTCTCGAACGTGGCGGATAGCCTGCACCGCACCGGCTTCGACCGGCTGTTGATCGTGAACGGCCACGGCGGCAATATCGGCCCGCTGACGGCGGCGTGCACGGAGTTGGTCAGCCGGGGCAGGCGCGTCGGCGCCCTCACCTACTTCGCTCCGGGTGGGCCCGAACTGCTGGCAACAATACCTGGGGCAAGGAAAGGAGTCGGCCACGCCTGCGCCTACGAAACCGCATTGCAACTCGCGTTGCGGCCTGACGAAAGGCAACTCATCGCCGGACGGATTGACGGCCTACCCCCGCGTCTGGTGCCAGCCTATGTGGATGGAGAGGACGTGCTGGCCGGTTCCGGCATAACCTATGCTGCGTTGTTTCCGGCGGGTGACCCTGGATACACTGGTGACCCTGCCGCGGCGACGGTGGCAGCCGGGGAGCAACTGCTGGAAGCGACTGTTGCTGCTTTAGCCGGATTTTATCCGCGTTTTGCGGATGCTGGCCTTAAGATCGGCAGTCCGTAGCGGCGGCCCTGTCCGGACCGCCGCTTGTCGAAACTAACCCTGGCGGGAGCCAAGGTTGGTGCCGGAGCCACTGAACGGGTCGCCGCCCGATGCCGCCTGCGAGCCGCCACCGCCACCCAGATTCACACCGCCACCGGAGAAGGCGTCGCCTTCCGGCATCTGCCCGTTCGGCGTCATGTGGTCCACGGCATGCGGCAGATACTGCGACAATTGGCTGAGCAGGTCATGCGGCTGCATGTTGGACTGCTGCGCCCACTGGTTTACCTGCTGCTGGCCGAACACCTGCTGCAGTTGGTCCGGGCTGACCTGCTGGTTCGGGCCATTGCCGACCCAGGAGTTCGCGACGTTGCCCATCCCAGCCTGCTGGAACTTCTGCAGCAAGCCACCGAGGCCACCTGCTTGCTGCTGCTGTTGTCCACCGCCAAGCATGTTGCCCAGCATTCCGCCAGCTCCACCGCCGCCGCCCAGCAAGGAGCCGAGAATTCCGCCAACCGGGGATGATGCAGCGTTGCTGCTTCCCATTACGGTGCCTAGAATCGAGTCGAGGATGCCCATACGAATTCTCCTGCCGAAAGCGGCGTCGTGCCGCACCATGCCTGAAGCATAACCGAAACGGGAGCTAAGGGTTGCAGCTAGGAAACCTCTGGAGATCTGCGCGACGATGAAGCAAAGCAGGCTTGCGCGGCTTGGCACCGTCGCAGGCCATCTGTGTGACAGGCCGTGCAACCCTGCTTAGACCGGTTTCTGTCCAACCTGGACGCAAACCGGCCTAGGCCATGGAACCTGCCACCCTCTACGGCCTTACCCCCCGATGCCCAACCGAGAGTTGAGTGAGCGCCTTATGAGCCAAACTATCCCGCCAGCTGGCCGCGCCCCCCGGCCAAGGCGCCGTGCATCCCGCGACGGCTGGCCGTTGCCGCCGCCGATCCACCCGGCCTGGATGGCTCGCCGCGCCACTTGGTGGCTCGGGTTGCTGCGTGCCGGCCGGGTGCATCGCTTCCACGCCGACATGGCGGTGCTGGCCGGCGGCTATGTCCTGGCAGACCGGCGCCGGCCGTTGCTGCGGTATGGCGAAGCGCTGCGTCAGGAGTGGCGCATCCGCACCGCCGCCGGGCCAGCCGGGCCGGCGCTGGAGCGGGCGGACCACCCGAACTATCTCGGCAGTCCCGCCGTGGTGCAAGGACTGGTGGACGGCTATGTCGCGCTGCTGATCGCCCGCGCCGGCGGCGCAGTGCCGCACGATGCTTGCGAGGCGGAGATGCGCCGCCTGAGCGGCATCTTCGCCGGCGCCGACCCGAAGCATCCCCCCATCGGCGGCTGGAACACTGCGGAGCAGTTGGGCGCCAGCGTCATCGCGCGCTGCCCCTTGGGGGAAACCGAGGCAGCGGGGTTGCCGACACTGCTGGCCGAGATGTTCGCCTTTGTAGGATTGTCAGTGCTGCGCGTGTTGCGGGCGGCAGAGGGTGGGGAGCTGACGGCCGACCCTGCACTCCGGCGTTTGCGTGCGATCGCACAGCGGACTGGCGCGGTGCTGCTGGGAACCGCAGATGCCGAGCCGGCGGAGGCGACGCTGGGAACGCTGGTCGCGGACCTGCCGGATCTAGAGTAGCTGCCCGTAGTCCCACCCGTGGCTACGAGGCGCGGTCCCCGCTGATGCCGGGCTGTGTTGCCCGGGTCCGCCAGATCATGAACTGGTCCGTCCAGTCCCGGCCGGCGTAGCCATAGGGGCGTTCTTCCTCCGTTGGTTCCAGAGTACCCTCGGCGGCACGCTCCAGCATGGGCAGGCGGTCGAAGGCCCGGCGGAGGACCGGGAACACGTAAATCACGATTGCCGGGCGCGGCGATGCCGCCAGCGATTTGGCCAGGGACGCGGCCACGGCGCGCATGACAGGCATCTCGAACGGCTGGTAAAGGAACAGCACGAGAGGGCCGGGCGGCAGGACATAGGTGGCTGCGTCGGCCTGCAGCACTTCTATCTCCGTCCGTGCGGGATACCTGGTGCGGATTGCCTGGGCATTCGCTGCTGCGGCGCCGGCCAGCTCTGCCGCGATCTCGACCCCGATGACACGCCGGAACGGCTGCTCGCTCGCGATGACAAGCGCCCGGCCCTTACCGCAACCGAGGTCCACGAAGGCATATTGCCCGGGGTTATCGACCATCCCGATCAGCCGCCGGGCGATGGAGGGGCCGACGCCGATGTAGCCGGAGATGTAGGGATCGTTGGCCCCGCCACCCTGCAGCTCGCGCCAACTGCGGAACCCGCCGGTCTCGACGCCGTGCTCCCTGTCGAAGGGGTGTGGTCCTTGAGGCAGGCCGGCATTGGGCTGCGTCGCGGCCGGGTTCCTCCGCCGCATGCCGCGGAGCAGGGCGCGCGCGGTCGCTACAGGCCCGACACCGAACATAGCGCGGCGGAGCGTCACAACGAGCAGCCGGACCCGGACCGGCACGGCACTGGATGGGATGGGCGCATCCCGGCGTGGCTGTCCCTGCATCGGTATGCCTCCTTAGCTTGGAACGGTTGAGATGCGGGCCGGCAGGGTTGGGCCGGGTAGAAGCGCGTCAGGTGGTCTGCAGGGCTACGTGCGCGATCTTGCCGAGCAGGTGGTTCGGCTGGAGGTTGGCAAGCATCAAGGCCCGCAGCCGTGCGGCCGGCGTCCGGCGCATGACCCAGTAATGGTCGGCGACCATCGGGATGCAAGAATGCCGGAGGACGCCGGAGCAGCCGTGCACGAAGACAAGCTCGCTGAAGGACTGCTGAACCAGGGCCTCGATCAGGAACGCACGGTGCATCAGGGATGGGCAGATGTCGTTCCGGCTGCTGTCGTTGAGCTGATATACCAAGTAGGCGGTAGATTGACCGAGGAAGCCGCAGCAATAGCTGATCACCGTTCCATCGGCTTCCCGCAGCACCGAGCGGAAAGCCTTGCCGGTCTGGTCCGCATAGGCCTCGAACACGCGGAGTCGGCGGCTGCTGATGGGATGCGGCTCGGTTTTCTTGGCCAGGGTGTGGAGAAGCCTGTCCGGAATGGCGTCGGCGTCTCCCAGGAAGCCGAAGGTGATGCCTGCTGCGGCGGCCGCCTTGCGCACGTTGCGGACGTTGCGCCGGGTATGGCGGCCTAATCCAGCCAAGGTGTCGTCCCAGGACGACGCCAACTGTAGCACCTCGCGGAGCTTCATCCGCACGCGCGTCACCGTCGGGCCGCAGGCGCCGCTCAGGTTTTCTACTCGGCTAGCGGCGTCGTCCGGCAACTCGCCCTCGGTCGCAGTGACCAGGCGCAGGATGCTGCAGCCGTTTGCAGCCGCAATGTCCTGTGCCCAACCGGCGATGTCGGTCGCTTCGCCGCGCAGAATGACGCCCTCGGAAATCCCGATCCCGATGCCGCCAATGGCATTCCGAAACCAGTGGGCAGAGGCAGCGCCGGTCGGATGTTGGCATGAGTATAAGGTCGTGGCTCGGCGCTGGAACGAAGTGAATTCGAGGCGCGCCAGCAGGTCACGTTCGGCCGCCGTGGCGGCAAGCCAGCAAAGCCTGTTGCCGGCAATGGACAGCGGTAGAGGCTTCGGATGGCAAGCGCCGGCGTCCAGCCCCTTGACAGGGCCGCGTAGCTCAACCCGGCCCTCGTGCAAGGCGCTGTCCACCATATCGGTCCGTCTTCTCCCAGGAATATTCCTTTAACGTGTAATTTACAGGACGTCACGATGCTAATTTCATGACAGGACGGGGTGTCCTTGTTGCGAGGCCGGAGAGTGGCTCCAGGAGCAGGCATGCCCCGGATTTTTGAGGAGCGGCCCTGCGCCGCCCCGAATAATTCGTTGCAAAAACTTACTAGGTTGCTGGGAGTGAATGGCCGAGGCTCATTGCCAGATGGTTTTGGCGGATGGAGACATGAGCAAAGTCCGGATTTGGCTGAATGGATTGGGCGCGCGCCGCCGTGCGCAGTTTGCCGGAGAGTGGTCCGTGGACCGCGTCTGCCCCTATGCCCATCCGCAGATGATTGCCGCGTGGGAGAAGGGCCGTGCCAACCGCGGGAGCCTTGACCATCTGATGGAGTGGTAGCTGCCACCAGACGGTCCTGAGCGGCTGGCCTCCTGATCCCCGGCCCGTGGTGGTAGGGCTGCCAGGACCGTGCCGGGATATGCAGCCTTGACCTTCATGCCCGGCATCCCGGCGGATGTTTCGGTCAGCAGCTACTGCTCCCGTCGTCGCCAGAACGCGGTGTGGAGCCGGGTCATCCCGGCGCGCTCGTAGAAGCCAACGGCGCCATCCACCGAGATCAGCAGCAGGGTCACGCCCGGCCCGATCTGCCGCTGGGTTTCGTCCAGCAATCCCTGGCCGATCCCCATGCGCTGCGCCGAGGCGCAGACGGCCAAGTCGGACAGGTAGCAGCACCAGGCGCCGTCGGTGATGCTCCGGGCGATGCCAATAAGGGGACGGCCTGGGCTGTTTAGCCGGGCGGTCACGATCAGCCCGGCGCCGTCCAGCATCGCCTGCAGCCGTGCCGCATCGTCCACGGGACGGAGTGCGCTCAGGCCAGACTCGATCAACACGCGGCGGAACTCGGCGACGGGCAGGGTGGGTTCACAGGCGTATAGGGCCATTGGGCGCGAGGTGTCCTGCGTGGGACATTGCGGCGGCGGGATGCCCTGGCTTGTCACTGGGAGGCGCGCGGCTCCACGTTTGTCTATGAACCGAATGGGCTGTGCTGGCGGTGTATGAACGGCCACATCGCCGGGGCGGTATGTGGCAACGGACTCAAGGGTGGTAGCCGCAACGGCTAAACGTTGAACCGGAACAGCAGCACATCGCCGTCCCGCACCAAGTACTCCCGCCCTTCCACGCGCATCTTCCCGGCCTCCTTCGCGCCGGTCTCGCCCTTGTAGGCGATGAAGTCGTCATACGCGATGGTCTCGCAGGCGATAAAGCCGCGCTCGAAATCGTTGTGGATCACCGCTGCCGCCTGTGGCGCCTTGGTGCCATGCGTGATGGTCCAGGCCCGCGTTTCCTTCGGTCCCACCGTGAAGTAGGTCAGCAATCCCAGCAGCGCGTAGCCAGCGCGGATCACCCGGTCCAGGCCGCTGTCGTGCAGGCCCAGCCCGTCGAGGAACTCGCGCCGGTCCTCCTCCGCCAGCAGGCTCACCTCGGCCTCGATGGCGGCGGAGACCACGACGGCGCCGGCGCCCTCGGCCTTGGCGCGGGCCATCACGCGGGCGGACTGGGCGTTGCCCTCGGCGGCGTCGGCTTCGCCTACGTTGCAGACATACAGCACGGGCTTGCTGGTCATCAGTTGCAGGCGCTTCGCAGCCTCCACCTGGTCCGGAGGGATCGCGGTGCGCGCGGGCTGGCCGGCCTGCAACGCGGCGAGGATCGGCTCCATCAGCGCGACCTGCACCGAGCTTTCACGGTCGCCGCCGCGGGCCTTCTTCTGCAGCGAGGGCAGGCGGCGCTCCAGGCTGTCCAAGTCGGCCAGCATCAGCTCGGTTTCCACCGTCTCGGCGTCGCGGATCGGGTCCACGCTGCCCTCCACGTGGGTCACGTCGCCATCCTCGAAGCAGCGGAGCACGTGGATGATCGCGTCCACCTCGCGGATGTTGGCTAGGAACTGGTTGCCCAGGCCCTCGCCGCGCGACGCGCCGCGCACCAGCCCGGCGATGTCCACGAATTCCAGGCTGGTCGGCACGATCGTCTTGCTCTTGCCGATGGTGGCCAAGGCGCCCAGCCGGGGGTCCGGCACCGCAACCCGGCCCACGTTGGGCTCGATGGTGCAGAACGGATAGTTGGCGGCCTGCGCCGCCGCCGTCGCGGTCAGCGCGTTGAACAGCGTGCTCTTGCCGACGTTCGGCAGCCCGACGATGCCGCAGTTGAAGCCCATCTATCCCGTTCCCTTTGCCCGCGCGTCGGCCGCCTGCGTCAGCAGCGCCACGCGCGTCATGAAGTCTTCTGGCTTTCCGCCGGCCAGCATCGGCGCGGCGTTCGCCACCGCGTCAAGTAAGTCGGCCAGCCACGCCTGATCCGTCTTGTGGAAGTCGCCCAGCACCCAGCCGTGGACGCGCGCCTTGTCGCCGGGGTGGCCGATGCCCAGGCGGACGCGCCAGTACTCCGGCGTGCCCAGGATGCGGTCCATGCTGCGCAGCCCGTTGTGCCCGGCCGCTCCGCCGCCGCGCTTTACCCGCACCTTGCCCGGCGCCAGGTCCAACTCGTCGTGGAACGCGGTGATGTCAGCCGGCTCCAGCTTGAAGAACGCTGCCGCGGGCTGCACGCTTTCGCCCGACGCATTCATGTATGTGCCGGGCTTGAGCAGCAGCACGCGCTGGCCGCCCAGCGTGCCCTCGGCGGTCAGGCCGCGGAAACGCTGCCGCCACGGGCCGAACCCGTGACGGCGCGCGATCTCGTCAACGGCCATGAAGCCGATGTTGTGGCGTTGGCGGGCCATGCCAGGCTCTGGGTTGCCCAAGCCCACCCAGAGCAGCACGGGTTACTTCTTCGCGGCGGGCTTTGCCGGGGCCTTGGCGGCCGCCGCGGCCTTGGGCGGAGCCTTGGTGCCGCGGGCCGGAGCTGCGGCGGCCGGGGCGTTCGGGTCGGCCACGGGCTCGGCGCCCTTGGTCGGGGGGGCGACGGTGGCGATGACGAAGTCGCGCCCGGTGATGACGGGCGACACGCCCTCGGTCCCGGTCAGGTCGCCGAAGCGCACGTTGTCGTTGATGTCCAGCGCCGCCAGATCAGCCTGGAAGTAGTCCGGCACCTGCTCCGGATCGGCCAGCACCTCGACCGAGTGCCGCACGACGTTCAGCACGCCGCCCTTCTTCAGACCGGGCGAAGTCGCCTCGTTCTGGAACTGCACGGTGACGGCGACGCGGATGCGCTCGCCGGGTGCGAGGCGCTGGAAATCCACGTGGAGCGCCTTGTCGCTGACGGGGTGGAACTGCACCTCCCGCATCAGGGCGCGGGCAGGAGCGCCGGCGACGTTGATCTCATACAAGCGGCTTTTCCAGCCGCCGCGGGTCAGCTCGCGCACGACGATGCGGGGGTCGAGCTGGATGAGGGTCGGCGTCTGCTTGGCGCCATAGATGACGGCGGGCACCATGCCCGCCCGACGAGATGCGCGTGCCGCCCCCTTACCTGCACGCTCGCGCGCCTCGGCCTCGATGGTCACGAAATTGGCCACGGTTTGCTCCTAAACGACAAAAGCGCCGGCCTCCAGGGGTGCCAGCGTCGGCGGGGTGTAGCGGATCGGGGG
>CAXTOB010000030.1:21266-26266 GCA_964245505.1 uncultured Acetobacteraceae bacterium | reverse complement strand
CACGTCACGCACCCAAACGGAATCCCGATTCCATCAGAAACAGACGTGCTCTAAAGCGGTTTGCGTCCGGGCCGGACGCAAACCGCTTTAGGTTTTTCGTTTGTGAGCAGTTACTTGCAGCTTCAGGTCCGGCTACTTCGCGCCGGACCTAGCTGCAAACTGCTCTAGGTGTGACCAATGCGGTAGACTTGGTTCCAGCGAGGTCCCAGTTGGACGCCTGTTCAGCGCTTCGGCGACGCGCTCCGCTTCGCAAGGTGATTGGCCTTATAGGCATCCACGGTCACTCCCGCCACGTGGGCCATGAGAGGGATCTCGCTGAGTAACCGACCCGCCTCAAGCTCCTTCGCCGAAACGAAAAGCGCTTCCCAGGGTTCGTCCTCCTCTCCATGCCGGAGGGTCAATGCTGTCCAGGCTAGGCGCTCGGCCCATTTCCCGCTGCGCCGCGGCAGCAATTCGTTCTGTATAAGGGCGATCCGCTTCGCCCGGGACAACCGATGCTCCCCTAGCAGGTGATCAACCTCGTCGTCCGCCTCGAACCAAGAGTCCAGGAACATAAATTCCTCAGGCAGGCTGCCGCTACGCGCCAGCACGTCGCGGATGACGTCCGGCTGCAGAAGCCTTGGATTTGCCTCGCTTTCCAGAAGGCTCAGCACAGCCTTCGTCGAGAGTTCCTCGGGTTGAATTCCTTGCAGGCCCGCAGTTTCCATCGCATCGAGCAAGGGGAATGGCGGCATGACGCCTGAATGAAGGTTGACAGCCAGGGAATGCGCCACCGCGATGCGAGCGTAGTCCAGGCTGCATGGCAGGAGATCAATCTGCTGCGCCTGTGCTACGAAGTCATCCAGCTCGGCTCGCGTCAGCCCATGGCGCGTCCATGCATCCCGGACGCCGATGCCGTGCTTAAGCAGGATGCAAGCGATCCCATTGCGGCGCCCTTCGCGGGCGAGCACAAAGATGCTTTGGGCGCCTGCTCCGTCGATCCCCGACGCGAGGACCTCGCGGACCTGGGACTGCGGCCACGGGCTGATCTCGACGCTTTTGCGACGGCATGCCTGGATCGCCCGGTCCAAAGACATGCGATCAGCATCCGGCAGCCAATTGCGCAACGTGATCAGCCGCCGCAGCATTACGCCTGATACGCCTGATACGCCTGATACGCCTGATACGCCGCCCGCCGCCGCCGCTTGTTCAATGGCGGACGCCGCTGAATTGCGCACGGAGGAAGAGTTGTCGAGCAGCCAGCCAAGGGCGGCTTCTCGTGCAACCTCCTCGCGGGAGTTGAGGAGCCAGGTCGGCATTCCCGCCCGGTAGTCCTCGGGAAATGCACTTGTCATCTCCTGCAGTTGAGTGAGGAGTTCGAAGGGGTCACCATCGACAGCGAGGGCCAGTTCCGCAAGGTGGTTTTCGAACGCCTCCAAGCCGCCTGGGCCTGGCGTGCTCGTGGCCAAACCTTCCATCGCTTGGTCCATGACGCCCCGGAGCTCTGGACCAGGATCAAGTTTGGCGCTGGCGAACCCACGCAGGATCATCAGCAGCAGGGCTGGCTCGATCCGGCCCGCCTTGCTCATCGCGACGAGCTGTTCACGCACGTCCTCCAGCAGCTTAGCTGCATCTGCGCGTCCGCCCTCGACGGCGTAGCGCGCATATTCGAGGGCCTGCCCGATCATGAATACGTATGCCGTGACGAGGTTGTCGTTGCGCCGCTTCTTCCCAGCCTCGGCGATCAGTATGCCAAGGAGGTCCAGCACCGCCTCGGGCTGCGCCTCCAGAAACTGAGAAACCGACTGCGAGTTCGGTCCCAGCTGCCCGGCGGCAACGTCAGCCATCACAAGCTTTCCAAGTCGCACGAGCGTGGGGCGGTCAGGCATGGCGTCGATCCCGGTTGGTCATGCCTGGGGAGATACCATCACCAGGGCTGGAGGTCAGCTATGGGGGGTGCAGTGAGATTGGGGTGCGCCGGCCAGTTGGGTGTTCCCGTGTCCGTTCTCCAACTTGGGATGAATGCTGACGATCCCGACGGCGCGGTGTCCGGCTGCTGCGATACGGCGTCCCGCGGGCGCAAGGTGCCGGTTAAACCACCTATGCCCCTAGCGCACGCTGGAGGGAGCGGCCAAGTCCAGAGATGGCCGCCGCACCCACGTGCGCGGCATCAAGGGGACCTGGGATGGATCACAACTTGCTGGCGTGCGTCGCCATTGCGATGGCTCCTGCTGCGTCCGGCAAAGGGCTGCTGGCAGGTGCCGAGGGCCTGGGCCTGACCTGCAACGGGGCTGCGCGGCCTGGGACGGGGTCCGTTCCGGCATCCCGCTTCCCGGCGCACACCGGGGGACTGGTCGGCTGAGAGGCGCTGGTTCGGCCTCGTCCCGACCAGACGGCCGCCGATGCTAGTCCAGTCAGGAGAAGCCCGTGATGGCGGGGCCGACCGCCGGCTTGCGTGGTCGCTCGCGGGGATCGCGGGCGCCCTGAATGCTGCCGGGTTCTATGCCGTAGGCGTGTTCTCCTCGAACATGACCGGCAACGTGTCCTCCTTGGCCGACCACCTCGCCCTGGCCGACCTGGCCGCGGCTGCCTCTTATTTGGGGCTCGTGGCGGCCTTCATCACGGGTGCGGCCGTTTCCGCCTTGCTGATCAACGCCGGCCGTAGGCGGGGCATGGCCCACATCTACGCGCTCAGCATCCTGGCCGAGGCGGCGCTGCTGACCGGCCTGGCGTCCGCCGACCTGTGGCTGACCGGAGCCGGGCGCGCAGCCCTGCTGGCTTATGGACTCAGTTTCCTGATGGGACTGCAGAACGCGGTGGTGACGCGCATCTCGAATGCCCGCGTGCGGACGACGCACGTCACCGGCATGGTCACGGACATCGGGATCGAGCTGGGCAACCTCCTGGATCTCGCCCTGTTGAACCGTGCCTCGCGCCGCGGCGAGCCGGGCGGCCGTAATGCGGCGGCGGAGGCGGAGTACAACGCGGACAAGCTGCTGCTGCACGGGATTACGGTGCTGTCGTTCTTGGCTGGCGGCGTTGTCGGCGTCCTCGCCTATCGGGAGCTGGGAGCCTTGTTCCTGTTCGGGGCTGCCATGCTGCTTTTCCTGCTCGCGCTTCCCGGGCTCGTCGGCAGGGGAGCAAGCCCTTTGCCCCGGGCCAAGCCAGGTTAGAGCAGATTGCGGTGGGCCGGGTGCGTCCACTAGCGGCCTTGAGTAGTTTCCGAGCCTACCGCGATGAGGGGGCAACCAGGCAAGTCTGAAGGCCGGGCGAGGGTGGTCTGCATGCCGGGCCGCCGCCGCGATGCCGGCAGCAGGAGCTTGGAGACGGTGGACGATCCCTACACAACGCTCGGTGTCGCGCGCGATGCAAGCCCCGAACGCATCCAGCGTGCCTACCGCAAGCTGGCCAAGGCGCACCATCCCGACCTCAACCCCGGCAACAAGCAGGCCGAGGAGCGGTTCAAGACGGTGTCGGCCGCCAATGAGCTGCTGTCTGACCCGGACAAGCGGGGCCGGTTCGACCGCGGCGAGATTGATGCTGGCGGGCAGGAACGACCGGCGCAACCTTCCTACCGCGATTACGCCGACGGGGCGGCCGGCCGCCGCTACGGCCCGGCTGGGCAGGAAGCGGGCCATGGCGGGTTCGACGACCTGTTCGGCTCGATGTTCAACGGCCGCCGTGAGGGTGGCCCGGCCATGCAGGGCCAGGACGAGCGTTACGCCGTCCATGCCAGCTTCCTCGATGCCGTTGCCGGGGCGACCCGGAGGCTGACGCTGCCAGATGGGCGCACGCTGGACGTGAAGATCCCGCCGGGGTCGCTGCATGGCCAGGTGCTGCGCCTGCGCGGCCAGGGCGGCGGTGGTTGGAACGGCGGCCCGGCCGGCGACGCCATGATCGAGCTGTCGGTGGCGCCGCACCCCGTGTTCACGCGCGACGGCCGGGATGTCCGCCTGGTGCTGCCGGTGGGCCTGCGGGACGCCGTGCTGGGTGGTCCTGTCGAGGTGCCGACGCCTGGCGGTCCCGTGCGGATGCAGGTGCCACCCCGCTCCGATAGCGGGACGGAGCTGCGGCTGCGGGGGCGTGGCGTCCCGGCACATGCCGGGCTGGCCGCGGGAGACCTGTATGCCACCCTGCGCGTCGTGATCGGCCCGCCGGACCCGGCGCTGGAAGCATTCCTGCGCGGCCCGGTCCCGCCCGAGCCAGACCCCGAGCCGGACCCTGAGTCAGACAGCGTGCATCCGGACGGTCCGCGCGCCGTGATGGAGGCTGACGCATGATCGGTATTGAAATCCTTGTGGCTCAGGTTCACGGCCTGGACCGGGCGGACGTGGACCGCTGGATCGCCCAGCAGTGGGTCAAACCGGACGGTCAAGCCGGGCACTATGCGTTCCAGGACATCGACGTCGCCCGGGTCAGGCTGATCCACGAGTTGCGCGATGAGCTGCAGGTCAACGAGGAGGCGCTACCGATCGTGCTGTCGCTGCTCGACCAGCTCTATGACATGCGCCGGCGCATGCATGATCTCAGCGAGGCGTTGGAAAGCTCAGGGTTAGCAAAGTCATGTGGGGCGACCGGCGCCTAAATCGGCTCGCGTCCAGACTGGACGCGAGCCGGTCTAATTTTTTTGGTTGCCGACAGAGGCTTGGAGTTGAGCCCGCTGCGCGTCCGGACCTGAGTGCAACCTGCACTAAGTAGTTTCCGAGCCTGACCGAGCCGGTCTGGCATCCATTAAGGTGTTTCCAATCGGTCTCTGGCCCGGACGCGCGACACGTCTCCGGCAAGGGCGCTCAGCCGTACAACCAGGCTCCAAGGCGACGAGGAGGCTATCACGATGTCACATGGACTTAGGCTCGGCTGCTGGCGACCCTTGGGCCACGCCGCCGCATGGCGGACCGTGCCATGACCGCGGATGGCACGCACGCGCCGCCCGGGTTCAGCAATCCAGATGCAGCGCCCGGCGGCATAGAAATCCCGCTGTTCCCGGGCGCACCCGCGCCGGACGGTCCGCCGGGTCAGGG
>CAXTOB010000030.1:14938-21256 GCA_964245505.1 uncultured Acetobacteraceae bacterium | reverse complement strand
GGGTCAGGGAGCGCTGCAGGCCGAGCTGGACGACATGCGCGACCACTGGATGCGGGCCGAGGCGGAGATCGCCAACGTGCGCGCCCGTGCCAAGCGGGACGTGGAGGACGCCCGGCAATACGCCATGCAGAAGTTCGCAACCGACGTCGTGGAGGCGGCCGAGAACCTGCGCCGCGGCCTGGACAGCCTGCCGCCGCCGTCTCCGGCTGAGCCGGAGATCGTCCGGCGCCTGCGCGACGGCCTTGCCAGCATCGAGCGCAGCTTCGTCGGCGTGCTGGAGCGCAACGGCGTCCATAGGGAGGATCCGACCGGCACCGCGTTCAACCCGGACCGCCACCAGGCGATGTCCGAGCAGGACACCCACGGCCACCCGCCGGGCACGGTCCTGCAAGCCTACACGCCGGCCTGGACCCTCAACGGCCGCCTGCTCCGCCCGGCGATGGTCGTCGTGGCCAAGGCGCCCCCGTCCGCCCCGGCCTTCACCCACGCACCCCGTCAAGGAACCTTCTCATGAGCAAGGTCATCGGCATCGATCTCGGTACCACCAATTCCTGCGTCGCCATCATGGACGGCGAGGTGCGGGTGATCGAGAACCTGGAGGGCACCCGGACCACCCCCAGCATCGTCGCCTTTGCCGACAACGGCGAGCGCCTGGTCGGGCAGTCCGCCAAGCGCCAGGCCATCACCAACCCGGCCAACACCATCTATGCGGTGAAGCGCC
Organism: uncultured Acetobacteraceae bacterium; assembly: GCA_964245505.1. Lineage (GTDB taxonomy): Bacteria > Pseudomonadota > Alphaproteobacteria > Acetobacterales > Acetobacteraceae > DASWOJ01. The sequence goes on along the minus strand of CAXTOB010000030.1, from coordinate 20,535 downwards.
TGATCGGCCGACGCTACGACGATCCGCTGGTGTCCAAGGACAAGAGCCTGGTGCCCTACACCATCGTGCGCGGCGACAATGGCGACGCCTGGGTCGAGGCACGCGGCGAGAAGTATCCGCCCAGCCAGATCAGCGCCTTCATCCTGGGCAAAATGAAGGAGACCGCCGAGGCGTTCCTGGGCGAGAAGGTCAGCCAGGCGGTCATTACCGTGCCCGCCTACTTCAATGACGCGCAACGCCAGGCCACGAAGGACGCGGGCCGCATCGCCGGGCTCGAAGTGCTGCGGATCATCAACGAGCCGACGGCCGCGGCCCTGGCCTATGGCATGGACAAGAAGGCGAGCGGCACCATCGCGGTCTATGACCTGGGCGGCGGCACCTTCGACGTGTCGGTGCTGGTGATCGGCGATGGCGTGTTCGAGGTGAAGAGCACCAACGGCGACACCTTCCTCGGCGGCGAGGACTTTGACGCCCGGGTCATCGACCACCTCGCGGCCGAGTTCAAGCGCGAGCAGGGCATTGACCTGCGGACCGACAAGCTGGCGCTGCAGCGGCTGAAGGAGGCGGCGGAGAAGGCGAAGATCGAGCTGTCGTCCTCCAAGGAGACCGAGATCAACCTGCCGTTCATCACCGCCGATGCCAGCGGGCCGAAGCACCTGGTGGTCAAGCTGACCCGGGCCAAGCTGGAAAGCCTGGTGGACGACCTGATCGTCCGCACGATGGAGCCGTGCAAGGCTGCGCTGAAGGACGCGGGTGTGTCTGTCGGCGAGATCGACGAGGTGATCCTGGTCGGCGGTATGACCCGGATGCCCAAGGTGTATGAGGCGGTGAAGGCGTTCTTCGGCCGCGAGCCCGCCCGCAACGTCAACCCGGACGAGGTCGTGGCCATTGGCGCCGCCGTGCAGGGCGCGGTGCTCAAGGGCGACGTGAAGGACGTGCTGCTGCTGGACGTGACGCCGCTATCCCTGGGGATCGAGACCCTGGGCGGGGTGTTCACCCGGCTGATCGACCGCAACACCACGATTCCCACCAAGAAGAGTCAGACCTTCTCGACTGCCGAGGACAACCAGGGCGCCGTCACCATCCGGGTGTTCCAGGGCGAGCGCGAGATGGCGGCCGACAACAAGGTGCTCGGCAACTTCGACCTGACCGGCATCCTGCCGGCCGCGCGGGGCACGCCGCAGATCGAGGTGACGTTCGACATCGACGCGAACGGCATCGTCTCGGTGCAGGCCAAGGACAAGGCGACCGGCAAGGAGCAGCAGATACGCATCCAGTCCAGCGGCGGCCTGTCCGACAGCGACATTCAAAAGATGGTCAGGGAAGCCGAGGCGAATGCCGGCGCCGACAAGACGCGGCGGGCGTTCATCGAGGCGAAGAACCACGCAGACGGCTTGGTCCACCAGGTCCGCAAGGACTTGGCAGAGCATGGCGGCACCATGCCTGCCGCGGACAGGGAGGCGGCAGAGGCGGCGATCCTCACCGTCATGACCGCGATGGAGGGGACGGATGCGGACCAGTTGAAGCACGCAGCCGATGCGTTGACCCAGGTTGCGATGCGGGTCGGCGAGGCCGCAGCCCAAGGCCCGGCCAACGGCGGCGCCCCAGGCGGCAAGCCGGACGAGGGTGTCGTGGATGCCGAGTTCGAGGAGGTTGGGGATCGTAAGCGGTCCGCCTGAGTTGATCCGTCCCCAATCCAGCAGGAGGCCCATGATGACCGAACCATATCCAGACCTGGCGCAGCGTACCCGCGAGCGCGCCTATGCCATGTGGCAGCAAGAAGGCTGTCCCGATGACCGGGCCGCCCGGCATTGGGAAAGCGCCCAAGCCGCCGAGCTGGCCGCCACGGAGCGGCTGATTGATGTCGAGGAGGAGGACAGCTTCCCCGCCAGCGACCCGCCGTCTCGCAGCGCCGTTATCGGTTTGCGGTAGCTGCCGGGCTGGGCACGGCCGGGCTATACGATGCTGCGCGACAATCTAAGGTGAGGCTGGGCGGGGGACCGTTTCCGGGCGGCCCCTTTCTGCCGGACAGCGAACGGAGATGAAGGCCATAGTACACTCCAAAGACTACCGCGTGCGGGAGGGGGACGATGTTGACCTCAAGAAGTGGCCGACGCTTGGCAAGCATGGGCACAGCTCGAAGGAGGACTACCAGGCCAAGCTAGCGGAACACGTCGCGCGGCTGAGCGCCCAGCAGGAGTTGCTTTATGCCGCCAACCGGCACGCCGTCCTGGTGATCTTCCAGGCGATGGACGCGGCGGGGAAGGACGGAGCCATCAAGCACGTCATGTCCGGCGTCAATCCGCAGGGCTGCCAGGTGTTCAGCTTCAAGCATCCCAGCGCCACCGAGCTGGAGCACGACTTCCTGTGGCGCACCACCCGCGACCTGCCCGAGCGCGGGCGGATCGGCATCTACAACCGGTCCTACTACGAGGAAGTCTTGATCGTCCGGGTGCATCCCGAGATCCTGCGGAGCGAGGGGCTGCCCGAGGAGGCGCATGTGGCGTCGCAGGATGGCAAGAAGGTTTGGCACGACCGTTATCAGTCCATCGTGGACCTGGAGCGTCACCTCACCCGCAACGGCACCCGCATCGTCAAGATCTTCCTCCATCTCTCGAAGGACGAGCAGCGGAAGCGCTTCCTCGACCGCATCGACGATCCCGGCAAGAATTGGAAGATCAGCGCGTCCGATATCGAGGAGCGGAAGTTCTGGCACGACTACATGCACGCCTACGAGGCCTGCCTCGGCGCCACCAGCACGGACGACGCACCCTGGTATGTCGTGCCGGCAGACGACAAGGACGCCGCCCGACTTATCGTGTCCCAGATCATCCTGGACACGTTGGAGAGCCTTGGGAACCATGCCCCCGTGACTTCCGATGAACGCCGCGCCGAGCTGCTGGCCATCCGCAAGCAGCTTGAGGACTGAAGCCTGGCTTTACCGTAGCGCCGCGGCGCCGATCCGGTCGGCAAGCCGGCCCAGCACGGCCGCGGCCATCACCGGGACATCCTTGCCGGTCGCGACATGAAGGGTGGCGCAAAGGCTGGCCCGGTCGCGACGCGCGGGCGGGGCCGGGTGGCCGGGCGCGGCCTGCCGGTCCGCCTCCAGCACGGCAGCGCCGTTTTCAGGCACGTCCGGCCGGCTGACGTTGACCATGATTTGGTAGGTCGGGGTCCCCGCCTGCTGCTGGCCGGTGATCAGCGCGTCGGGCCGGCGCCGGGCCCGGCACGGACAGCCGTCACGTCGCCGTGCCAGGGGCAGCCAGGCTGCACCCCGGCCACATTGGCGAACACCGCGTCCTCGACCGCAACAAACCCGCTCCTGGCACGGCTGGCGCCGGCACGTAAGCCTCGTCATGCTGGCATCCGCCATCAAAGTCGCACAACAGGGCTTTCTTTGAATGGCTCTGGTATTGGTATAGATAGGCCTTACTCGATTGCTTTGGTCATCGTTACGATCCAAGGTCAAAGGCTGCGCGCCAGGATGGTCCTGGCCCTGCCAACCACGGCAAGGCGATAATGACAAGCAGTGCCGATCTGGTCACCAATCTTTATGCGGCCATCCTGGACCGCGCGCCAGAACCTACAGGGTTTGTATTTTGGGTGCAGGCCCTGGATGCTGGAACGCCGTTGCAGCAGGTGCGGAACGGCTTCGCTTACAGCCCGGAAAGTACGGATAGGATCGAAGCTCTGTCGGCGGCGGCAAATGCAAAGCTGACCGATGGGCAGGTCGTCATCTATGAAGACGAGCTTGCCAGCGGCAGCAGCTTCGCCCAGGTGCGGGCCAACTTCGGCACCGACCGCATCACGTCTCTTTACAACGATGTCCTTGGCCGCTCGCCCGAGGCGGCCGGGTTGGCGTTTTGGCAAGGCCAACTGGCCAGCGGTGCGTCGTTTCAGGATATGCAGAACGGTATCGCCTACAGCCAGGAGGCGACCAACCGGGTGCAGGCCCTGGCCGGAAGCCAGGCCATTCCGCTGTCTGGGGCGGAGATCGTCAGCTACGAAACCCAGCTTGCCGGCGGCCGAAGCTTTAGCCAAATGACCGCAGACCTAGACGCGAACAACATCGTCGCACCCCAGCCGTTTCCAGATCGCGAGCTGCCCGAAGCTTTCGTGGCCCCTCCGCTCGAAGCCCAAGCTGCGCCCGTTGGCGGAAGCGTGCAGCCGTTCGCCGCCTTGCACCTTTACGAGTCCGGGGTGGCCGCGACCTTCTCAGCGACCGTCAGTCCGAGCCAGTTCGGCACATCCGGGGGTCTAAGCCCTGTTGGAACCATCCTGTCCAATCCGACCACCGGCACCGTTAACCCATACGGCGACTACTCGGTGTCCGGGACGCGAACCCAGGTCGAGGACGCCCTCCGCAATCTCACGCTGAGCCTGAACCCAAACGGAGACGGCGTTAGCCTTTCGGCGCAGATCTATGGCGGCAACATTTTCCCAGGAGATGTTTACGAAAATGTCAGTGCTGCGACCAGCAGCCCGGCGGGCGGGCTGAACTTCATCTACGGAACCTCCGGCAACGACCTGTTGTCGGGTTCGGCAGGGAGTGACTTATTCATCCTCGGGGCGGGTCAGTCGGGCTACGACACGATCGCAAACTTCGATCCTGCGCACGATATTCTGCAGCTGAACGCATCCGCCGCGTCCAGCTTCGCAGATGTGCAAGCAAATGTCAGCGCGGTAGGTCCAGGAGCCTATATCCGCTTGGGCAGTGGCGGTGCCGTGGAACTGCTCGGTGTAGCCCCTAGCAGCCTTCATGCTCAAAATTTCAGCTTCGTTTAGAGCATGCTCGGATCAAACGGCTTCGTTTGACCGAACAAATGCTCGCAAAAACAATAGCTGGAGTGGGCTTGGTGCTTCTATCTGCACCAAGCCCACTCTAGGGTGGCTGGCGGGACTCACTCCTCCTGCGTGGGCGCCCTGGCTCCCCGTTCGTCTCGGGGCCCAGTAGCCAATCGACATCTGCCAGGAACCGGCATGTCTGCTTCACAGGGTCACTCTCCCGCAAGCCTGAAGCGTAAGATGAGACCGCAACTGTAATACCATCCGCCGTCACAAAATCGCGCCGATCCCGGCAGTGATCGCCATCGCCACGGCGCCCCAGAACATGACCCGGACCATCGCCTTGAGCAGCCCAGCGCCCCCCGCCTTGGCCCCGACCGCGCCCAGCAGCGCCAGGAACAGGAGGGATGCCGCCGCAACGGATTCCGCCATCAGGCCCGGCGGTGCCAGCGCCGCCACTATCAGCGGCAGCGCTGCGCCGGCTGAGAACGACACCGCCGAAGCGGAGGCCGCCTGCACCGGCCTTGCCAGCGTCGCATCGGACAGGCCCAGCTCGTCCCGCGAGTGGGCGCCCAGCGCGTCGTGCGCCATCAGTTGCCGCGCGACCTCCTGGGCCAGGAATGCATCAAGGCCGCGTCCCATGTAGATCGCCGCCAGTTCGTCATGCTCGCGGCCGGCATCGTTCACCAGTTCCCTGCGCTCCCGCGCCAGGTCGGCCTGCTCGCTGTCGCCCTGGGAGCTGACGGACACATACTCGCCGGCCGCCATGGACATGGCCCCGGCGACCAGGCCCGCGCCGCCGGCGCCCAGGC
>CAXTOB010000030.1:0-14928 GCA_964245505.1 uncultured Acetobacteraceae bacterium | reverse complement strand
CCGAGCATAAGGCTTGCGGTCGAAAGTATCCCGTCGTTCGCACCCAGCACCGCCGCCCGCAGCCAGCGGCTGCGGGTGACGAAGTGCCGTTCCGCCACGGGCGGCATCTCCACTGTTGCCGCCGGGCCGCTCAAGTGTCACCGTACCGCAGCACCATGCGCGACACGGCGTCGCCGTGCTCCAGCCGTGCTGGGACGGCGTTGATGGCCGGCAGCGTCTGCGGCTCGCGGCCGGTGCGAACCCTGCATGCGGCCGCAAACGCCAAAGACTCCGCCACGTCCTGCCGCGTGCCGATAAACGAGCCGCGGACGGTGACGCAGTTGGTCACTATGTCGAACAGCGGCGCCGGGATCTCGCCCGGCCCGAGTGAGGGCATGCTCAGCCTCCGCATCGCCAACGGCGCCCGGAACGCCTCGACGACGGCGGCCTGCATTTCCGTCGCCATGGATGGCGCCGTTCCCTGGTTTTGACGGCTCAAGCCGCCTTGCCCTGTTCCGGCGCGGGAAAGTCGGCGCCGCGTGAGACGGCTTCCCAGGCCTTGAGTTCGCCTGTCAGCTCGGCCAGCTTCTCCATCGCACCGTCGTATGCGGCGTTGCCCAACAGCAGGCGGTGCGGCGGCGCCCCGGATGCGACCGCCTTCACGACCGCCTCCATCGCACGGACCGGGTCACCGGCCTGCTTGCCGGACACGGCGCGCACGCCATGCCGGGCCGCGCCTGCGGTTGCGGCATAGTCAGCGATCTCGACCTTGCTTTCATGCGCCGACCGGCCGGCCCAGTCGGTCCGGAAGCCGCTCGGCTCGACCAGCATGACCCGGATGCCCAGCGGCTCGACCTCCTGCCACAGCGCTTCGGTTAGGCCCTCCACGGCGAACTTGGTCGCGTTGTAGTAGCCGATGGCCGGGAAGGACCGTAGCCCGCCGATGGACGAAACGTTGACGATGCACCCGGACCGGCGCCCGCGCATCGCCGGCAGAACAGCCTGGATCATCTGGGCCAGGCCGAACACGTTGATGTCGAACATGCGGCGGACCTCGCTGTCTTCCCTTCCTCGACGGCCGCGAAGTAGCCGATGCCGGCGTTGTTCACGAGCACGTCGATATGGCCGAACCGCTGTTGCGTGGCCGTTACGGCGGCGCCGATCGCGGCCGGGTCGGTGACATCGAGCTTGAGCACCAGCGCCTCACCGTGGCCGGCCAGGTCCTCGACCTCGGCAGGGTCACGCGCGGTGACGGCGACGCGGTAGCCCTGCGCCAGTGTCTGCTTGGCAAGCTCACGGCCGAAGCCGGTCGAGCAGCCGGTGATGAGCCAGACGGCATCCTTGGGGAGCGTCGGCGGCGTGTTGTTCTGTGGCATCGTTGGTGACCTTGCAAAGGGTGAGGCTAGACCGGCTTGCGCCCAGACTGGACGCAAGCTGGTCTGGATTTTTTGCTTGCGAGCAGAGACTTGCAGTTGGGTTCGTTCGCTGCGCGTCCGGACCCAAATGCAATCTGCTCTGTGCCGCGTCGCTGGTGACGGCGACACGCACCAGCGTCTTGTTGACGAATGGTCTTGTTCCTAGCGTTTGATGTTGGCGAAGCACGGCAGGGCCGCGCCCAGCTCAGGCCGGGGAGGACGCCGGGGCGAGGGCGCGTCCGATGGCCCGTGCGAGGTCCGGTTCACGGAACGGCTTGGTCAGCAGCACGGCCTCGGGCGCGGCCGCCTGCCGGGCGCGCCCGCTCATGAACAGGTGCGGGACCGGCGCGGCCCGGGTGATCCGGTCCATCGCCGCCGTACCGGTGCCGCTGGCCAGGTCCACGTCCACGATCATCAGGTCCGGCCTGTGCCGGGCCGCCACCGCTACTGCGCCGGCCTCGGTGGCCTCGATGCCGCAGACTTCGTAGCCAAGGCCCGTCAGCGTCTCGGCCAGCAACGGGCCGATTATCGCGTCGTCCTCGGCCAGCAGAACCCGACAAGGCATCACCCCGTTCCGCCGTTCCTGGCGCCACCCTCGTTCATTTGCACCTCGATGTTGCCGTGCGTGCTCCCAGCAGGGTCGGCTGCGCCGGTCAGAAGGGCCGGGCGGAAGCCTGCTGCCCTGCGCGCCACGGAGCGGCTCGGTTGCCGTGGCGCTGTTTCGGCATGGGCGCGACGGGCCGCTGCCGGGTGGTTTTGATCGGCTCCGCCAGCAGCAACTGTTGTTGCCCATCGGGAAGGGCATGGTTCACCAGGACAGCGGTATTCGCACAGCCCGTGGCTGTCTTTCGGTACCTGAATGCCACGACCGACCAGCCCAGCTTCTGCAATGCGTTCGACACGGCCTGGAGGCATTGCCGCTCGTCGCCGGCACCGAGAGGGTAGGAGATGACGAGCGAGCGCTCCGTCGCGGGCAGGTCGGGACCGTGTCCGACGACGATCATGCCGCGGTTGCGGCCGTCGGCTAGCTCAGGCTCGCCCTTGACCCAGATCAGCGCATTGCCGCCTGGCGGCCCTGCAGGTTCCCTGCATGCCTGGGCCTGCCCATCGATCAGGGCAGCCAAGTGATCGGCAAGGCATGAGGCCGAAAGCGGTTGGATGCCCTGGCACGATGTCCGGTGTATCGGCTGCACGGTCAATCCTTCACGTCTGGGGACAGCGGCTTCCGACTGCGGATCAACCGGAAGCGGAGTGCTCAAGCGGGACAATAACGGCGGAGGAGCGGCTGCGCGCAGCATCGGAAACTACCTATGCCGCCCGCTGGACGTCCGCCGCCTGCTAGCCCGGTGCGTGGGTCAGGAGATTGGGACCTGTCCCTGCTGGGGGGTGCCTGGAAACCATCTAAGCAGGCTTGTGCGGCCTGTCACACAGATGGCCTGCGGCTGAGCCGGCCCGCACAAGCCTGCTTGGTTTTCATCTGTGTGCAAACCTCCAGAGGTCTGCATAGGTGGCCCGGGCGCCGCGGCAGGCGGTATGGGCTGGACGAGCGGTGGCGGAGGGGCGCGTACCAGGCCGTGGGTAGTTTCCGAGCCTTACGCAGGCCCAGGATGCGCCGTTAACTAAAAACCCCGGAGCAGATTGAAGTCAGGGCCGGACGCATGGCCGTCTGAAACTGCAAGTCTCTGCTCGCAAACAAAAAGCCAGATCGCTTTGTGTCCAGTTTGGACGCAAACCGATCTGGCCCGCCAGCCCCCGCTGGCAGTGCAAGAGGTTCGTCATGGCAACATTCAACGCCGGCGCATGGGGTATCGGACGTGATGACGCCCTGGCAGTTCTGGGGGCATTCCTGGCCGGCGGCGGCATCGCCTCGATGGCGTTGGCCGCCTTCTCGATCTCCTGCCTGATGCCGTTCATCACCAGCCAGTTCAAGCCGTGCGGGACAGGCGACCGTCCACCGGTGCTGCCGTCGGGCACGCGCAACGTGGCGTTCACCGTCGATTATTCGGTCCACTCGGCCAAGATTGCCGTGCGCGGGCTGCCCGGCCTGCAACGCGAGGCGCCGCTGGTCAACCAAGGCAAGTTCCAGCCGCGCGTGCTGCAACAGGCGTCCCGGGCGATGCACGACGGGCGCGCATGAGCGCAGACCGGGACAAGGGAGGCGCCAAGCTCCGCACGCCTGTGCAGCTGCCCGCAGACCTTGGCGCGTTCCTCTTTGCGGAGGCTGGGGCCGGACTGGACGGAATGCCGTTCACCATCTTGTCGGTCCTGGCCCGTCTGGGGCTGGACCCCTGGGACGAGGCGGGCCGGCTGGCAAAGCTGTCCGACCAAGAGGCAACGAGCCAACTTGCCCGCATCCTTGCGGCACAGCCCGGCACGCTGACGGCAGGTGCGGACGGCGTCGCCGCAAGGCTGGTGACACTGCTGCCCGGCAGGGCCGTGCCGTCGCGGCTGTCGCTGGCGCGTCCTACCGATACGGGCCTACAGGCTGTCCGGCGCCGGGCCGCCGTGCTGGCCGTGGCGGGCGTGCTCACGGGCTTGGCCCTGATGCTGGCCGGCCACTTGGCGGCAGCGGGCAGTGGGGCTGCGGCAAGCAAGCCATCGAGCGCCATCGCAGGACAGCCCTGACGCCGGCTGGGCTTGCACCGCCGCAGGGACGCGACGGCGCCACCACCCGGCAGTGGAGCAGCCGACCGTGCTCCAAGGCCTCATGCTTCGGATTGGGCCATATGCTCCTTGCACTGATCATCGCGCTGCACTGCTGACCATTCAGAAGGAGCTTACGGAATGAGCCCAGTCATGGCGCCCCCCGCAACAGCCAAGCCGGCATCAGCCTCCGCGCGAGGCGAACCCCAACGACTGACCGCCGCGATCTTCGACGTGGATGGCGTCCTTCTTGCGTCGCCGCACGAGCGCGCGTGGCGGGAGGCGTTGGCGGGCTATGCCGACCCGGCCCGCTTCACCACGGCGATCTACCAGGCCACGGTCGCCGGCAAGCCCCGCCTGGCAGGCGCGCGTGCTGCCCTTGAAGCGATGGGTGTCGCGGATGCTGGGCGGCAGGCGCCCGCCTATGCCGAGCGCAAGCAGGCCCGGCTGCTGGACTTGATCCATGGCGGCAGTCTGAAGGCGTTCCCCGACGCGCTGCGCTTCGTGCAGGCGTTGAAGGCGCTCGGGTGGCCGATGGCCGTCGCCTCGTCGTCGAAGAACGCCAACGCCATGCTGAAGCTGATCCGCCTGGCCGACGGCGGCAGCCTGCATGACGCCTTCACCGTCAACGTCTGCGGACGGGACCTGCAGCACGGCAAGCCCAGCCCCGAGATCTTCCTGCTTGCCGCCACCGGGCTGCGTCTCGCGCCCGCATGCTGCTTCGTCGCCGAGGACGCCCCGGTCGGCATCCAGGCGGCACGCAGCGGCGGCATGCAAGGTTTGGGCGTCGCCAGGCTGCGGGACGCCGCCGGGCTGGAGGCGCAGCACGCAACCCTGGTGGTTGCCAGCCTGGATGAGGTCGCCCTCGACGACCTCGCCGAAGGACGGCTGTGCCGGCGGCCCGATGGCAGCAGCCTTGGCCGGCAGCCCGTTGCCGGCAACCTTGGCCGGCAGCCCGTTACCGGCAACCTTGGCCGGCAACCCGTTGCCGGCAGCCTCGGCCGGGGGCCAGCATGAACGCGGCCGCACCGGCCCCAATCGTCCCCATGGGGCCTGCGCTGGAGCCGACGGCCGATCCCGCCTGGGTCATCGGGCAGCATGGCTTCGACCCGCTGCGCGATGGCAGCCGCCAATCCCGCTTCTCGATCAGCAACGGCTTTCTTGGCGTCCGTGGCGAGCGTGCGATCAACCGGAGCGCCAATTCTGAAAGCCTGCACCGGACCTATGTCGCCGGCCTGTTCGACATCAGGGGGGCAGAGCAGCCCATCCCCGCACTGGTTCCTGCACCAGATTGGCTTCGGATGGACATCCGGTTGCCGGGGAGACTCTTGTCATCGGATGCTGAAGACGTATCGGACCATTACCGGACGCTCGACATGCGGCGGGGAGTCATGCTCACCGGCGGCAGCCTGGCTGGCGTGCCCGGCCTTGCGATCCGTGTGCGAGTGCTGCGCCTTGCATCGCTTGAGGAGCGCTCAATCGGGCTGCAGCTGATCCACTTGGAGGTGGAGGAGGGCGCCTTCGACATTACCGTAGAAGCGTCTTTCGATGGATTGGACTTCGGCCTAAAGGCTGACCGGCTGGATCAGGACCTTGGAGTGTGGCATACCCGGTCGTCGGGCAAGCGGCTGGCAATGGCGTCCAGGTGCTCGCTTCGGCTCGACGGCCAAGTGGCGCCGCCGGACACGCCCAGCCCGTTCAAGTCCGTCTGGACGTGGCGGACGCATCCCGGTCAGGTCGCGTGCTTCGAGCGCATGGTTGCCGTGGCTCGAAGCGACACGCCGACAGGGGAGCCTGGCGCCGAGGTGCGGGATAAGCTTGCGGTGTCCTCCCATCTAGGCTGGCGCGGCGTTCTTGCGGCACATGCCGCGTCCTGGGCGGATCGGTGGCGCTGGAGCGACGTGGTCGTCGGCGGCGACCCGGCGGCTCAGCAGGCCCTGCGCTTCGCCGCCTACCACCTCAACGGCGCCGCCAACCCCGGCGACGAGCGGGTGTCCATCGCCGCCCGGGCGCTGACCGGCCCCGACTACAACGGGCACGTGTTCTGGGACACTGAGATCTATCTGCTGCCGTTCTACTGCCTGACCTGGCCCGAGGCCGCCCGGGCGCTGCTGATGTACCGGTTCCACACCCTGGATGCGGCCCGGGCAAAGGCGGCGGGGCTGGGGTGGCGTGGCGCCATGTATGCCTGGGAGTCCGCGGACACCGGGGCGGAGGCGACGCCGGACCAGGCCATCGGACCCGACCGCAAGGTGATGAAGATCCTGTGCGGCAAGCAGGAGCAGCATATCACTGCGGACGTGGCGTATGCCGTCTGGCAGTATTGGCTGGCCACCGGGGATGCGGCGTTCCTGCGTGACGCCGGCGCGGAGATCCTGCTGGAGGCCGGGCGGTTCTGGGCCAGCCGCGCCGGGCTGGAGGCGGACGGCCTGCATCACATCCGCGGCGTGACCGGGCCGGACGAGTATCATGAGACCGTCGGTGACAACGCCTTCACCAACGTCATGGCGCGCTGGACCATCCGGCGCGCCCTGGACGCGGCGGCTCTGCTGCGTGATGGCTGGCCCGCCGCGTGGTCGCTGCTTGCTGCCCGCATCGGGTTGGACGACAGCGAGCTGCAGGGATGGTCGGCGGTTGCGGAGGCGATAGCGACCAAGCTCGATCCGGGCTCGGGGCTGTTCGAGCAGTTCGAGGGATACTTCGGCCTGGAGGACATCGACCTCGCAGATTACGCCGGCCGGTCGGTGCCGATGGACGTGGTGCTTGGGCGCGAGCGGATCGAGGGATCCCAGGTGATCAAGCAGGCCGACGTGGTGGCACTGCTTGGATTGCTGCCGGAGGAGTTCGCCGGCGGCGCCGGGGCAGCGAACTTTGCCTACTACGCCCCGCGCTGCAGCCATGGCAGCTCGCTGAGCCGCGCGATGCACGGGCTGGCCGCGGCCCGGCTGGGCCAGTCAGAGCTGGCGTTGCGCTTCTTCCGCGCGACGTCCGCCATCGATTTGGCAGACACCCACGCCGCCATCGACGGCGGCATCCACATCGCGGCGCTCGGCGGGGTCTGGATGATCGCGGTGCTTGGCTTCGCCGGGCTTGCGGTGCTGCCCGACGGGTTGAGCCTTGATCCGAGGCTGCCGGCGGGCTGGACCAGCCTGGTTTTCGGGTGTCAGTGGCGGGGCCGTTGCCTTCGGCTTCAGATAGACCAGGATGCGGGGACGGTTACAGCGGTGTTGGAAGCCGGTCAGCCGATGACATTCACCGTGCAGGGCAAACCGTACAGCTTACGCGGCGATACGCCGCTCCATTTGCACCTTGCTCATACCAGCGGCCCGCCGCTTTGACCGTTCGTGCTGGCGTGTTGCAGACCGTGGCGCAAGCGCGGAGGCAGTCAAAGCAGCGGGCCGTTGCTATCAGTATGGCACACCGGGTACGGGTTAGAGACCATATAACAATGCTTGCTACGCGCAACGCTTCCTCTCGGCCCACAGCCGCATTCATAACCTTTCCCAGCTCCAGTCCCGCCTGTCTGCTGACCAGCACCACGCTGCCCGGGACGTTGCCTTTTGCAGTCGGGACAAGGCGGTAGCCGTCGCGTCCGCAGCGTGAAGCCCTACTCAGCCGTATGCCCTCGGCACGCTCAAAGACAAGACTACGTCACTACCACATTGCCTTTGGTTTCCGCGGCCCCGCCCAAGGCTGCTCGAACCAGCGCCTCCGTCCGTTGAACATGCTCTTCCAGTAAGGCGACGGCGCGGTCCGCATCCCGCGCCAATGCCGCTTGCATGATTGCCGCGTGTTCGGCGGCGACGTCGCGGGATCCGGCCGCGATGCGCGACACACGCCGGTAACGGTCGCACATGATGAACAACTGCTCGCAATAAAGCCGCAAGCGTCCTGAGCGGCAACCCGAAAGCAGGGCGTCATGGAACGCCTTGTGCCGCTCCTCCCAGTCCGGCGAGGTCTCGCCAGGCCCCCTCGGGACACGGGCGAGACGGTGATGCGCCAGCAGCAGCGTTTCCTCCCAGCTCTCCGTGCCATGGGCGATCGCGTCACGCAGCGCGGCCTCGTTCACTGCCGCGCGCGCCAGTGTCAGGTCGGCGAGGTCGAGCAGGTCCAGCGGGGCCGCGGTGAACCCGCGCTGGTCGGACTGCACGACAAATCCTTGGGCGGCAAGCCGGTTTAGCGCCTCCCGCATCGGACTCAGGCCGATGCCGAGCCGCACGCACTGGTCCCGGATGAGCAGCCGCGCACCTGGCGCGATGGCGCCGGACAGGATGTCCGCCCGCAATCGTCCATAAGCCTCGGTGGCCAAGGTGGATCCGGCGTCCGCACGACCAGAAAATCGATTTTCCACTTGCTGCCCGGCGATGATCGGTCTTGATTGTTCCACAACGCCAGGGGGAAACCAATGCGCTTCGTCAGCTACGTCAATGGCACGGCCGCGTCATACGGTCTGCTGGACGATGACACCGTGCTCGACCTGCCCAAGGCGGCTGGCGGCGCCTTGCCGGGCGACCTGCTGGGCCTGATCGCCGCGGGGCCGCAGGCGCTGGCCATCGCCCGGCACGCGGCAGAAAGCGGCGGCACTCGCGCACCACTTTCCTCGCTCAAGCTGACGGCGCCGATCCCCCGGCCCGGCAAGAACGTGTTCTGTGTCGGGCGTAACTACAAGGACCATGTCGCGGAGGGCTACCGGGCGCGCGGGGCGGAAACCAAGCTGCCGGAATACCCGCAGTTCTTCACCAAGCCCCCAACGGCGGTGATCGGCCCGGACGAACCCTTCTTCCACGATCCCACCGTCACCCGGCGGCTGGACTACGAGGTCGAGCTGGCCCTGATCATCGGCACCGCCGGGCGCGACATCGCCCGCGACGACGCGATGGCCCACATCTTCGGCTTCACCGTCCTGAACGACATCACCGGGCGGGACCTGCAACGTCGCCACGACCAGTGGTTCAAGGGCAAGGGCCTTGACCGGTCCTGCCCTATGGGTCCCGTCGTCGTAACGCCGGACGAGATCGCCGACGTGGGCGCGCTCGAGCTGGTGTGCCGGGTCAACGGCGAGGAACGGCAGCGCTCGCAGGTGCGGCAGATGATCTTCGACATCCCGGAGATCATTTGCCAGCTTTCCGCCGGACTGACGCTGGAGCCCGGCGACATCATCGCCACCGGCACGCCGTCCGGCGTCGGCTACGCCATGGACCCGCCCCGCTATCTCGGCGCCGGAGACGTGGTGGAGTGCAGCATCGGTGGCATCGGCACCTTGCGGACCCCGATCGAAGGACGCGCTGCATGAGCACGGCCCTGCCGGCGGGCTGGCCGGAGGGACGCACCCTCGCCGTGTCGGTCAGCGTCATGCTGGAAGGCTGGAGCGAAGGCGCGGCCCCGGGCGTGGGTCCCATGGGCAACGTGCTGAAGGCGGGAACGCTGGACCTGCAAGGCCGCTCCTGGGCCGAGTACGGCGAGAACGCCGGCGCTTGGCGGCTGCTGGACGTGCTGGCGGCGGCGCAGGTGCGGGCGGTGTTCTACGTCAGCGGCGTGGTGGCCGAGCGGAACGGGGTGCTGATGCGCGCCATAACGGCAGCCGGGCACAAGGTAGCCGCGCACGGCTGGTCGCAGCACATTATTCCCGCCACTCAATCGGAGGAGGAGGAGACGGCGGACCTCGACCGCTGCCTCCAGGTGCTGGAAGCGGCAAGCGGCGCCCGCCCGCACGGCTGGATCAGCCCGCGCTGCACGCCCAGCAGCCGCACCACCGAATTGCTGCGCGCCGCCGGGCTGGCCTGGCATAGCGACTTCTTCGACGAGGACCTGCCGCGTGTGGTGCAGACCTCGTCCGGCCCGATCACCGCCGTGCCGTTCACCATGGAGGTGAACGACATGCCGATGAGCGTGCGCTATGGCAACGAGCCGGAAGCCTATACCCGCACGCTGCAGCGCATCCTGGAGGGCTGGCCCGGCCTGCCGCCCCGTCCCGCCTGCCTCGACGTTACGGTGCATGCCCACGTTTATGGGCGACCCATGGGCGCGATCGAGTTTGCTCGTTCCCTGCGGTTGGTGGCGGACGCGCCACTGGCGTTCCTGACGGAGCACGACGCGTTGGGGGCCATGTTCGCAGGCTGAACCGATCACGCGCTGGACCGGCGCGGATGCAAGCACGGAGGGAAACGCCCTTGCTCAAGTGTGACCGCAAGCTGTTTGGGGATGGCCGGTTGTCCGCGCTGGCATAGGCTGGCCAGTTCGTCACCTGATATTGCATTTTAGAAATGAAAAGGCGGTAATCTTGGTTCAGCTTGAACGGCAAACGGGAAACACCCGAAAGTCAGGAGAGGCGACTTTCTGCTCTGCCCAGCTTTTCAGCACCAACCAGCCGGTCCATGCACCACAGTCGCACGAATCTCTTGATCATCGGTTCATGCGCCCTTCCGTGTATCATGAGCCGTCATAGCTTTGGCACGCGATGTGCTTCTGTTTGCAAAGCGCCTGCCAATTGCCTGCCACTCCGAAGATCAACACCGAGTCTGTTCACGCACATCGCTCAGCTAGGACCAAGAGAATGGGACATCGTGCCGCAACGTCTTTGCTTATCCGGGCTGCAATCGGCGCGGCCCTAGCTGTCGTCCAACCCGCAACCGCCCATCGGGCTCAGGCCGCAGGCACCTTGATCTGGGGCATGCCGTCCGAAACCGACACGTTGGACCCGCACGCGACCGGCGGCTGGACCACTTACCAGATTACCTACCAGATTTTCGAGGGCCTGGTGAAAGAGGATCTGACCAAGGGCGACGTTCCCACGCCTCCGTTGGTTCCGGGCCTTGCGACCTCATGGGAAATCTCCCCAGACGGACTCCAATACACCTTCAAGCTGCGCCCAGGCGTGGTGTTCCACGACGGCACGCCGTTCGACGCCGCCGCGGTCAAGTTCAATTTCGAGCGGTTCTGGGACAAGTCCTCGCCGAACTACTACCCGAAAGCTGCCTCCTTCGTCGTGGCGTACGCGAAGTGGATCAAGAGCGTGGAGGTGCTGGACCCGATGACGGTCCGCATCACCCTGACGGGCACCAACTACGAATGGCTGCGGCAGGGCCTCCAGAGCTACGGCCAACCCTTGATGGTCAGCCCCGCCGCGGTGAAGAAGTACGGCAATGAGGGGATCACGCTCCATCCCATCGGCACCGGGCCATTCCGCTTCGTCGAGCGCCAGCAGGGCGTGCGGACCGTGCTGGAGCGCAACCCGGATTATTGGGGCCGGAAGGCGCTGCTCGACCGAGTGATCTACCGCCCGCTGCAGGACCCGGCGACCCGCGTCAACGCACTTTCCAACGGCGAGGTGCAGATGATCAGCACCCCGCCGTGGGACGAGATCCAGGGCCTGGTTGACGACGGGTTCAAGCTATCGACCAGTCCCAACGTTCCCTACATCAACTACATGTACCTCAACCTGAAGCAGGACGTGTTCAAGGACGTGCGCGTCCGCCGGGCCATCAACATGGCGATCGACCGGCAGGGGATTGCACGCGAGATCTACAAGCAGACCGGCCGGCCCGAGTTCGGCCTGCTCTCGCCCGGCACCTCCGCCTATGATCCGGCCTTCCGCAGCTACCCCTATGATCCCGACGCCGCGAAGAAGCTGCTTGCCGAGGCGGGATACCCGAACGGCTTCAAGGTGGTGTTCGAGATCCCGCAGGTCGGCACGGGCGAATTGGTGGAGTCCTGGATACAGCGCGACCTGAAGAAGGTCGGCATCGACGTCGAACTCCGCAAGTTCGAGTGGGTCACCTACATGGGCCGCTGGGCCGCCGGCATGGGCACAGACGTGGGCATGAACGAGATCGGCTGGGGCATGTCCACCCCATCCTGGATCGACATCGTTTCCCGCTGCGACACGATGGCGCCGAACGGCGAGAACTCCGGCTACTACTGCAACAAGGACGTGGACACGCTGCTCAGCCAGGCGCTGACCACACGCGATCAGGACGCCGAAAAAATTCTATACCAGAAGGCGAACAGGCTGATCATGGACGATGCGGCCTATGTGCCGGTCGTGGATGACCTGCAGCCGATCATGCTGTCGCCCAAGGTTCACGGCTTCGTCAACCCGCCAGAGGACTGGTTCGACCTTTCCACCGTTTCGGTGGACTGACCCGGCGCGCCACCGATGCGCAGCTTCCTCGCCCGCCGGCTGGCCGCGCTGGTTCCGGTGCTGATCGGGGTCTCGATTGTCATCTTCCTGCTGATGCACCTGGCCCCTGGCGACGTGACGACGACACTGCTCGGGCCGCAGGCGACAGAGGCCGACCGGGTCGCTTTGCGCGTCACGTTGGGACTCGATAAGCCGGTTCCGGTGCAATACGCCCGCTGGGTAGCACGGGTGGCGGAGGGTGACTTCGGCACCTCCATTGCCACCACCCGCCCGGTCACGGCGCTGATCCTTCCGCGTTTCCTCAACACCCTGCTGCTCACCACGGCCAGCCTCGCACTGGCGATGGTGATCGGCTACGGCGCCGGGCTGGTCGCGGCGCTGCGGACGCGCTCGGTGCTGGACCGGCTGCTGACGGGGGTGACCCTGCTGCTCGGCAGCACGCCGCCGTTCTGGCTCGGGCTGGTGCTGGTGCTGTATTTCGCCCTGCGCCTGCACTGGCTGCCGGTGTCCGGGATGACCGACATGGCCGGTGACGGCGGGGTGCTGGACGTGGTGCGTCACTTGGTGCTGCCGACGGTCACCACGGCGCTCGGCCCGGCGGCCATCATCACGCGCCTGGTGCGTTCCTCGGTGCTGGAGGCTATGGGCCGCCCGCACGTGCGTGTTGCCCGCGCCAAGGGGTTGGGGCGCGCGGCGCTGCTCCGCCGGCACGTCATCCTGAACGCCTTGCCGCCGATCATGACTATCACTGGCCTGCAACTCGGCTACCTGCTCGGCGGCGCGCTGTTCTCCGAGGTGGTGTTCGCGTGGCCGGGTCTCGGGTCCTTGCTTTATGACTCTATCACCGCCCGCGACACCCCGGTCGTGCAGGCGGCGACCCTGCTGATTGCCCTGCTGTTCGTGATTGTGAACATCCTGGTGGATCTGGTGAACGCCGTCCTCGATCCACGGCTGAAGGAGACCTGACCATGCCGCCCGACACGGCCCATGCCGGCATGCACGACGACAGCTTGTCCGGCACCGGCGTTATCGCACCCGTGGCACCGCCTGCCTCCGGACGGGGCTGGCGCATCGCCGCGTTCGCACGGGACCGGGCCGCCTTCGTCGCTGCCGTCATCCTTCTCCTCATCGCCGGTGCCGCGCTGCTGGCGCCGCTGATCAGCCCGTATGATCCTGCCGCGGCTGACAACCTCCTGCGCTATGCCCCGCCGCTCACGGCAGGCCACCTGCTCGGCACCGATGCGCAGGGACGCGACATGCTGTCGCGGCTGCTCTGGGGCGGGCGCGTTTCCCTGATCGTCGGCATCGTGCCGGTGACGCTGGCCAGCACGGCAGGGCTGGCACTCGGCCTCCTGGCGGGAACCGCAGGGGGCTGGACCGACCAGATCATCATGCGCACCCTGGACATACTGTTCGCCTTTCCAATGGTGCTGCTCGCCATCGCCATCGCCGGGGTCTTACGGCCCGGCCTGTGGACCGAGGTCATCTCGATCACCGTGGTGCTGATCCCCTATGTCGGAAGGCTGGCGCGGACCGCGACCCTGTCCGTGGCCGCAATGCCCTTCATCGAGGCGGCACGCGCCGCCGGCGCCACCCGCACGGCGCTGCTGCTGCGCTACGTGACGCCGGGCGTGCTGCCTCCGCTGCTGGTCTATGCCACTACCCTAATCGGCATGATGATCGTCGTGGGCTCGGGCCTCAGCTTCCTCGGCCTCGGCGTGCAGCCGCCTGCGTCGGACTGGGGCGCGATGGTGTCGGAGGGCCGCATCGTGCTCCGCCGGGCGCCGCACGCGACCGTTCTGCCCGGCCTGGTGATCGTGGCGGTTTCGCTCGCCTTCAGCTTCCTCGGCGACGGCCTGCGCGACGCGCTCGATCCCCGCTCTCGGCGGCATTAGCGCCATGGACGAGGATGTCGTGCTGGAGGTGAAAGACCTCGTCACTACCGTGATGATCGAGGTGGAGGAGGTGCGGCTGGTGGACCGGGTGAGCTTCGTCCTGCGGCGCGGCCGCACCACCGCCATCGTGGGCGAGTCCGGCTCCGGCAAGACCATGACGGCGATGTCCCTGCTCCGCCTGCTCGAACCGCCGGTGCGGGTGGCCGGCGGAACCGTCCGCTACCTCGGACGGGACCTGCTCACCCTGACCGAGCGGCAGATGGCAGAAGTTCGGGGCGCCCACATCGCCATGGTGTTCCAGGACCCGCTCGCCTCCCTCAACCCGGTGCTGCGCATCGGCTTCCAGATTGCCGAAACGCTGCGAGCGCATCGCCAGATGACCTGGGCCGAGGCGGAACGGCGCGCGGTCGAGCTGCTGCGCCATGTCGGCGTGCCCGACCCGGAAGCGCGCGCGATGGATTACCCGCATCATTTCAGCGGCGGCATGCGTCAGCGCGTGCTGATCGCCTCGGCGATCTCCTGCGGTCCCGAGGTGATCATCGCCGACGAGCCGACCACCGCGCTCGATGTGACAGTGCAGGCCAAGATCCTGCACCTGCTGGACGACTTGCGGCAGGAAACCAAGGCCTCCCTGCTGCTGATCACCCACGACCTCGGCGTGGTCGCCGCGATGGCCGACGATGTCGTGGTCATGTATTCCGGCCGCGTGGTGGAACAGGCCGACGTGGACACCCTGTTCCACGCGCCGCTGCATCCCTATACCCGGGCGCTGCTGTCCTGCGCGATCAACCTGGAGGACGACCGGCACACCGCGCTGGAGCCGATCGCCGGCGCCCCGCCCGACCCGCGCCGGCGC
>CAXTOB010000029.1:8901-26394 GCA_964245505.1 uncultured Acetobacteraceae bacterium | reverse complement strand
ACCTGGTGCGTGCGCCCGGTTTGCGGCAGCAGCTCCAGCCAGGCCAGGCCGCCAGCCGCGCCAAGCACTCGCCACGCCGTGCGGGCCGGCTGCCCGGCGGAATCAGCGACCATGCGCCAACCCGCAGGAGCCGTACGCTTCAGCAGTGGAGCATCCACAATCCCTGTCTCCCCCACCGGGCGGCCCTGCACCACGGCCCAGTAAGTCTTGCGCACCCGCCCCTCGGCGAACGCCGCCTGCGCCGCGTGCAGCGCCGCCCGGCGCAGCGCCACCACCAGGCACCCCGCCGTATCCGCGTCCAGCCGATGCGCTAGCCAAGGCCCGTCCCGGCGCCGGGACAGTTGCGGAAACACGTCCTCAATGCTCGCGCCACCTTGCGGCCCCGCATGCACGGGAACGCCTGCAGGCTTGTCCAGCACCACAATTCGAGAATCCTGGAACAGGATGGGGGGCAACTGCATCGGCACCCAGGTTGACAGCCGCACGCCGCGGGCGGAAGCACCCGGGATGCCCGATGACCGGATTTGCGGCCTAAACGCCGTCAGTGCCCTGTTTGCCCAGCGCCCAGACGCCGTGGTGCGCCTGTTCTACGACGAGGAGCACAAGATCGCCGCCGGCCCGCTCTGCGCCGAGATGGCGCGGATGCGCCGCCCCTACCGCCTGTTGCCCGACAACGAGCTGCAGCGCGCCGCCGGCACCCCGCATCACGGCGGCCTATGCGCCGTCGCCACTGAGCGGCCGATCGGCATGATGGACTTCGTGCGCCCGCCGCGGTTTCCCCTGCTGCTGATCCTGGACGGGGTGGGCAACCCGCACAACCTCGGCGCCATCGCCCGCAGCGCCGCGTTCTTCGGCGTGCGCGCGCTGGTGCTGCATGAAACTCCGCTGCAGGCGATGCCGTCCGACGCCGCCTACCGCACCGCCGAGGGCGGGCTGGAGCACCTGGAAGTCAGCAAGACCCGCAACCTCCGCAAGGCGCTGCTGGCGCTGGACCCGTACTACCGCACAGTCGCCGCGACGCTCACCCCCGACGCCGTGCCGCTGTCCAGCCTGCCGCGCGACCGCCCGGTGGCGCTGGTGCTGGGCAACGAGGAGCGCGGCGTCGGCTACGAGGCGATGGAAACCTGCCGCCGCCGCATCCGCATCGCTGGGTCAGGGGCGGTGCAAAGCCTGAATGTGGCGCAATCCGCGGCGGTGCTGCTGCATGCGCTGACGAGCCAGATGGCCTGACCGGGGCAGGGAGCTGACTGGAGCAGGGGAACTGACCGGGGTAGGGTGCTGGCCGTGATAGACGTGACCGCACCTCGTGGCCGACTGCCCCACAGGCCGGCATGAATTCCGGGGCGACCCCATGTCCCCAAGCCTGTCACCGTCAGCGGCGTATCGCTTGGACCTTGGGCAGTGCCGGATTCCGGCTACCGCCTATAAACGCAGGCGCCCGGGATCCTCCTGCTGGCCTCCCGAGGCTACCCGTGCCACTCGCCCTACAGGCATATTCCGGACGTCGGACCTGCCCAGGTCCCTCCATGGTCGCAGCCCCCAATGCCCCTCTGGCTCAAAACACCTCACGCTTCCCTGGCTCAAAACCCCCTGCGCTTCCCTGGCTCAAAACAAGGACCACCCATGCGTATCCACGTCCAAACCCAGTCCACCCCCGGCACCTTCCCCTTCACACCGGAGCAGTGGGATGCGGCCTGCGCCCGCTCCCTGGACGTGTCGGCCGGGCACGAAGTGACGTTCGGCGAGACGCCCGAAGCTTTCACCCAGGCGATGCAAACCGCGGAGGCGCTGATCTCGCACAAGAACCTGGTCAAGGCGCTGTTCCCGGCGCACGCGCCCCGGCTGCGGCTGATCTTCTGCGCCAACGCCGGGCTGGATGGGCTGGAGCCGTTCGATTGGCTGCCGGAGGGTGCCGCGCTGCTGAACAACGCTGGCGCTCACAGCGTCAGGGCCGGCGAGTACGGCATCATGGCGCTGCTGATGCTGGCCGGCGGGATGCCCGGCTTCGCATGGGCGCAACGGGAGGGACGGTGGGCGCCGTTCCACGCCTCCGTGCTGGCGGGGCGGACGGTTGCGGTGGTGGGGCTGGGTTCGCTAGGCGGCGCAATCGCCGGGCAGGCTGCGCGGTTCGGCATGCAGGTGGTGGGCGTGCGGACCCGGGCGGAGCCGCACCCCGACTGCGCCCGCGTGGTGGCGGTGTCCGACCTGGATGAGGTGCTGCCCGGCGCCGAATTTGTGGTGCTGGCCACTCCGCTCACCGGGCAAACCCGCAACCTGCTGGACCGCCGCCGCATCGCTCTGTTGCCGGCGGGCGCAGGCGTCGTGAACATCGGCCGCGGCGCGCTGCTGGATCAGGATGCGCTGTGCGACGCGCTGGATACGGGTGCGCTGGGCGGCGCGATTCTGGATGTGTTCGTGCCGGAGCCGGTGCCGCCGGGCCACCGGCTGTGGACGACGCGGAACCTGGTGATGACGCCGCACGTGTCGGCGGACGACCCGCAAACCTACAACCCGAACAGCCTGGACATCTTCTTCCAGAACCTGCGGGCGCTGCGGGACGGGGCGCCGCTGCCGAACCGCTTTGATATAGCGCGAGGCTACTGAATTGGCCGGGAGCGACTTGGCATCGTCCCGATCCGGACCCCGGCAGGTCCGAAGGGTTGATCAGGCCGGATTCCGCCGTGACGAAAGCTTCTCGTGCGAGCCGGTCAATCGCTCCCGCTACGCCTCACGAACCAGATCATCGCAGCCCAAGCCTCCAGTCCCAGCCTCACCGCCCCGGAACCCATCAAGTGCCGCGCTTGATGGCATACCTTCGTAGCTACGCCTCAACAAGGCATCGTCAACTGCGTCCTTAACCCTGCCGGCGGAACGCTGACCGCAAATTCCAGACGGTGCCCAGCAAACGCCGTCCGGACGGCACGCAGCCGAGCACGGCGAACGTGCAAGCGTAGGCGAGGGCCAGGAAACATCCCAAGGTGAGCAGCATGCTGTCGAACCGGAAGCATGAAAGAGCTTCCAAAACTGCGGCCGTTACGGCCAAAGCCACGATGAACGGAGTGATCGCCCGCACAACCAGGCCCAGTCCGACGGGACCCTCCTTCGTCGCCGCCCAGATCAGCAGCGGGCATTGCAGCGCATAGACCGACAGCGCCGACGCGCGCGCCACACCTACGGGACCCCAGGGCAGGCCCGAGGCATAGGCCAGGATGTTAATGACGGCGACAACGATGGTGAACGACATCTGCTGCTTGCCGCGTCCCTGGCTGGTGAAAAGCCAGAATGCGCCAATGTTCAGCGGTGTAATCAAGGCCCCAAGCCCGATCCAGACGAAGACCGGGATTGTGGCCGCCCATTTGTCCCCGAATAGGGACAGGATCAGCGGCTCGGCCATCACCAAAGCGAATAGCAGGCCCGGCGTCGCCACTAGGCAGAGCAATTGCAGCATCTGCACATAGACGGCCCGGTAGCGATCATGCTCGGCCTGCAGCCGCGCCAACACGGGCAACGCCAGACGGTCCACGGGCGCCGTAAGCTGCGAAAGCGGCTGGACCGCCAGCTTCCAGGCACGGTCGTAGATGCCGAGCCCGACGTCGCCGATCACCACGCCGATCATCATGTTGTCGATTGACACATTCAGGTAGCCGGCGAGGTTGGCCCCCGTGATATGGCCGCCGAATTTCAGCATCGACACCACTTCCGGGTCTCTTTCCGGGCGGGACGGGCGCCAGCCGGCGTAGCACCATAGCAGCAGTGCCGAGGTGACCGAAGCTGCCACTTGACTGAGCACCAGCGCCCAATAGCCGGCGCCTGCCATCGCGCTGCCGATGCCGCAGACCGCGCCCACAGTCAGCGCCACGACTTCGAAGACCGCCATGGGCACGAAACGCAGATGCCGGTTCATCAACGCCGATTGCAGCTGGGACAGGCCGGTTATGAAAATCAGGCTGCTCAGCACCACCGTCACTGCCATCACCCGCGGCTCGTGATACATCCATGCCAGCAGCGGTGCGGACGCGGCGAACAGCAGGGACAGCAACAGGCTGAACCCGGCATTGATCCAGAACACGGTGCTGAGTTGACGCTGCGAGACTTCCGCCTTCTGCACCACCGCCTGCAGCAGGCCCAGATCGGTGAACACCTGAACGAAGCCCAGCACGGGCGCCACCATGGCGATGAGGCCGAACTGGGCGGGATCAAGCAGCCGGGCGAGATAGACCTGGGTGCTGAACGTCACCACGAAACGCAGCGCCTGCCCCGTCATGACGGCGGCGCCGCCACGGATTGAGCGCGTACGTAGTTCGCTCAAGCGCGGCGTGCCGGCAGCAGGCGGATGCAGTGTGCCGCCATGAAACGGCGCAGATCGTCACGGCTGCCAATTGGCACGATGGTGGAGGTCGTCTCATAGTGGCGCGGATCGGCCACCTTCATCCAATCGTATCCGGCATGCTCACAGGCATACAGCACCATACGCTCGAGCCCATGCATGATGGTTTTGCGCACCTGGCCTTCTTCGGGCGGAAAATCCTTGTAGCCGAGCCGCAGGTCCAGCAGTGGGCGCAACGCCTTGGTCCGAGCCCAAAACATCGAGCCGGAGGGCATGTCCACCGTTAGTGACGGCGTGACGGGGATGCCCATGCGCCGCCCGAGCCTGCGGCCGAACGCGTAGTTGCGATCCCAGTCCAGGAACGGCCTTATAGGCTCGAAGTGCTGCGCCATCACGACGCCGATTTTCGGGTTGACTGCAAAGATTTCCATGATGCTGCGGACCACATCGGGTGACCCGGCGTTGCCATCGATCAAGGTCTGCCGCCAAGCATCGCCGAAGCTGTTCTGGGCACTTTTTTTGCTGTGCAGGAACAGAACAAAATCGTAACGATCATAGACGTCGCGGAACGTCACCAGCTTCGGCGCGATGTCACGACCCTTATTGGGACAAAGACGGATTTCGCAGCCGCCCTTGGCCCATCCAATGAATGCCTCCGCGATGACGGCGCGCTTGGCATCTGTGTCAGTGGAAATGAACAGGTCCACCGGAAAAGGAATGTTCTCCAGCGCGTCCCGTATGCCGCCCGCCAGATTGGCGTGGAAGATGTGACAGACCGCCGCGATCCGGCCGGGCGGCGTGGTGGATGCAAGATCATAGGCGAAGGGAATGGCGGCGCTGAAGTCGGCCTCATACGCGCGGCGTGTGCCTGTGATGACGGGGAAGAACTTGCGATAGAGCATCTTGCCGCGCCGGATGGCTTCAGAGGTCAGCCACATGACGTCTTCCTAGCGAATTCGTCCCTGACCGGGCGGGGCAGGGCCGCCTGATTAACGGCGGGGGGTTACAACGTCCAAACCCGTTCGGGTCACATCGGCGTGACGCCGGCCGCAAGGCCGATGCCTACCAGACGCAGTGAGGTCACTGCTTCCATCAGCTAAACCCGCCGTCAATCATCGCGCTGACCCCGGCACCTACGAGCCGCCAAGGCACGCTGTGATAGGATAGGTTCAATAGCGTGCTGATTGATTTAGAGTTTCAGAAGCGCAATTGACGCAACGCCAACTGTGTCCTGTTTCCAAGGATGGTAACCTGTCTCATCCGTGCACGCTCCAGCACGCCAAGCAGATACCAGTCAGGCGGGGACCTGCAACGACCACGCCTGCAACCCTGCATTGGCAAATGCGAACTCAGACTGGCTGGCGTGACTTCGACATAAATCAGGCTAGCCCGGCAGCAAGTGATGGGAGCGCATGGTCCTGATGGCCTTCTGGCTAAAGGACCGCACCAATGTCGAGACGTAAACGTCCGCGGGCAGCCGCCGCAACTTGCGGTGGAACAAGCTGTTGACGTTCATATAGCCAACCAGCCCAACCTTAAACTTCAACAGGCTGCTGATGTAGCGTTCCTGATCGAGAACGGGGTGCACCACCGGGCTGTCCGCCAGAAGCGGAAGATCGCCCTCTACGAACGGCGGCCAGCTATCATAGGATTCGGTGCCGACATAGTGCGACAGCTCAACGCTCTTGAAGCCGCCGCGTGCCATTTCGGTAGCAATGAAACCTTCGCAGAACGGCCAATTCCTGATCGTCGAGTCCCGAAGCTCCTCCGCCATCTCCAGCCTGCGCGTCGCCAGGGCCTGCAATGCCCGGCGCGAGAACAGCGACAGGCAGATCAGCTTGTACTGGATTTCCGCGGCGTCGTAGATGCCGTCGCAGGTGAATAGCCAGGCCCACTCGTGCACGGGCTCACCCTTGGTCAAGCCGACGAAGTCCGCCCCGTCGGCAGCCGCGCGAGTGACCAAGTCGTCAACGTCGGTGTTCAGACAGACGTCGTATTCAAGCTGCAGATAGTAATCGTAGGACCCATGCTGCGACAGGAAATAGTAAAGCGGATAGTCCCCGTTGAACCACAGCAAATTGCCCGTGCCTGCGCGCGGCATGCCCATGTCGAGCACGTCCTGTTCCGTCAGCCGCACGACCCGGTCGTGATTGATGCCCTCGACGCGTCCGTTGGTCTCATCCACCAGGATATAAACGTGACTTTTGCCGACGCGGGACAGCAGGCGGTCAAACTGGCGCTGGGCAAAATCGTCCCAAAAGTGCGTCCTAAAGATCACGGCGTAGTGCGGCGCCCCATCCTCCTCTGCTTGTTCAGCCATCATAACACCTTGCCGCTGCCTGGCACCCTTCAGGGTCACTCATATCGGAGATTTTGTGCACTGCGAAATGACAAGTGGGCGAGGCTGCAGGGCGATAGCGCAGACCGCGGCCGTATTCAGGGCTGAACCGCCGGACGCAGTGGCAAGCCCTGGTTGCCCGGCCATTTAACAGAGCCCCGGCAGGTATGGCCTGCTATGTCCACCCCAGGCTGAACGACCTGTGACCTGAGAACCGAACCATGACCACCCCCACCTTCGCAACCTTCTGGGCCGGCCGGAAAGTTTCGCCATTCGAGGCCGCCTGCATCACCTCGTTCCTGGCGCACGGCTACGAATATACGGTGTACAGCTACGACATGATGGACAACCTGCCAGAGGGCGTCCGCCTGCGTGACGCCCGCGAGATCACCGATGAGCCGAATGTCCGGCGCTTCCTCATCAAGGGCCGCCCCAACCTCAGCCACTTCTCCGACCTGTTCCGCTACGAGCTGTTCAAGCGGACCGACCACATCTGGGTCGATACCGACATGCTGCTGCTGCGGCCGCTCGACCTGCCATCCTACACCGAGCTGATCGCCAAGGAGGACGCCACCATGGTGTGCGGGGCCATCATGCGGCTGGACCGGCACCATCCCAAGCTCGGCGCGCTGATCGCCCGCACCGAGGCCCTGCGCGACCAGGATTTGGTCTGGGGCGCCACCGGCCCGCGCCTGCTGGCCGCCGTGCTCGACCGGCAGACCATCATGCAAAAGGGCTATGATCCCAAATACTTCTTCCCGGTCCACTACAACGAGTCGTGGAAGCTGTTCCTGCCGGAGTATCGCGACGAGTGCGTGGAGCTGTGCAAGTCCGCCTTCACGACGCACCTCTGGAACGATCGGGTCATGAAGATCGGCGTCTGGAAGCGCTTCTGCCCGCCGTCCGGTTCATTCCTGGAAACGCAGTTCCGGGCAGACGGCACACTGCGCTTCTTCGACGACGTTTACCCGGAGGCGGTGATGCAGAGCATGGTCGAGAACTGGCGCATCCGCTGCGACGGCGGCGCTACCGGCCTGGGCCAGTGGATGCGCCAGGCCGTGCCCAGCGCCCAGATGACATTCCGCCGCCGCTTCAACCTGGCGACGTAAACCGACGCCGCCAGGCCCCGCCGTTTACGCCGCAGTCAGCAACGGCGTCAGCTCGCGGTCGAACGCCTTCAATGCGGCACCGATCGCCTGGTGCATGTCGAGGTAGCGATACGTGCCGAGACGCCCACCGAACACCACGTTCCGCTCCTTGACAGCCAAAGCGGCATACCGGTCGTAAGTCGCCTTATCGTTCGGCGTGTTGACGGGGTAGTACGGCTCGTCTTGCTGGGTGGCGAACCGCGAGAATTCCTTCATCACTAGCGTCCGTCCCTTGAGGTTGGTCCGCTCGGGATGCAGGTGCTTGAACTCGTGGATGCGGGTGAACGGGGTGTCCAACCCAGGATAGTTCACCACCGAAGCGCCCTGGTAGTCGTCCACGTCATACCGCTCGATCTCGAAGTCCAGCGTGCGCCACGATAGAGGGCCATAGCAGTAGTCGAAGTAGCGATCCACGGCGCCGGTGTAGATGACGATCGCATCCGGCCGCAGCTGGTCCCGCACGTCGAAGAAGTCGCAGCCCGTCACCGTCTTAATCTTGTCGTTGGCGAACATGCGGTCGAAGATCGCGTGGTAGCCGTCAACCGGCAGGCCCTCGTAAATGTCATTGAAGTAGAAATCATTGAAGTTGAAGCGCACGGGAAGCCGGGTGATCACCTCGGCTGGCAGCAGCTTCGGGTCGGTTTCCCACTGCTTGGCAGTGTAGCCCTGAATAAAGGCCTCATACAGCTCGCGCCCAATCAGGGAGATGGCCTTTTCCTCGAAGTTCGCCGGGTTGGGGTATGGCTCGGCGGCAGCCTTGGCCTTGATGAACGCCCCGGCCTCCTGCGGCTTCAGGTCCACGCCGAAGAAGCTGTTCAGCGTCATCAGGTTGATCGGCATCGTGAACGTGCGGTTGTTGTAGCGTGTGAACACGCGGTGCCGGTAGTTGGTGAACTTGGTAAACTTGTTGATGTAGGACCACACCTCCTCGCTTGAGGTGTGGAACAGGTGCGACCCATACCGGTGATACTCGATCCCAGTCTGCGGATCCGTCTCGGAGTAGGAGTTGCCGCCGAGGTGCTCGCGCTTCTCCAGCACCACCACGGGCTCATTCAGCACGTTGGCGATGCGTTCCGCCAGCACGGCGCCGAAAAAGCCGCTGCCGACGACGACATGGCGGTAGTCAGACAATCCGATCATCGTAGCGCTTCTCCAAACGTTTCAAATAAATGACATTATTGTGTGTGTGCACAGCAGAAGATATGCGGCGCCCTCAGCTAATCCAGGGGTTTGACCCCTTGCAGCAGCTTTGCCTTGAAGCTGCCTCCCCCGGTGCGGCGGATGTCATAGACGGTGGTCTTGCCGGGTCCCGCGAGGTGGACGGCGCCGATGGTGCGGTATGGGGCGTAGGGCTCGCAGAGCGTGCCCTCGGCGTCATTCCACATCGGTACGCCCCGATCGCAGATCCAGTTATAGCGCGGCGGCAGTATGGTGGTTCCCACTGTAGGCCGCTTCAGCACGCCTCCGTGGACCAGCCGGTTTATGGAAAACTGATCATACGGGAGGAACTTCCCGGTGCGATCGCAGGCGGCCTGATAGTATTGCGCCCACAATTCCCAATGCGGGCTGTCCCGGCTTATCGCGAACACCCCTGCGTTCAGGTGGGGGCGGGACAACAGCCACGCCCCGTCCAGCGGCCCATAGCTCAGCACGAAGTGCTTGGCGAACCAGGCCATCAGCCAAGCCTGGAACACGTAACCGCGCTCCCGCTCATGGGCGATTGCCAGGCCGGTTTCCAGCGCCCCCTTCTGGTAGGCTTCGATCACCCACCAGCCCTGCAGCCAGACATCGGAGTCGATCCAGATGTAGATGTCGCGCCCGGGAAAGTATTCGCGCAGGAACGGCCGGGCTAGGAAGGCGCGCTCATAAGGCTTCAGGCGGCTCTCCGGTATGCCCATGTGGATCATCGGCTCCGCCAGCAACACGCCGTGCTCAGTGAGCCAGGCACGGTCTGTATCGTTCTGCCCGACGTCCAGACAGCCGATCTCCACGTCCTGCCGCTGAGGGAAGGCTTCCAGGGAGCGGATTAGGCCCTGCAGCGTCGCCATCACCTTGGAGTCGCCCGCGGTGACGATGATGGTCCGCAGCGCGCCCTCAGCCATGGGAGCCGGGCGTTGCGGCGCCCGCCCGGTTGCGGCCGGCCACGCGCGCCAGACGGCCGGCCACCCGGCGGACGAGCAGCGGCCAGGTGCCGGGATGAGCGGCGATGATGGCCAATGCGCGCCTGCGGCTGCCGGTGTCGGCAAGCACACGCTGGGCATCCAGGTAGTGCACCATGACCTGGTATTCCCGCTCCCGCTGGCTCAACAGCGCGCTAAGCTCCGGCTGGTTCCGGCCCTTCAGCTTGTCCTGGAAGTGGCGGTTGGTTTCCAAGGCGTTGCGGTAGTCGTAGCGCCAGGCGCCGCTCCCGGTGCCAGTCCAGCGGCGAGCCGTTGGGCTGAACGGCAGGGTCCACTCGTATAACGGCTCATGCACCAGCCAGCCGCGCCCGCCGGCGGCGAAGAACTCCATCATGAAGTAGAAGTCCTCGGCCAGCTTGGCGCCGGGGTGGTAGGCGAGGCGGGTGCGGCGCAGGAAATCCAGGCGCACCATGGGCTTCAGGACCCCGAAGTCGAACGTGGCGCCCGGGTCGGAGTGGGCGATGAAGTCGGCGACTCCCACCATCCTGCCCGCTCCCGGCGCCGCGAAGGCGACGCGGACCACCTCGCCGGTTGCGTCATCGGAGTGCAGTTGGTTGTCGGCGACAAGCTCCACGCCGTGTGCCTCGCCCGCTTCCACCAGGGCTGCAAGGCGGCCCGGCAGGTAGCGGTCGTCTGCGTCCAGCACAGCGATCCAGTCGCCGCGTGCGATGTTGGCCGCGTGGTTCATCGCTTGGGCCTTGCCGGCGTTCTGCGGCAGGGCGACGACGACGACGCGCTCGTCCTCGGCGGCGACGGCCCGGGCGACGGCAAGGCTGCCATCGGTGGAGCCGTCGTCAATGACCAGCAGCTCGAACGCCGGAAAGGTCTGGCCGAGCACGGAGCGGATGGCGCGCTCAAGCGTCGCCGCGCTGTTGTAAACCGGCAAGGCCACGGTGACTTTAGGCGTCATGGCGGTCATGTGGATGACCCCGCTTGGCCCATCAGGCATGGCCAACCCAGCACCGCATGGGGGAACCGCCTCGGACCAGCAATGCGCATCTTGGCCTGGGACATGCCCTGTGAATGGACCTGCCCTCCGCCCGGCACAAGGCAGCCGCCGGCGGTCATGGGCTGACTTTGCTGGCGGGCGCCGTCATCGTTGCCAACCTCGATCACCATCCCGCGCCAACCACGCGCCTAGTTCGCCGCCCAATGCGCGACGCGGCGCTTGATCGCCGGTACGACCCGGAGATGCAGTGGCTTCTTTGGGTCTGGCAAGGCGAAGCGGGTCGGCAAGGCCTTGGACTCCTCAGGATACGACGCGGGGTCTGATGCCGGGAACAGGAAAGGCTCGCCCACCATGTGCAGCCACAACCGCTCCAGGATGTAGCCATAGGTCTTGTGGCCGTTTGCCGCCTCTAGCGCGAGTTCCAGGCTTCGCCGCGGCATGTGCTTCAGCCGCTCCTGCCGCACGGCGAAACAGGCGCCATAGGAGTATCGGCCGACCAGATGGCGCTCTGCCTCCTCCGCCAGTCCCGCCCATTCGCATCGCCGCAGGAAGTGGCTCGCGATGTTGACGCCCTCCGGCAGGTCGTGAAGGTGCAGATACCAGCTCCCCATCGTTCTCGCGCCGGGATCAAAGAATTGCAGTGGCCCCCAGTTTGCCAGGGAGAACACCTCGGGCCGCACGCGCGCGGCGCCGATGAAGGCGCTGGTTTCGCGGGACAGGAGGTTCTTTGGCGGCAGCTCCTTCGAGGCGACCCAGCGCCAGGCCAGCGGCTGGACATCATGCCATTGGCGCCATTGACCAAGCAGCGCGATGATGTCCGGGCTGTGCTCAAACGGGTCGCCCTGCAGGAACACGGTGAAGCCGTCCCCGAACTCGGTCTTGTTTAGGATGTGGCGCAGGATGGTGTCCGACTCGCGGCCGCTATTAGCGAGTGCTACGATGCGGTCGGCCCGCTTGAGGGCAGGTGCCGAGGTGACCTCAGCGCCCTTGTTGTAGATCGTGACGTCAAAATCACCGGGTATATCGCCAACCCAATCCAGGTTCTCGGAATACCGGGCGATCACGATCTCGTTCCTCAAGTATCTGACCCCTACTCCGTCCTGTGCCGCCAAGCAGGCGGGCAACAAGAAAAAACTTGTGTACGGACGACGAACGACCCCAACTCCCCGAGCCTATACACACCTGCGGTTGGGCAGCCAAGCGCGTTTGCTGCAATGCACAAAAAGGTGCTCTGCCGGCCCGGCGGCGGCGCGAGGACTAGGCAGCCTTGGGTGGCCTGTCACACGGATGGCCTGCGGCCGTGCCTGGCCGCCCAAACCTGCTTAGCCATCTATCTGTGCGCCGGACCTCCGGAGGTTTGCTTTAGGGTGCCGGCGCCGGGCTATAGAGCTGCATCAGATCGGCGACGTGCTCCTCCATCGAAAAAATACGCAGGGGCTGCTTCCAGAACACGCCCAACGAGAGGTTGCCATCGACAATCGCTTGCAGCCGCTCGTGCAGGGACGCCATGTCGCCCGCCTTGAAGCTGAAGTCGGGGTTGCCCGCGATCTCGCCCGCCCCGCCGCGGTCTGACGTCAAGATAGGGATGCCGCGGGAGACCATCTCGATGGCGACCTGCGGCAGGTTATCCTCCCACAACACGGGGACGACGCCCAGGTTCACCGGCGCGATAACCCGGTCGAGCGTCGCATGGGTGAAGCCATCGTGATAAGCCACCGCGCTGAGCCGGCTACGCAGCGCCTCGATCCGGGCCATGGTTCCGGCGTCCTTGACCGACGCCGCAATTGTCAGCTCGATCCGGGACGCGATGCCCACTGGCAAGCTTTCGAGCGCGTCGAGCAAGAAAAAGAAACCCTTGTCCTGCCGTGCATAGCCGAGATAGCCGAGGTGCAGCGTTTCAAACGACGTGATGCGCTTGGCTTTCAAGAAGGTCTGCTTGTGCGCCGTCCCGATGTAACTTACGGCGATCCGCGACCTATCGACGCCGTAATTGGCCAATATGTCGCCAGTCCGCTTCGACACCGCAAGCAGCCGGTCGAACACCTGGTTGCATAAGGCCACGTTGCCATGACGGAAGTCCCGGTAAACCGCCGCGTCTGGCGCCCGCAACTTTGATCGTCCCATCAGCTGCCGGCCGCGCTGCAGGGTCTTCTCGGTTGTCTGCACGGCAGCGCGGATGACGCGGCGGGTGGCACGCACGGCAAAATGGGTGCGCGGCAGACCGAGCCGCCGGATCATCGCCGCCTCGATCGGCCGGATCGTCTGATGATGCGGCCGGCGTGCAAACCCAACCAGGCAACGGGTGCAGTCATGGCCCTCCCGGTAATCGAGGCAAAGTTCCCGGTCCCGGAACCACAAATGCACCTGCGGGCAGACCAGATTATAGTTGTGCGCGGAATATAGCAGCCGTGCCGTAGGAAAGGCGTCGCGGATACTGGGAAACGAGCGGCGCGTCAGCCCTTCCAAGTTCTGGAAGTGGAACACGTCAATCTCGCCGAACTCGGCACGCAGCAGCACCGGCAGGTGGTCGAGGCCGTGGCTGTGGTTATAAATATCAAGCTCATAGAACGAAGCCGATGCGGGAGCGACAACCGGCGAATTGACGACATCCGCGCATAGGTAGCCGCCGCCATCCAAGCGGCGAAGGAAGGCCCGCGAGCTAGGCAGGGTATAACGCATGCCCGAGCTGAGCATGATGACGGTATGACCAAGCGACGCGAGCACATGGGCTAGGTTCCGTTGATAAACGCTGACGCCGCCGCCCTCTCCCTCATCAGGTTGAGCAAAGTTATAAAGCAGGATTTTCAGGGCGCCGGTTGGTTCGTTCACGATCAGATCACCTTCGGGTCGTGCCTCAGGTGCTCAGCCGCGAGTGCCTTGGGGTCGCTATGGCGGACCAGCAGCGGCCGGAACGCCAGGCCGAGCGCGACATCCTTCAGCATCGCCTTCGGACCGATGTTCCACATTGTGCCCCGGCCATACCCGCCCATCCGCAGCAGCCGTAAACAGGCAAGAATGCGGCGGTGGAGGCGAGGGGCCACGTAGATCTCGCCGCGCAAGGCAAGCCGGGGGCTCAGGCCCTCGTAGAACGTCGCACATGCCTCGGCCCGCTCACGCTCGGCAGGGGACAAAGACCCGGCGGGGGCTGTTTGCAGAATGGCTCGCAGGATGCGCGCCCGGGATGCAGCGGCGGCGGCGAACTGCAGGTGGTCGCCGCCATTGTCGTTCAGCTTGGCGATGAGGCGTTGCCGCAACCCGGTCCAGGGCTTCCAGCCATAGGCATTGCCGCCGTGCTGCCGGTAGCGCACCAGCCGCGCATCCGAGTAGGCGATCACGCCGAACACCGAGGCGAGGAAAAAGATCCACTGGTCATGCGCCATGCGGTTCGTGGCCTCGACATTGTCGATCGAGGCCGGCCAGTGATCGGCGAAGCGCATCAGCGCCCGTCGGAACACTATAGAGAAGCCGAACGGGTTCATCATCGGGTAGAACGACAGCGGCGCGCTGCGCGGGGGCAGGGCGAAGATATTAGCCGGTCCAATCATGGCCCCGGCGCCATCCATCAGCCAAGCGTTGTGAAAGAACAGCACGACATCCGGATCGGCGAACGCCTGCATCGCCGCCTCGGTCTTGTTCGCCTCCCACAGGTCGTCCTGGTCGCACAGGGCCACGATATCCGATCGGCACAGCGACATGGCCCGCATGAAGTTGGCACGGTAGCCCAGGCGAGACGGATTGCGGTGAATGTGCACGGGGAAGGGCGCAGTGGCCGCGAATTCAGTGAGGATGGTAACCGTGTCGTCCGTCGAGGCGTCGTCCGTCACCACAAGTTCGGCCGGCAGGCGGCTCTGCGCGGCGATGCTGTCGAGCTGCTGGCGCAAAAACTTTGCGCCGTTATAGGTCGCCATCGCGACGGAAATGCCATCTGCGGTATGATTTGGCTCTGAGACGCCGGTGGCGGGAGAAATGGTCATGATAGGGAACTCCGCCTGCGGCACTTGGAAACAAAGCCGGAGTCGGTCATCAGATGCTCCTGTTTGACCCGAGGGCGGTCGGTCCGCTTGAGGGTTGGCGCGGACGTCATCTACATGCCCTTGTGGATGGTGAAATCAAAATTGCCGGGTATCTCGCCCAGCCAGGCCAGGTTCCCGGAATGGCAGGCGATCGCAACCGCGCCTCTCATGTGCCTACCCCTAGTCCATACCTCGCCGTCGAGTGGGCAGGCAGCAAGAACCAGTCGTGTCCGGATGACGAACGACCCCGGTCCCGGGACCCTATACCCCCCAGAGGGCAGCCAGCCAAGGACAAGACGCTGCAGCGCACAAACAGGTGTCCACACGCGATACGGCGCCGTCGCGTTCCTTGGGGCATGTCGGACCGAGACGTTCGCTGGGCGTCGGACCAAGGGGTTCGCTGGGCATCGAACCAAGGGGTTCGCTGGGCATCATCGAATACAGACCCAGGCCTGGCAGAATACGAAGCCCAAGGACGTCAGGCGCGAGCCCATCGCCGGCAAGCCGTCGTCATGACCGCGCCGGCAGCAGTATCGGCCTGACATCATGCGCCCGCCCCCTGAGCACGGCGCCTGGATGGTGTTGGCCGCCCGCAGTGGCCGCGCACGCAACTCGTTTGTGCGGGAGATCACCGGCGCCAGCGGCAGGGCTGCCGTCGCAGCAACGGACGTTAGCAAGCCGGAGGGGGTTCAGGTCCTCGCGGCAGCACCATCGAGGCACAAGGCGGCTTCGATACCTAGGTAAACAACGTGTTCCACCGCCAGCAACCCGGCAGGGTTCAGCGGCGCATTCGACACTGACGATCTCCAGCGGTGCCGCGCCTGCCGTGTTTAAGCCTGCTTCCTCACGTTCCACATCAACGGCAGCCCCTTCAGCACACCGCTCAGCGTCTTGCGATAGGCGGTCGGCTGATAATACTCCCCCGTCGGCAGGTAGGGCACGTCTTGGAACGCCTGCTGCTGGATTTGCACCGCGATCGCCTTCTGGGCCGCCATGTCCGGCGCTTGGAACCAGGCATCCCGCAGTTGCTCGAGCTGGGGAGAGTTGCACCAGCCGAACCACCCGGCCTCGCCGTTGCCACGGAGACCAAGGTGCGTCGCCGGAGTGAACTGGTCGATACCGAAGAAGCTGGTGAAGAACACGCTCCATCCGCCCTTGTCCACCGGGGCCTTGCTGGTCCGGCGCTGGATCACCGTGCCCCAGTCCGTGCTTTGTATGTCAACGTTGATGCCCGCCTGATGCAGCATGTCGGCACCCACCTCGCCCAGCGCCTGCAGGGCCGGCAGGTCGGTCGCGACCAGCACCACCGCGGGCTCGCCCTTGTAGCCGGCGGCGGCAAGGTCCGCCTTCACGCGGGCCATGTCCCGCTTGCCTTGCAGCACCGACACTCCGGCGTTGCTGGCCAGCGGAGACTTGGCGGCGAAGAAGCCGACATCGTCCTGCCAAAGCGAGCGGTCGGTTCCCGCTACCGCCTGCATGAAGTCGGCCTGGCTGACCGCACCCAGCAGGGCCCGCCGGATCGCCGGGTTGTCGAACGGCGGATGCAGGTGGTTGAACCGCACCATGCCCGGCAACCCCGTCGGGTCCAGCGTGTCGGTCGTCAGGCTGCCGTCCCGCCGCAATACCGGGAATAGGTCGAGCGACGGCTCCTGCCACCAGTCAACCTGTCCCTGCTGCAACGCGGACATGGCGGTCGCCGGGTCAGGGATGGCGCCCCACTCGATGCGGTCCAGGTAGGCGATCTTGGGCCCGGCGGTCCAGCTCGGCGTGCCGCCCGGCCGCGGCACGTAACCCTCGAACCGCGTGTAAACGCTGAGCGCCCCAGGCACCCGCTCGGCCGCGACGTAGCGGAACGGGCCGCTGCCGACCATCTCGGTGATCGGCTTGAAGGGGTCGGTGCTGGCCAGCCGCTCCGGCATGATCGCGCACATGATGCCGGCGACCTTGCCCAGGGCATCCGGCAGCAGGGGAAACGGACGCTTGAGGCGGAAGACAAGCGTCTTGTCGTCAGCCGCCGAAAGCTCGTCGGTGGCCGCCATCAACGCCTGGCCGAACGCGTCCCGCTTGCCCCATCGGTTGACGCTGGCGACGCAGTCGCGGGCGAGCACGGGGGCGCCGTCATGGAACTTGAGGCCATCGCGCAGCGTGAGCCGCCATGTCTTGCCATTGGGCTCGGTGGTGTATCCGTCCACCATCTGCGGTTGCGCCTTGAACTCGCTGTCCTGTCCAAACAGCGTATCGAAGATCACGAAGCCGTGGTTGCGCGAGATGTAGGCGCTGGTGACGACGGGATCGAGCAGCGGGACGTCGATCTGCGGAATGAACTTCAGCGTCTTGGCGGTCTGCGACCGGGCCACGTGCGGGGCAGCAAACGCGGCGGCGCCGGTGGCGAGCAGGGTGCGGCGTTTCATCATTGGGTGGCCTCGGTCCGGTGTGACCAGGGTATAGCAAGAACCAAGCCACAACCCTACCTTGCACCGTGGGCACCGTGGGCACCGTGGGCACCGTGGGCACCGTGGGCACCGTGGGCACCGTGGG
>CAXTOB010000029.1:0-8801 GCA_964245505.1 uncultured Acetobacteraceae bacterium | reverse complement strand
CAAGATGTTGCTGCAACGACCCATCTTGAATGCCCGCCAACGGCAAGTTCGGGCGGTCGCGCCCGTGTTGGTCGGCAACGCCTCCCACTTGCGACGACAAAAATCCGCTTACCCCGCTTTCAAGCCGGTGACGTGGACCGGCGGCTCTCCGCCGCCTGCGACCTGCGGTGCTGGCGCAACCCAATGAAACCCGGCATCGTCTGGCAACGTGAGGAGACGACGCAATGGGCGGCAAGGGACTGGTGATCGTGACCGGGGGCAGCCGCGGCATCGGCGCAGCAATCTGCCGCCGGCTCGCAGCGGACGGTTACGCGGTCGGCGTCAACTACACCTCCAACCCCGCGCTAGCCGAGGCAGTGGTCGCCGAAATCACCGCCTCCGGCGGGCAAGCGGCCGCTTTTCCTGGTGACGTCGCCGTCGAGACCGACGTCGTGCGGCTATTCACTGAAGCACAGGCGCAACTCGGCCCGCTCTATGGCCTCGTCAACAACGCAGGCATCCTTGGCGGCAGTTCCCGCCTGGACGCTCTCAAGGCCGATGACCTGGCCCGGGTCCTCGCCGTCAACATCGCGGGGTCCATGCTCTGCGCCCGTGAGGCGGTCCGGGCGCTGTCAACCCGGCACGGCGGCGCCGGCGGGGCGATCGTCAACATGGCCTCCGTCGCCAGCCGGCTGGGCGGCGCGGGCGAGCTGGTGCACTACGCCACCACCAAGGGCGCGATTGACACCTTCACCCTGGGCCTGGCGCGAGAGGTCGCCGACGAAGGCATCCGCGTGAACGCCGTCGCCCCGGGCCTCATCGACACGGAGATGAACTCGCCCGAGCGGCAGGCCCGGATCGCGCCGAACATCCCGATCAAGCGCGTCGGCCGGGCGGACGAGGTCGCCGAAGCCGTAGCCTGGCTGCTGAATCCCGCCGCCTCCTACGTGACCGGGACGATCGTCACCGTGTCCGGAGGCCGTTGATGAGCTACGAGCTTTGGTACTGGGACGGCATCCCCGGCCGTGGCGAGTTCGTCCGTCTCGCGCTTGAGGCGGGCCGGATCCCCTACACCGAACCGCCGCGCGAGCGGGATGGCCTACTCGGTCCGGACCTCGCTGCGGATCGGATGCATCCGCCCTTCGCACCGCCCTACCTCAAGGCTGGAGAGCTGGTCATCAGCCAAACCGCGAACATCCTGCTGTTCCTGGGCGAGCAGCACGGTCTCGCGCCGGACGACGTTGCGGGGCGGCTTTGGGTCAACCAGCTCCAGCTCACCATTGCCGACTGGGTGGTGGAGGCGCATGACGTGCATCACCCGATCAGCAGCAGCCTGTACTACGAGGACCAGAAGCCCGAGGCGCTGCGCCGGGCCGAAGCATTCAGGACGGAGCGCCTGCCGAAGTTCCTCGGCTACTTCTCGACAGTGCTCGCGCGGAACAAGCCTTTTCTTGCCGGGGTAAACTGGAGTTACGCGGACCTGTCATTATTCCAGGTCATCGAGGGACTCCAGCACGCGTTCCCGCGGCGGATGGCAACACTCGCGCCGAAGCACGTGCGCATCCTGGACGTCCGTCGCCGCGTGGCCGAGCTGCCGGGGATCAAGGAGTATCTGGACAGCCCGCGACGGCTCCCGTTCGGCGATGGCATCTTCCGCCACTATCCCGAGCTTGATGCCGACTGATCGCTGACTTCGCTTCCCTCTGCACGATCGGTTGCCGTTGACCCCCTCTTGTGACCGGGGGCGAATAACCAACCGGTCAACCAGCGAAAAACCGATGCCTGCTACCGGTCATTCCCAAACGTAGCGGCCGCCTCCGCCCCGCTGCCGGCTTCGATTGGGAAATGGCCTTCACCAGCAGGTCTCGCCCGAGAGACCTGCGGTGCGTCCGGCAACCCGGTGCAGTGCCCGCGTCGGCAGCGGTCCCGCTTGCTGGTCCGTGCAACACGGTCGTATGTTGCGGGGCAGGGTGGACACCGTCGGCGCCGCGTCGCGGCTCGTCCGATACCGGCCCGGAAATTCGAGCTGGGTTGAGACAATGGGCAAGTGGCCTGGGAGCGAGCACGGCAGATGAGCCCGGCGCATGAGCCCTGGATCGTCCTGCTCTCGGTCCTGATGGCGGTTCAGGGCAGCTATGTCGGCCTCTATTTGGCCCGGCAGGTCGGACAGGCGTGCGGCACGCGCTATCGCCAGCTCATCACCTTCTCGGCTTTGTCGCTCGCGCTCGGCGTCTGGACCATGCACTTCGTCGGCATGCTTGCGCTGCAGCTGCCCTTCACCGCGGATTTCCTCGTCTTGCCGACCCTGATCTCCTTTCTGGTCTGCATCCTCGTGATTGCCGTAGCCGTGTTCGTGGTCGGCCGGCCGCGGCCCAGCAGCTTGCGCATCGTGGTCGCTGCCCTGTTCATGGGGTCGGGGATCGTGGCGATGCACTACATCGGCATGCTCGCGCTCCATGCGGGGATGCACATGACGCATAGCCCGGCACTCGTGATCGCAAGCGTGGTCGTGGGCGTCGGAGCCGCCGGCCTGTCACTTTGGATGGGCTTTGCCGAAGCAGCACCGCGCTCGATCGCCGGTTCGGCCGTTGTCCTGGCGCTGGCAATTTCGGCGATGCACTACACCGCCATGTGGGGGACGACGATGGTCCCGCACACGCTGGCGGGCATGGAATCCCAGCCGGCGCTCTCACGCGGTGTGTTGGCGTTGCTGGTGACCGGCCTCGCCTTCACCATCTCGGGCCTGTTCCTGTTGACCCTGGTACCGCTTCCGGCGGCCGGGCCAGGTATGGTCCCACTGGAGACGGGGCCACCACCCATCTTGCCAAGCGTAGAAGCGCCCGTCGAAGCGAAAGTGGCAGATGCAGCCCAGGCGCTGCCAAGGACGCTGCCGGTCGAACAGGCCGGCCTACGACGCTCTCTCGACATCTCACGGCTGATCGCCGTTCAAGCGCAGGCGCACTACACGCAGCTTTTCGATGGCGAGGCAACATGGTTCTGCCCGCTGACCATCTCCGAGGTGGAGGCGCGGCTGGATGCGGGAGCGTTCGTCCGCATCCACAGGAGCCACATCGTCAAGCTGAGCAGCATCGCCGCCATGCAGCGCAGCGGCGACGCAGCCGTCGTCGAGTTGCGGACTACAGTCGGCTACCGCGCACCGGTCGCACGCTCCCGGCGCGCGGCGCTGAAGAGTCGGCTGGAGCGGGAGGCAATCGCCCCAATCTGAGTGGGATATGGCAGGCTTTCTGTCGCACTTCGTGCAGAAAACCTGCGTTTCGTGCTGCTAGACCGCTGATCATGCACATCTGGCGGCAATCGTCACACCGTCATTGCTTCGGCGGTCCCACACTCCCCACCATCGACCTTCGGTGCGTTCCGGAACAACCAAACGTGCACACATGGCCGGGGTTTCACCCGGCCTGGGGAGGAATACGACGTGATCCCAGGTCCGTTCGCCTACCATCGGCCGGCCAGCGTGGCCGACGCCGTGCGTCTCCTCGCCAGTCCGGATGGCGACGTTCGCGCGCTCGCCGGCGGCCACAGCCTCATTCCCATGATGAAGCTGCGGATGTCAGTGCCCGACCAGCTCATTGACCTGGGCGGGCTCGCTGACCTGCGCGGCATCGGCGAGGAGGCAGGCCAAATCGTCATCGGCGCCGCGACCACGCAGGAGGCGCTGATCAACTCGGAGCTGCTTGCCCGGCACGTGCCGCTCCTGCGTGAGACGGCGCTGCAGATCGCCGACCCGCAGATCCGCACCCGCGGCACGCTCGGCGGCAACATCGCCAATGGCGACCCCGGCAACGACATGCCCGCCGTGATGCAGTGCTTGAACGCAATTTTCGTGCTGCGGGGCGCGGACGGCGAGCGGCAGGTTCCGGCGCGGGAGTTCTATCTCGGCATCTACGAGACGGCGCTGCGTCCTGGCGAGCTGATCACCACCATCCGCATCCCCGCGCCGCCCGCCGGCCACGGCTGGTCCTACGAGAAGCTGAAGCGGAAGATCGGCGACTACGCGACCGCCGCGGCCGCGGTGGTGCTGACGCTCGATGGCGGCCGGGTTGCCACTGCGTCCATCACCCTGACCAATGTCGGCCCGACGCCGCTGATCGCCCACGACGCGATGACGCTGATCATCGGTTCGACGCTCGACCGC
The DNA here is from genome assembly GCA_964245505.1 of uncultured Acetobacteraceae bacterium. Lineage (GTDB taxonomy): Bacteria > Pseudomonadota > Alphaproteobacteria > Acetobacterales > Acetobacteraceae > DASWOJ01. The sequence continues at coordinate 4,666 of CAXTOB010000029.1, read as the reverse complement.
GACCTCGTCCGCCGCGCCGCCGGGCTGGCCAAGTCAATCAGCGACCCGGCGACCGACGGCCGCGGCACCGCCGAATACCGCCGGGAGATGGCCGGCGTCATGACCGCCCGCGCGCTGACCAAAGCCGCCGGCCGCGCCGGCAAGGGAGCCTGAACGATGAGCGACCCCCACGAATACCCGCTGACCCTCACGATCAACGGCCGCCAGGTCCGCAAATTCGTCGAATCCCGGACCCTGCTGATCCATTTCCTGCGCGAGGAGGTCGGCCTGACCGGCGCGCATATCGGCTGCGAGACCAGCCACTGCGGCGCCTGCACGGTCGAGATCGACGGCCAGTCGGTGAAGTCCTGCACGATGTTCGCCGTCCAGGCCGAGGGCGCCGCAGTCAACACCGTCGAAAGCCTGGCCCATGCCGACGGCACGCTGCACGCGCTGCAGGAGGGTTTCCGCCAGATGCACGGCCTGCAATGCGGCTTCTGCACGCCGGGGATGCTGATGCGGGCGAAGGTGCTGCTGACCGAGAACCCGAATCCGACCGAGGACGAAATCCGCTTCGGCATCGCAGGCAACCTGTGCCGCTGCACCGGCTACCAGAACATCGTCCGTGCCATCCAGCACGCCGCCGCCAAGCTGAACGGCCACGCCTTCAGCGAAGCCGACGCCCAGGAGCAAGCGGCATGAACGACATGACGATCACCCGCGAAGCCCGGGAAGCCCGTCTCGAGGGCATGGGCTGCAAGCGCAAGCGCGTCGAGGACGTGCGCTTCACCCAGGGCCGCGGCAACTACGTGGACGACATGAAGCTGCCGGGCATGCTGCACGGCGACTTCGTCCGCTCGCAGCACGCCCATGCCCGCATCGTCAGCATCGACTCTTCAAGGGCCAAGGCGCTGCCCGGCGTCATCGCCGTGCTGACCGCCGAGGACCTCAAGCCGCTCGGCCTCCATTGGATGCCGACGCTGGCCGGGGATGTGCAGGCGGTGCTGGCGGACGGCCTGGTGTCGTTCCAGAACCAGGAGATCGCCTTCGTCATCGCCGAGGACCGCTACATCGCCGACGACGCGCTGCAGCTGATAGATGTCGAATACGAGCCGCTGCCGCCGGTCATCGACCCGTTCCAGGCGCTGGCGGCGGACGCGCCGGTGCTGCGCCCCGACCTCGCCGGCAAGACGGTCGGCGCGCATGGCCCGCGCAAGCACCACAACCACGTCTTCGAGTGGACCATCGGCGACAAGACGGCGACCGACGAGGCGTTCGAGGGCGCCGAGGTCACGGTGAAGGAGATGGTGTCCTATCACCGCACGCATCCCTCGCCGCTCGAAACCTGCCAGTGCCTCGCGTCGTTTGACAAGGTGATGGGCGAGCTGACGATCTATGGCACGTTCCAGGCGCCGCACGTCGTCCGCACTGTGGCAGCACTCCTGTCAAAGATCCCCGAGCACAAGATCCATGTCATCGCCCCCGACATCGGCGGCGGGTTCGGCAACAAGGTCGGCGTTTATTCCGGCTACATCTGCGCGATCGTCGGCTCAATCGTGCTCGGCCGGCCGGTCAAGTGGGTCGAGGACCGGATGGAGAACCTGTCCACCACCTCGTTCGCCCGCGACTACCACATGACGACCGAGATCGCGGCGCGCCGGGACGGCAAGGTGACGGGCCTGCGCGTCCACGTCCTGGCCGACCACGGCGCGTTCGACGCCTGCGCCGACCCGTCTAAATGGCCGGCGGGGTTCTTCAACATCGTCACCGGGTCATACGACTTCCCGGTGGCGCATGTCGCGGTTGATGGCGTCTACACCAGCAAGGCGCCGGGCGGCGTCGCCTACCGCTGCTCGTTCCGCGTGACCGAGGCGGCGTATTGCATCGAGCGCGGCATGGACATCCTGGCGCAGAAGCTGGGCATGGACCCGGCCGACCTGCGCCTCAAGAACTTCATCCGCCGCGAGCAATTCCCCTACCAGTCCGCGCTCGGCTGGGAATACGACTCCGGCGACTATCACCTGGCGATGAACAAGGCGATGGACGCGATTGGCTACCGCGCGCTGCGGACGGAGCAGAAGGCCCGGCAAGAAGCGTTCCGCCGCGGCGAGACCCGGGAGATCATGGGCATCGGCGTCAGCTTCTTCACCGAGATCGTCGGCGCCGGCCCTTCGAAGAACTGCGACATCCTGGGGGTCGCCATGTTCGACTCCGCCGAAATCCGCATCCACCCCACCGGCTCGGTGATCGCGCGCATGGGCTCAAAAAGCCAGGGCCAGGGGCACGAGACGACGTGGGCGCAGATCATCGCCACCGAGATCGGTATCCCCGCGGCCGACATCATGATCGAGGAGGGCAACACTGACACCGCGCCCTATGGCCTTGGCACCTATGGCTCGCGCTCGACCCCGGTGACCGGGGCTGCCATCGCGTTGGCCGCGCGCAAGATCCGGGCGAAGGCGCAGATGATCGCCGCGCACCTGCTCGAAGTGTCGGAATACGATCTGGAGTGGGACATCGACGGCTTCCGGGTCAAGGGCGCCCCGGAGCGCGTGAAGTCGATGAAGGACATCGCCTGGGCGGCCTACCACGCACCGCCGCCCGGACTTGAGCCCGGCCTGGAGGCAGTCAACTACTACGACCCGCCCAACATGACCTTCCCGTTCGGCGCCTACTTCTGCGTCATGGACATCGACGTCGATACCGGGGTCGCCAAGACCCGGCGCTTCTACGCGCTCGACGATTGCGGCACCCGGATCAACCCGATGATCATCGAGGGCCAGGTGCATGGCGGCCTGACCGAAGCCTTCGCAATCGCGATGGGCCAAGAGATCAAGTACGACGAGATCGGCAACGTCGTCGGCGCGTCGTTCATGGACTTCTTCATACCGACCGCGGTCGAGACGCCGCGCTGGGAGACGGATTTCACCGTCACCCCGTCGCCGCACCATCCCATCGGCGCGAAGGGCGTGGGCGAAAGCCCCAATGTCGGCGGCGTCCCGGCGTTCTCCAACGCGGTGAACGACGCGTTCGGCTTCCTGGGCTCGACGCACATCCAGATGCCGCATGACGCCTGGCGGGTCTGGGAGGCGGCGAAGCGGCTCGGCGCGCACGACTGAGGCCGCAGGTGCTCGACCGCCAGGCGATTGCGGACCGGCTCGCGGCTGTCGGCTACGTCGCCGACCCGGCGCTGGCGACCGCGCTGCGGCTGATGGACATGCTGCGCCGGCCGCTCCTGCTCGAAGGGGAGGCCGGCGTCGGCAAGACGGAGGTGGCGAAGGCGCTGGCGGCACTGCACGGAACCCGGCTGATCCGGCTGCAATGCCATCCGGGTCTCGACCGGGCGGACGCGCTCTATGAATGGAACTACCAGCGCCAACTCCTCGCCATCCAGGCCCGTGCCGGGGCGGACGCCGACGCGGCGGAGGCGCATGTGTTCTCCGAGCGCTACCTGTTGGAGCGGCCTTTGCTGGCGGCGATCCGGCAGGCCGTGCCGCCCGTCCTGCTGATTGATGAGATCGACCGGGCGGACGAGGAGTTCGAGGCGTTCCTGCTGGAGATCCTGTCGGACTTCCAGGTCAGCATCCCCGAACTCGGCACGGTCACGGCGACCAGCATCCCGCGCGTCGTGCTGACCAGCAACGGCACCCGCGAGCTGTCGGATGCGCTGCGGCGGCGCTGCCTGTATCATGCGCTCGACTTTCCGGACGTCGGCCGCGAGGCGCGCATCCTGCAGGCGCGCGTGCCGGGGATCGACGTGGAACTGGCGCTGCAGGTGGCGCGGCTGATGGCGCAGGTGCGCAAGGAGGAACTGGCCAAGACGCCGGGGGTTGCCGAGACGCTCGACTGGGCGGCGGCGCTGGTCGGGCTTGGCGTATCGCGCCTCGACGCCGACCGTGAGGCGGTGTTCGAGACGCTGTCCTGCGTGTTGAAGACGCGGCAGGACCGGGCACGGATCACCCGCGAGGTCACCGACCGGCTGATCGGCAAGGTGGCCTGAGATGGCGGCGCGCCCGATGATCCCAGAGGATATCGGCCCGGCGATCCGCCTCCGCCTGTCCGGCTTCGTACGGACCTTGCGGGACAACGGGTTCAAGCTTGGGCTTGCCGAAACCAGCGATGCGCTGGCGCTGCTGTCGGACGCCGGGATGGACCGGCCGGCTTCGGTGCGGCCGGCGTTGCGCGCCCTGTTCTGCAGCCGGCGCTCCGACTGGGATGGATTCGACGCCCTGTTCGACGCGTTCTGGGGTGGGCGCGGCGTGCGGTCCCGCGTCGCCGTGAGCGGCGGGTCGGCGCAGGCGAGCCAGCGCACGCTGCGCACCATCGCCGCGGCGCCGGGTCGCGACGGCCGTCCGAGCCTGCCCACGGAGGCGGAACATCGCCCGGACGCGCCCGACCTGGATGCCGAGCCGAGCGGCCGGAAGGAGGGGGCGAGCCGGCACGACAGCCTCGCCAGCGCCGACTTCCGCAAGCTGGCCGACCCCGAGGCGATGGCCGCCGCGCATGAGCTGGCCGAACGTTTGGCGCGATCAATGCGGGCCAGGCTGACCCGGCGAGACCGCGTTGCCCGCCGGGGCGCGCGGATCGACCTTCGCCGTACCCTCCGCGCCAGCCTTGCAACCGGCGGCGTGCCGCTCGCGCTGGTGCGGCGTAGGCCGCGGCACAAGCCGTTGCGCCTCGTGCTGCT
>CAXTOB010000028.1:0-26410 GCA_964245505.1 uncultured Acetobacteraceae bacterium | reverse complement strand
GTCCACCCCCGCCCAGGTGACGCAGCCGGAAAACGGCTTCCCCTACCTGCTGGCGGGCGGCGGCACGCCTGATCTGTTCATTCCAGTCAACGCGGGGGGCATCCAGGTCACGACGGAAACGCTGACGCCGGGCGTCCTGACCGCCTTCGGGTTCAGCGTCGTGCCGTTCTCTTCCAGCCTGGGTGGACCGTTCACCATTACGATACAGACGTCGGATGGGCAGAGCCTGAGCGCCAGCTTGCCCGGCGGCAACTTCAACGCCGGCACGACCACGCCAGCGTTCTTCGGCTACTACGGCGGACCCGTGTCGTCGCTGACCCTGACCACGACCGACAGCAACGGATTCGCGTTCGGCGACTTCACGGAGGTTGTGGCCGCGGTTCCGGAGCCTGGCTCGCTGCTGCTGCTGGCAGGGCTGACGGGCCTGCTGGGCGTCGTGCGCCGGCGTGCCTGACGCCATGATCGGAGGAGGCTGCCTGCGCCGGTTGCCGGTTTGTGCCGCAATGGGGCTGCTGGCGCTTGCAGGCGCCGGTCAAACAGCCGCCGCCGCGGATCTTTGCTCGTCCGCCGAAGGAGCGAGCGGCATACCTTCATCGCCGGAGGCCGGTATGCCGCACCTGACCGGGATCGTCATTGCCAACGGCCGGCGTCAGGCCTTGTTTAGAACGCCGGAGGAGCGGTCCATTGCGGTCGTGTCCGAAGGTGCAGGAATCGATGGTTTCGATGTCGTGGCCATCTCCGCGGACCGGGTGGAGCTTCGTTGCCGCTCGGAGACTTTTTATGTCACCCCCGTGCCGGACCCAAGCTACCGGGCGGCGATGATCGCATTGCAGCCGCGCGCTCCCATACCTGCTTCGGTACAGCAGACCCAGGCGGACAACGACAAGTAGGCCTGCCCGCGAGGCGGCCTGCATGCGATCCACCGCCCATACCCCCGCCTACCCGGCCCATGTTGCCCACGGGCTGCGTATGCCGGACGCCGTGACCGTACGCACGGCATAGCGCGCAGGACCGGACCCTGACGTGTCCACCCAAACTGCCGCCCGCATCGGCTCAGGCGCGATGGCGGCGCCGTCCCGCATCACTTCGTAGCTGTAGAATGCTGGATCCTCGCTTGGCGTCCAGCGCAGCAGAGTGCCGGCCGCATCCTGCCGCACCTCGATCCAGCGGGGCGCCGCCGGCATCCTGGCCCGGGCAGGCGTGATCCACACCAGCGCAGTGGCGTAGGGACCGAGCATGATCCGCTCCGTCCCCGGCGCCACGCCGCGGCGGATCGGTGCGGCCACGCCCAGCTCCGCCGCCCGGCGCAGCGCCGCGGGTGTCATGCCCGGCGCCGGGTTGGTGTGCCCGGCATCCACCCGGAACTGCACGACGTTCACTCGCCGCCACGGCACCCCGGACGGCATCCAGTCGAACTCAGCCCCTCCATCGCCATAGCGGGTGAACAGCGCCGCCATCCCGCCGGATCCGGCGGTCACAAGCGCCGACACGCCCGGGGGCGGGGGCGGAACAGGCAGCCGCTGCGGACCCAGGAGGCGCAGCAGCTCGTAGAAGGCGAACACCGGCAGCTTCACCAGGCCGTCCACCGCGCCCGACACCGGCGTCATCAGCATCCGCCGCCCGTCGAACGGTCCCTGTGCCAGCTGCTGGTTCGCGTTGTCGCTGAACGCGCGGAACCGGATGCCGTGCGGCGCCCAGGCCCGGTCCAGCGCGTCATGCGCCACCAGCGACGCGGCGAGCCAAGCCGTGGACTGGTGCGTCATGCGCGGGGGATAGGGCCGGTCGAAGCCGACCATCATGTCGGCCTCGTCGTTTACCACCACTATGCCGCGGGCACGATCCGGCACGATGCGCAGGATGGCGCTGGCGGTATCGTCGGCGGCCTGTATCAGGCGACCTAGCTCCGGCTTGCCTTCCCCGGTGCTCCAGCTCCCCTTACGGTGCAGGGAGATGAAGTCGCACTTCACCCCTGGCTCGTCAGCCAGGAAGCGTAGGAAGCGCTCGGTCAGCGCCGGGCCTTCACTGGGCACGTAGGCCAGCACCGGGCCACCGAGCCGGATGCGCCGCCCGGCCACGGCGGCTGACGTGGCGCGATACAGGTCCAGATACTGGTCGAAGCTGCCAGCCCAGAACGGCGGCATGTTCGGCTCGTTCCAAGCCTCGAACCACCACTGCGCCACTTCCGCGGCGCCGAATCGGGCGGTCACGGCGTCCAGGAAGGCGCGCACCAGGGTGGTCCAGTGGTTCCAATCCGCGGGCGGCTGTGTCGGGGTGGAGGATACGGCGGGCGGGAAGAAGGTCAGCGGCAGGAACGGTGACAGTCCGCGCCGCACCAGGGCGTCCAGCGCCAGCAGCGTGCGGCTGAAGTCCGGCGCCCCGGCCGGGTCGTCCCATACGCCGGCGCTGGTCGTGGGAAATACCTTGTCCCGCCCCAGGCTGAGCGCCCCAAACACCCGGACGCCGCGCACCGCCCCGGGCGACGCGGCCAACGTGTCCAGCACCTGGATGAAGCGCGGGTCCAGCAGCCAGTCCAGCCCGAACACGCCGACGGTGCCGAAGGCGCCGGGGTCGAACGGCGGCTCGGCCGCAGCTACGGCTGCCCGTGCCGCGCCGTGCCCCAACAGGCTCCGCCGGGTCAACGCTGCAGTCGCCGTTGGTTGAGCGGACCCCATGGCGACAGGGTGCCGCATCAGGGATGATGGGCCAAGACTGAATGACCGCCGGTGACCGAGCCGGACGACAGGCCATAATAACGCCGTGCCTCAATCCAGGGGGCTAACTCAGTCACCCGCGACCGGCTCGAGCCCCTTCTCCCGCATGAGCGCGGTCGCCGCACGGAGCACCGCAACCACCTCGGCGGCACCCGGCGCTGCCCCGGTGAACAGGGCAGCGGTGAACACGCTCACTCCCTCGATCTCCGGCGGCAGGCGCCCCAAGATATCGAGGCCTGGCACGGCCATCAGCTCGCTCAACTGCTGGACGGCCAGATCGGCCTCGCCGCTCACGACGCGCTCGCCGGTCAGGCCGCTGGGGATCACCGTCGCCTTGCGGTTCACCTCGTCCGCGATGCCAAGCCGGACCAGCAGACCCGTCATGAACACGCCGCTCGCCCCGGTGCGCGACAGCGCCACCGAGCGCGCGCCGCGCAACGCCGCCGCGACTGCCGCCGCCGTGGATATGTCGGGCCGCATTGCGCCCTGCCGCACGGCGAGGCCGACATGGGAGCGCGCCAGGGCAACGCGGCTCGCACCGTCCAGCATCCCCGACGCGGACAAGTCGTCCACCGCAGCATCTGTCAGGATCGCGATGTCGCCCCGCTCGCCCCTGGCAATGCGCTCCAGCAGCACGTTGGTCGGCGCGAGCTGCGTCTCGACTGGGGGCAGTCCGGCGGCCAGCCCGGGCAGCAGCGCATCCAAGACCCCGGATAGGGCAAGCGTGGACAGCAGGCGGATCGGCGCCATGGGTCAGCCTTCCGCCTGGTGCTGCGCACGCATTCTCACGTCCAGCGCTGTAGTGCGTCGTGCAGGGACAACTGCGTCCAATCGCGTCGTTCCGTCATGAGGTGGACTGCCGCCGCCATCTGGCGGTCGCGGCTCCAGCCGGCGACCGCGGCCACCTGGCCATCCTTGATGTAGAAAGCCGTGAACTCCGGCTTGTCCAGGTCGCCGTCAACCACGGTCTCATTCCAGGTCTCGGCATGGCCGATGTAGTCCAGCCGCTTCTTGTAGTGGATGGTCCAAAAGTAAGGCACGGCGTCGTACGCAGCCTGGCGTCCAAGCATGTTGAGGGCGGCCACGCGCCCGTGCTGCTCGGCAACGCGCCAGTGCTCCACGCGGACCGGCTGGCCGTCTCCGCGCAACGGGAACGCCGCGATGTCGCCCGCCGCAAACAGCCCGTCTGCGGCGCGGAGGTGGGCATCAACGGCCATCCCGCCGTCCTTCCGGCGCTGCACTCCCTGCACACCGTCGGTCGCGGGCCGGACACCCAGGCCTGCGACGACAAGGTCGGCCGGCAGCCGGGTGCCGTCGCCCAGCACGACCTCACGGACCCGCCCATTGCCGTCGAGGGCAGTGACTTCCTGGCCGAGCCGGAACGAGACGCCTTGGCTTTCGTGCACGCGGCGGAACGCGTTGCCGATCTCCGCGCCGAGCTGGCGCTCGAACGGAGCAGGCTGCGGCGCCGCCACGGTAACCTCCAAGCCGCGCTCCCGCAGGCTGCCCGCCGCTTCTAAGGCGATGAAGCCAGCGCCGATCACCACGGCCCGGCGTGCGCCCTCCGTCGCCGCGACGATCGCCTCCGCATCGGCCGCCGTCCGCAGCAGGAACACGTTCGCAAGCCCGGCGCCAGGCACATCGAGCGGCTTCGGCGTCCCGCCCGTTGCGATCAACGCCGCATCGTAGGCGAGCGTCGAACCATCGGCGAAAGCGACGGTGTGCGACCCGGCATCCACACCTGTCACTTCCTGCGCCACGCGCTCGATCCCATGGCGGGCATAGAACGCAGCGTCCTGCAGCGGGGTCTTCTCGCCGCCCTTGGTCCCGGACAGTGCATACTTGCTAAGCACTGTCCGGTCATATGGCAGCCGGTCCTCGCGGCTGATCATGACCACGCGGCCAGCAAATCCCTCCTCGCGCAGGGTCTGCGCAGCCACAGCTCCGGCTGCCCCGGCGCCGACGATCACGAAGCAGCGCTCGTCCGCACGGCCCACGGCCGGTGCCGGCGCAACCCGGTCCGGCTGATTGCCGACGGTCACCATCACCTGCCCATCTGCGATCCGCACCGGGAAGACTGGCACGTCGTCAACGGCCGGCGGCTCCACTTGCTCGCCGGTCGCGACCCGGAACGCGGCCTTGTGCCAGGGGCAGACCACGACGCCCCCGTGCAGAACGCCCTCGGCAAGCGGCGCGCCGGCATGCGGGCAGGTCGCGCCGACTGCGTGGCAAATGCCATCCACGCGCGTAAGAACGACCTTGTGGCCGCCCAGCTCCACCTGGCGCATTTCGCCCTCGGGCAGATCGTCGCCGCTGCAGGCCCGGTATTCCACGTCCGCCATAACCACCTCTTCATGCCGTCATGCTGGAACAGCCGGCGCGGGACGCGGTTTCAGGCGCGCTAGACGAGGCTCATCTCGATAGACAGCCGCACCAGGTTGGCGGACTGCGTCACGCCACGCTTGGCCTTGATCGCGCTACGAGTGTTGCCGACAGGCTTGCAGCTCACCCTGAGCGCCTGCGCGATCTGCGCCGAGTTTTGGTTCCTGCCGAGCAGGCGAAGGATCTCTAGGTCCCGGCTAGTCAGCCGTTCCGCGGGATAGCCGGTGGTTGCAGCCTCAGCGCCACTTCTATGCGGTATCGAACTCAATATGGCGTTCGCCGGCGGCCATGCGCCGGATCGCCTCCAGCACTTCTTCCAGTAGGGCGTTCTTGCGCAGGTAGCCTATCGCGCCGGCCTGCATGGCCCAGACGGCATCACAAATTTAGCCAGCAATTGCTGCCACTGTGCCGGACAAGGTCCCTATCGGACGTCGGGCCGCCGCGACATCACCCATGCCCGGCTACAAGTTGACGGCCAATCGTGCTGCTCCGAAACCGCGAATGAAGCTCCGGGCCGCGCGCCTCACCTCGAGAACCGCGCCGGTAAAGGGGAAGGCGCCTGATCCCCACCGTTCCGCCGGGCATCGCGTGCTGGGCATTCCGTGTCCAGCCGCGCTATGCTGCCGGGCAACGGCCCCCGAACCAACAACGGGCCAGCCCGGGAGAGAAGCATGGCAAGGTTCCCAGCCGCTGCGGCGGCCCTGTGTGGAGTGCTCATTCCAGTGATGGTCGCCGCCGCAGTCGCGGAAAAACGCTTTAAGCAGCTCACCGTCGAGGAGCTGACGCCCCCGCAGCATGAGGTCGCCGACGAGGTGCTCAAGGTGTCCAGCCTCGGCTTGCAAGGTCCCTACAATGTCATGCTCCGCAGCCCGGTGATGGCCAAGCGCATGGTGTCGCTGCTGGACTACCTGCGCTTCAACACCTCGGTGCCCCGGCGCCTGAACGAGTTCGCCATCCTGATCCAGTCGCGGCTGTGGACGTCGCAGGTCGAGTGGAAGGCGCACTATCCCTTGGCGATCAAGGCCGGGCTGTCCGAGGCGGTGGCGGCGGACCTGCTGGCCGGCCGGCGCCCAGCGAACATGCAGCCGGACGAGGCCGCGGTTTACGATGTGTGCGTGGAGCTTTCCACCACCCACGCCCTATCGGACGCGACCTTTGCCAAGGCCAAGGCGGTCCTGACCGATCAGCAGATCGTGGACCTGGTGACGGTTTCGGGCACCTATGTCACCGTCGCGATGATGCTCGCCACCGGCAAGGAAGGCACGCCGGACGGCTCGACGCCGGTACCGGAGCTGCACGGGGCGTCGCTGTCGCAGTAGCCGCGATCCCAGGGCAGATTGCCGCCGGGTCCGAACGCGCAGTGACCACACCGAACCTGCAAGTCTTTGCTCATAGACAAAAAAGCTAGATCGGCTTGCGTCGTGGCTGGACGCAAGCCGATCTAGAGTATTTTCGGATCAAACGGCTTCGTTTGACCGAACAAACGCTCGTAAAAACAAAAACTAGAGTGGGCTTGGTGCTTCTATCTGCACCAAACCCGCTCTAGCCGGGCGGGCGGCACCCGGCCACGCCATGCGGTAGTGCTGTTCGGAAGGGCCGGCCCCGCCCACCACGGCCCGATGCAAGACCTGACGGAGCTGTGCCGGAACGGGCTGCCTACCCGGCGGCTGCCCGGCTGATAAACTCGGCCCAGACTGCATCCGGCTCCCACAGCCGCGCCATGTCCGCCCGCGCCGCCGCCTCGTCCATGCCGAGCACGTCGCGGCGATAGCGGTAGAAGAAGGCCGAAACGCGCCAGTTCATGATGCAGTGGACGTGCACGGGGTCGTCCCCGGTCGCCTCTAGCGCGGCGCGGAACCTCGCGAAGTCCGCTTCGGTCGGGTGATCGAACGCCACCGGGATGTGGGTATAGTTCATGCCGAGGGTGCGGACGCTTCCGGCCTCGTCCGGCAGCGCACGTTCGTGCGTGTGCAGCGCCAGGTTGATGACGTGGCGCACCCCCAGGTCGCGCAGGGCGGGCAGCTCCGCCTCGGTCGGCTGGCCCGACGTGGTGATGCGGCTGTCCAGCCGGAGCCAGTTGTGGATGCCGGGATCGGTCATCGTTTCAGCGTAATCCGGTAACGCGGGCTAGGGAAGGCTTCCTTCTCCCTCTCCTTCCGGGAGAGGGCCGGGGTGAGGGAGGCTGCACAGCGCCATTCCTTAAACGCCATGGACACCTTGAGGCTTTGCTGGAGCAGAGTAGCGCGTGCGGCTTCCCTCACCCCAACCCTCTCCCGGAGGGAGAGGAAGAAGGGAGCGGTCCTGGTTCGGCTAATCCGGCCCCAGGAACGCACCGAAGGCCCGCGGGCTTTCGCCCACCGCGATCTTCCGCACCACCTTGCCGGACGCGACGTCCACTTCGGCCAATTTGTTGTCCATCCATATCGCGACGTAGGCCCGCTTGCCGTCCGCCGACATCGCGATCCCTTCGGGGTAGTCGCCCACCGGGATCTCCGGCAGCGGGCGGTAATCCGGGCCGTCGAACACCGACAGGGTGCCGCTGTGCTGGTTCGTCACCAGCACTCGGGTGCCGTCCGGCGTGACGGCGACGGCGTAGGGGAACTCGCCCACCTTAAGCCGCCGCAGCTCGCGCAGGGTGGCGGCGTCCAGCACCGTTACGTCCCCCGACTGCACGTTGGCGACGAACACCCGGCCGCCCTGCACCGTCACGCCGAACGGCGCGTGCCCGACCGGCACCGTCGCCACGGTTGCGAGCGTCGCCAGGTCAATCACCGACAGCGTATCGCCTTCCCGGTTGGCGACATACAGCCGGGTGCCCGCCGGGTCCGCCGCCATGCCGGACGGGGAAGCGCCGACATGCAGCGTTCCCAACGGGGCGCCCGCCGGGTCCATCACGGCAACGGTGTCGCCATACCAGTCCGCCACGAACACCCGGCCGTCCGGCGCCACGGCAACGCCCAACGGCCCCGCGCCGGCCGGCACCTCCTGCACGGTGGGCGTCCCGGCGCCGCGGCTGACGACGCTCAGGCTGCGGCCCTCGGGATTAGTGACATAGATGCGGCGTCCATCGGGGGACAACGCGACGCCTGCAGGCTTGGCGCCGACCGGGACGGTTTGCACGACCTTGCCGGTCGCGGTGTCCACGGCCATCACCGTGTCGTCGCCCTGGTTGGTCACCCAGGCCAGCGCCGCCCGCGCAGGCTGCGCCGCCAAGGCCAGTCCGACCAGCAGGACCGGAAAAGAAGTCTTCACGTCCGCTCGGCCAGGACCTTCAGGTTGTCCAGCCCGGCGCGGAGGACGGCCGTCACTGCCTTGCTGCTGGCGGCGTCGTTCAGGTTCGGCGGTGGGTCGTTCAGCATATAGCCGCGGTAGAACGCCGCCCGCCACTCCACCGTGGTGCCGCCCGCCGGGCCGTCCTGCACCTCGAACCAGGCGCTGTAGTTGTTCACCGGCAGGACGTGGATGTCCACCTTCTCGATCCGGTACTGGTAGCTGTGGCTCGCGGCGTCGTACTTGACCAGCTCCTCATCGAACGACGGGTTGCCCTCGGCCCGCAGGGTCAGGGTGCGCTTGGAGCCGATTTCGTTGCCCTTGTCCGCCGGGCTGCTGGCGATGTCGGGGTCCCAGCGGCTGATGCTGTCGAAGTCGCCGCAGATGGCCCAGACCTGATCCGGGGTGCGGGCGATATCCACGGTCTGGGTAACTTTCTGCCGGGTGGGTCCGTGCGCCCAAGCGGGCAGGGCGGATGCCGACGCCATGGCGGCCAGACCAGTCAGCAGCGTGCGGCGGGGTGGATGGAACATGGGAGCCTCCGATGGATAGCAGGGGGGTGGTCCAGATTTGCCCGGATTGCCGCGAGGCGCCAGGGGGAAGGTGTGTATGCCTACTTCCTCTTCCTTCGGGAGAAACGCCCTGCATCACGGCTGATGCGCTACCATGGACGAACATAGGCATCTTCATAGCAGGGCCGGGGTGAGGGAAGCCTTACGCACGAAAGCTGCCTTTATGAGGGCCGCGCCGCTGAGACTAGCCGCCGACGTTTCGGCAACTGCAATCCCCAGGGAGCCCGGGGCCGTCACCACCCGATACGACGGGCATCCATGTCGCCATCAATATTACCGCTACAATCATCTGGCCCTATTGACCGCAAGCCTAAGCACGTCCTCATGAGCGACGTGATATTTTTTCCACCCAAAACTGATACATGCCAGTGAAAGTCGCTGGATTATCGGCCTCGAACTGCCCCCAATTTTCTAAGCTCGTTTCCTGGGCGTCCCCAGGAAAACGGCTTCGATACTGCTGTCTCGTCTTATCTGAAACATCAAAGCCGATCAGACGAAGCTGCAGATGATCGAGGGTCTGTGCAATTTCGGGAAGGCTGGTCAGGTGTTCCTGCACGTGGAACAGTAGGTCGCGGCAGGAGCTTAGCGTGTAGAAGTCTGGACTGAGCGTAACCCTACCGGCAATTTCGTCAGCAGAAAGAGACTTCAGTGCGTCCCGTGCCGCTCGTATGCCTTCGGCATCGGCGCGGAACCGCGCGCGCTCAATGATCGCGCGAGCAGCATCGACGTGGCGCCGGCCTCGTTCGCTATATAGGCCAACACGCATCAGGCCATTCGGCTTTAATAGGCTAGCCAGCACGGCCCAGCCGTCTAGTGGATTTCGCAGATGGTGCATCACCCCGCTCGCCTCGATAATGTCGAACCGCTCAGACCAGCCGGAAAGGCTGAGAATGTCAGCCTGCCTGTAAGCGATCCTGTCCAAGCCCAATTCATGCGATTTCCGCACCGCATAGGCCAGGCTCGCACTGCTGAGGTCCAGGGCGGTCACGCGTGCGTCTGGAAACCTGCGTGCAGTGGTGATCGAGTGTTGTCCGGTGCCGCAGCCAGCGATCAGGATCGCAGTGGCGCCGCTTGCGGGAGCCGCAACGCGGCCACCAGGGAATGCGCGTTGCAGGAAAGCGGCTGGCGTCGTTGGCTCGACCTGGTCTGGGACGATCCAACGGGGATAGGGATTCTCCTCGTATTGCTCCTGCACGGCAAGCGAGGTCACATCGGAGATGCTGCCAAGACGGACAATCTCCTGCCGGCATCGCCGCTCTTCGATCACCTCCGATATTTCCCGGTGCACGAGCTGGCACAGGCAGTCCGGCAACTCCAGGGTCGGCAGGCGTTCGCTTCCCTGGACCGTATGGAGCGGAAGATACATGGCAAGCACCGCTATTTTGCCGAAGTCATCCCTCGATTCTCCAGCTGGACTCTCAATCTCAGCTTTTATGGTGGTGATGGTCGCAGCTTCGTCGGCGGTGGCGGGCCAGATATATTCATTGATGAAGCACTGTGAAGCCACGGAGCAAGTCAGTGCCAAGCTGCCCTCGCCCGCCAGCATCAACTCCGATCTCATCGCGATCAACTTGTTTTCCAGCTCCTTATCGGTAATGGGAGCTGAAACGAGATGTGCGTGCAGCAGCCTGTTATCGCTCAGACGGCTCAGCGGCGCGTTTTTGAGGTCCCTGCGCAGGAGAGGCGCCGCAGCTCGGGCGATCTCGAACGGCCTAGCCCATCCTTCGCTGAATGCACGGACCAACGCATCGCGCAAACCTTCAGGTTCGGTTGAAGCATCGCCAGCGCAGCGCACGAGCAGCCGCCTGAGTTGTGGGGACTGTGATTGCTGAATGCCGCTGATTGCTGCTCGCAAGGCATCATCGGTCAGGTTGCGTGCCAGCAGTACCCGGACAAGGTTGGCATGTGCTTCGGCAAAGTCAGGTGCAGCCGAGATTGAGCGCCGATACCTGGATATCGCACCGGTCAAGTCGCCCCCACGGGCTGCTGCATTGCCGAGATTGTAGCAGGCCAGAGCCAAGTTGGTTTTCAACTCGGGCAGATTATGGTCGATCTTTAAAATCTGCTCATACAGGTTTACAGCTTCGGACAGGCGACCCCTGTTATGGTGGTCCAAAGCCGCTGCTACCAAGGCCGAAAATCCAGGGTCTTGTCCCTTCGTCCGGGTATCTCGACCGAGGCGTCGCCGTTCCTGTCTGTTCACCACCAGAGCATAGCGGCCTTCCCCGTGCGAGGGAACCGTCCCTCACTGTTTCGGGAGGCGCCGCGGGTTCCATGAAAACGGTTGGTTTCGCGCTGTCCGACTCGCAGCGCCAAGCAATAACCGGGGTTAGACGGCGAAGCGGGACGGCTCTGCGCCATCTCGCCATGCCGGCCAACTCCACACGGTGCTGCGCCTTCCGCAGCATGCCACCGTCTATGCCTGCGCCACTGCGCGCTGTCGGCATAAACCATCAGGCGCTGTGCAGGGGCGTACATGCGGCACGATCGTCGTGGGCCTGGAGCGTTGCTGCGTGGCTGGCCTGTGCCCAGCCACGCACCAGCCTGGCAGCCGCGGACTGGGTTTCAGGCGTGCAGCGTGCCCTTGCTCTTGGCGACGTGGGTGGCGATGGCGTCCATCAGCGGCGGGGACAGGCAGTCATACGGCTCCAGCCCCATCCCGCGCAGATTGCTGCGAACCCCATCCATGCCGCTCGGCGGCGCGCCGCTCTCGATGATGGAGGACACGAAGGCCGCGAAGCCCGGTGCTGCCCAGCCCTTGTCCGACGAAAGCTCCGTGTGCACGAAGTCCATGCCGTAGAACGGGTGATCCTTATTCTCGATCCGGCCATACATGTGGACGCCGCACCCGGTGCAGGCCATGCGCTGGATCGCCGCGGTTTCGTCCACGCACTTCAGCTTCTCGGGATGGGCGGTGACCTCCACCTTGTCCCGCGGCACGACGGCGACGACGGAGAACACGGCACCCTCTGGCTTCCAGCACTTCGTGCAGCCGCAGGCGTGGTTAAACGCGGTCTGCGCGGAGATGCGGACCTCGACGGGGTCGGTCTGGCAATGGCAGCGCAGGGTGCCGCCAGAGAAGGCTGGGTCAGCCGGGGCGATGCCGTTGTCCAGGGCGGGGTGCAGGTGCATTGGGGTGGCGTCGGCCATGTATGTCTTCCTCCAACGGGATTGCTGCGCGGCAGGTCCCTTGTTGCAGCGCTATCGCGGCGCCGGATGGCAGGCTACACAGGTTCGCCAGCTACGCAACGGTCTTTCGGGCGCAGCTGCCTATGTGCCGAGCTACCGCAAGCCGCCGGGCAGTTCGCCCACGGCGCGAACCACTTGCAGCACCGGGCGCCGCCGGTGGCCGGCTTGCTGGCCCGGTCATGGTGAGTTGGGCCGGCGCCTTCACCATTCTGTCCGCCGAGCAGCTCCTCGTTGAACCGCTGCTGGGCGCTGCCGCCATGCTGCTGCTGCGGGCCGACCCTGCATTGGCATGGCTGGCCGGAGGACGGGGATAAAGGATAGCGTTACCTTCTCAAAACCGGGGCCACCATGAAGCTCTACGGCACGTCCACCTCCGGCAACTGCTGGAAGGTAGCCCAGATCCTGCAGCTGACCGGCGCTGCCTATGACTTGCAAGAAACCGACAGCAACAGCGGTGCGACCCGCACCCCGGCCTTCCTCGCCATCAACCCCGCCGGCAAGGTGCCCGCCCTGGTGTTGGACGACGGCGAGGTTCTGACCGAAAGCAACGCCATCCTGCTACATGTTGCCGAGGGCACGCCCTGGCTGCCGGCGCCGGGTATAACGCGCACCCGGGTGCACGAATGGCTGTTCTTCGAGCAGTATAGCCACGAACCCTACATCGCCGTCGCGCGGAACATACGCGCCTGGCGGCGGGAGGCGCACCTGAACGCCGCCCGCCTGGCCGAATGCGATGTCCGGGGCGCCGCGGCGCTCGACCTGATGGAGCGCCGCCTATCGGCGCATCCATGGCTGGCCGGGGACGGCCCGACCGTCGCCGACCTGGCGCTGTTCGCCTACACCCACCGCGCTGATGAGGGTGGGTTCGACCTGGCCCGCTGGCCCGGCGTGCAGGCATGGGTGGCGCGTGTGACCGAACTGCCGGGGATCACGACGTTGCCGCGCGCGGACGCATGATCCGCCGGCGCCAGGCCAGCCCCCATCAGGTCTGACCCTTCCGCCGTCACGCCATCATTGCAGCGAGCGAAGCGGTCCGCCTCCCTGCGAGTCAGGTTGCCAGCAAGCGCTCCGCTGCCTGCCTGACACGCAGCGCGACAGCCTCGGACCCGATGACGGCGGCCGTCGCCGTCATCGGCACCTCCAGCGCCAGCGGGATGCCCGGCGGCATGTGCTGGATGATGTCTTTGATGTCGATCCCGCCCTCGCCTGGCGGCAGCCGCTCCACCCGGCCCGCGTGGCGCAGTTCCTCCGTCGTGTAGCTGTCCCGCACCGGCGCGTCGCAGACGTGCATGAAGGGAAGGCGTGATGCCGGCAGGCGGTCCAGGTCGGCCAGCGCGCTGCCGGACCGGTTGAAGTGCAGGGTGTCCACCAGGATGCCCACGTCCGGCCGCCCCGTGGCCTCGACCACCTGGATGGCGGCGCCGAGGCTGGGAACATCGGTCCACGGAAAGAACTCCAGCATGGCCTGCAGGCCGTAACGCGCCGACAACTCCGCAATGGCGCCGAGCCGGTCGGCCAGCCGAGCCAGGTCGGGGTCGTAGGGGGCGGTGATGACGTGCCGCGCTCCCAGCTCCGCGCCCGCCGCCAGGAACGGCTCCAGCCCGGCCACGTCCAGGTCCGGGGTGATCTGCACGAACTCGATGTCCAGCACGCCGATGCCGGTTTCGGCCAGGGCAGCCTTGGTGCCGCGCATCATGGCGGGGTCGTGCATCAGCGGGTAGCCGGGCGTGGCGTCCGTGACCCGGATCAAGCGCAGCCCCACGGTGCGGTAGCCGGTGCGGGCGGCGACGCGCACCATCTCCGGCGGCGGCAGGTCCAGCACGGTGAGGTGGGTAAGCGAAAAGGCCGGCGTCATGCCGCAGCCTTCTTGGCGCCGGCGGGCCGGCTCATGGTGTGTCTATCGCCAGCCGGCTCATGGCGCGTCCATCCCCAGCACCTCGCCGGTCGCCAGCACCGCCGCGGCGCCGCCGGGCCGCAGCGCCTTGCCCTCCAAGGAAATCACGTGCCCGCCCAGGGACCGCTTCGCCACCACGCCGGTGATGGTCCACCGCATTGTCACCAGATCGCCCGCGCGCACGGCGGAGCGCAGGCGGAAGTTAAAACCTAGCCCCACCCCCGGCCCCAGCGGCGCGAAGAATGCCGCCACCATCGCCATCAGCAGCGACGTGATCTGCGGCCCCGAGGCGATGATGCCGCCAAACCGGCTGCGCGCGGCATACTCGGCGTCGTGATGCAGCGGGTTGATATCGCCGCACGACGACGCGAAGGCGGCGATGCCGGGCGCATCGAACAGCACCTGCTTCTCGAAACTGCGTCCTATGAGGTCGAGATATGCCTGTTCCGCCATGCGCCGCTCCTTCCGGTTTCCCATCCAGCCCGTCAAGGGGGTAAGAAGCAGTACCATTCCGGAAGACGTCACAATGTCCCAAGCCATCCTGGTCCACGAAGCCGGCGGCGTGATGGAGCTGCGGTTCAACCGGCCCGACAAGAAAAACGCCATCCTGGGCGCGATGTATGACGTCCTGACGGCCGCGCTGCACGATGCCGGCGCCCGTCCCGAGGTGCGTGCCGTGCTGATCGGCGCGGAGGGCGACGCCTTTACCGCCGGCAACGACATACGCGACTTCCTGGCCATGACAGGCGGGTTGGAGCAGGCGGCACCGGCACGGTTCATCAACGCCATCGCCACGTTCGGCAAGCCGCTGGTCGCCGCGGTGCAGGGCGTGGCGGTCGGCGTCGGCACCACGCTGCTGCTGCACTGCGACTTGGTCTATGCCAGCCCGGCAGCGGCCTTCAGCGTGCCCTTCGTAAACCTGGGCCTGGTGCCGGAGGCCGGGAGCAGCCTTCTGCTGCCGGCACGGATGGGCCATGCCCGCGCCGCCGCGCTGCTGCTGCTGGGCGAGGCCATGGACGCCGCGCAGGCGCTGTCCGCCGGGCTGCTGACCGCAGTCGTCCCCGCGGCAGAACTGCAGGAGCACGCCCGCGCCAAGGCCCGCGACCTAGCGGCCAAGCCCGCCGCGGCGCTGGCCGTCACCCGTGCGCTGATGCGCGGCGATCCCGCCGCGTTGCACGCACGGATGCGGGAGGAGGAGGCCGCTTTCAGCCAGGCCCTGGCCAGCCCCGAAGCACGCGCCGCCTTCGCTGCGTTCCTCGACCGCCGGGCGTCGCCCGCGCCTTAAGTCCTGCGTCATACAAGGCCGCCGCTGGCTGGCGGTCGGCGCCAGCTACAAGGTGCCCCCGAACGTGCAGGTGACGGCGCCTACGCCCACACCTTCGTGCACAGCCCGCGCATCGGCGAGGTTTCGCCGGCCAGGGTCGTGCCGGCGGGCAAGTACAGCAACGCCATAGACGTTTTCTCGCTCGGGACCCGCACCGTGTTCTAGGGCATAACCGCGTCAGGCGGCGTCGCCTGGCCGGCAAGACGTTCAAAAAGGCAAGGCCTGTGCAAAGGCAGGGCTTGTAGGACGGTTGGTGCATCCGCTCGCACCAGCTATGTTCCAGGCGCCAAGCGGGAGGGGCAAGACATGGACAAGACGGGCGAGGCGGAACGGCCCTGGCTGGACCATTATCCTCTCGGCGTGGACTGGTTTGCGCAGCTTCCGTCCGCCCCGCTCCATATCATGCTGGAACATACCGGCGCCCGCTTTGGCGCCCGGCCGGCCTTCGACTTCCTCGGGCGGCGCACGACCTGGGCCGAGGCAGCAGCGATGGCGGCTCGGCTGGCTGCGGGCCTGCAGCGGCTGGGATTGCAGAAGGGCGACCGGGTCGGGCTGCTGCTGCCGAACTGCCCGGCCTATCCGCTGCTGTACTTCGGGGCACTGCAGGCCGGGCTGGTGGTGGTGAACTTCAACCCGCTCTACACCAAGCGGGAGCTGGAGCATCAGGCGCGCGACGCCGGGATCAGCATCTTGGCAACGCTGGATCTGCAGGCGACCTACCCCAAGGCCGCGGCCCTGCTGGAGGCCGGCGTCGTACCGCGCCTCCTGGTCTGCCCCTTCGCCGACATGCTGCCGGGCAGCAAGCGCGCGCTATTCCGGGTCCTCAAGCGCCGCGACCGCGCCCGGCCGCCGCGGGATGCCAGCCATGTCTGGTTCGACGACCTGGCAGCCCCTGGACCCCCCCCCACACCCGTCGAGATTGACCCGGCTCGCGATATCGCCGTGCTGCAATACACCGGCGGCACCAGCGGCGTGCCAAAGGGCGCCATGCTCAGCCACGCAAACCTGTATGCCAACGCCGCCCAGGGCGTGATGTGGTTCAAGGACACCCGCCCGGGTGAGGAGAGCGTGCTGGCCGCGCTGCCGTTCTTCCACGTGTTCGCGATGACGACGGTGATGCTGTTCGCCGTTTATTCAGGCGCCGAGATCATCATGCTGCCGAGGTTCGAGCTGAAGAACGCCGTTGCGGTCATCGGCCGGCGGCGACCGACCTTCATGCCTGGCGTTCCCACCATGTTCAACGCCATCGCCAACTACAAGGGCCACGCCGACCTCACCAGCATACGCTTCTGCATCAGCGGCGGCGCCCCGCTGCCGGCCGAGGTGAAAACGCGGTTCGAGGCAAGGACCGGCTGCATCGTCGTCGAGGGCTACGGCCTGAGCGAGACCAGTCCCTGCGTCATCTGCAACCCGCCCGGCGGCCTGAACAAGATCGGCACCATCGGCCTGCCGATGCCCCGGACCGAGGCCGAGCTGCGCGATCCCGACGATCCCATGCGCCAGGTGCCGCAGGGTGAGCGCGGTGAGGTCTGCATCCGCGGCCCGCAGGTGATGCTGGGCTATTGGAACCGCCCGGAGGACACGGCCGCGTGCACCACGCCGGACGGCTTCTTCCGCACCGCCGACATCGGCGTCATGGACGCCCAGGGTTATTTCAGCATCGTGGACCGGATCAAGGACCTGATCCTGGCCGGCGGCTACAACGTATATCCGCGCATCGTGGAGAACGCGGTGTATCAGCACCCCGCCGTGGCCGAGTGCACGGTGATCGGGGTGCCCGACGAGTATCGCGGCGAAACGGTTAAAGCGTTCGTCGTGCTGCACCCCGGCACGACGCTGACAACGGAGCATCTGCTGACCTTCTTGCAGGACCACCTTTCGCCCATTGAGATGCCCAAGCAGATCGAGTTCCGCAACAGCCTGCCCAAAACGCTGATCGGCAAGCTATCGAAAAAGGAGCTTGTGGCCGAGGAACGGGCAAAGCGGGAAACCACCGCCACCGGCAGGACCGCAACGGCTACGGCCCCCTCTCCCTCCGGGAGAAGGTCGGGGTGAGGGAAGCCGCACGAACCCAACCTCGGCTAGGCTGGACTGGCTCCGGCGAAGAGTAGGTCCGTACTGGCGACCTCCCTCACCCCAACCCTCTCCCGGAAGGAGAGGGAGCAGCGCAGCGCCCTTCTTGACGCGCATTCTCTGCCTCCTTACGTATTCGTCAATACCCTAACCGGAGCGTAATGGTTGGCAGAACTCTTCACCATCGGCGAGCTTGCCTCGGCCTTCGCGCTATCCCCCCGCGCCATACGCTTCTACGAGGATCAAGGCCTGCTCGCGCCCGAGCGCGTTGGCGCCCAGCGCGTTTACACCAAGCGGGACCGTGCCCGGCTGCAACTGATCCTGCGCGGCAAGCGCCTGGGCTTCTCCCTCGCAGCCATACGCGAGTTCCTGGACCTGTATGACGCCGACCGCACCAAGCACCGCCAGATGGCTGCCCTATTGGAACGCACCCGCGCCCGCATCTCGGAGCTGGAGCAGCAGTTGGAAGACATCACCGTGACCCTGGCCGAGTTGCGCGACATGGAGGCCGAGGTCGCCGCCTACACCGCGGCAGGCGCCAGCGGCCACCCGGCTCCATCCCCTGCCAGTCCCACCCACGATGCCAAGAGGACCGACGCATGACCCAAGCCGTGATCGCCGGCTACGCCCGTTCCCCGTTCACTCCGGCCGGCAAGGGTGCCCTGGCCCGTGTCCGCCCGGATGACCTGATGGCCCAGGTGGTCCGCGCGCTGATTGAGCGTACCGGCGCCAAGCCGGAAGACATCGAGGACATCATCATCGGCTGCGCCTTCCCGGAGGGCGAGCAGGGCTTCAATATCGGCCGCGTCGTCGGCTTCCTGGCGGACCTGCCGATCACCGCCGCCGGCAGCCAGGTGAACCGCTGGTGCGGCAGCAGCATGACGGCGGTGCACATGGCGGCGGGCGCCATCGCCGCCGGGGCAGGGGAGCTATTCGTCTGCGGCGGCGTCGAGAGCATGAGCCGGGTGCCGATGCTGGGCTTCAACCCCGTGCTGAACCCGCGCCTGCAGAAGGAAAAGCCGGACAGCTACATCGGCATGGGCATGACGGCGGAAAACCTGGCGCAGCGCTACCAGATTGGCCGCGAGGCACAGCAGGAGTTCGCGGTCACCAGCCAGCACCGAGCGGCCGCGGCGCAGGCAGGCGGGCACTTCGCCGACGAGATCGTGCCGATCACCACCAAGGCCGGCACCGTGGATAAGGACGGCTGCATCCGGGCGGAAACCGACCAGGCCGGGCTGAGCGGCCTCAAGCCGGCGTTTCTGGCGACGGGCACAGTCACGGCGGGGACCAGCTCGCCGCTGACCGACGGTGCGTCGGCGGTGCTGGTATGCAGCGCCGACTATGCGGAGAAGAATGGCCTGCCGGTGCTCGCGCGCATCGCCAGCATGTCCGTCGCCGGCTGCGCCCCGGACGTGATGGGCATCGGCCCCGTGCCGGCAGCGCGCAAGGCCCTGGCGCGGGCCGGTTTGGAAATGGGCGCCATGGACGTCATCGAGCTGAACGAGGCGTTCGCCGCACAGGCCCTAGCCGTCGAGCGCGACCTGATGATGGACCATAGCAAGGTGAACCTGGACGGCGGCGCCATCGCCCTGGGCCATCCGCTGGGAGCCTCGGGCGCCCGGATCACCGGGAAAGCAGCATCCCTGCTGGCCCGCACCGGCGGCAAGCATGCGCTGGCGACCATGTGCGTCGGCGGCGGCCAGGGCGTCGCCACCATCCTGACGCGGGCCTGAGCGCCATGGCGATCGAACGCTGCGCCGTTCTCGGCGCCGGGCTGATGGGCAGCGGCATCGCCGCCCACCTGGCCAATGCCGGCCTCCCCGTCCTGCTGCTGGACATGCCGGCGAAGGAGGGTCCGCGAAGCAGAGTGGCCGCCGCCGCCATCGAGCGGCTGAAGAAGGCCGACCCGCAGCCGCTGATGACGCCGGATGCGGCGCGGCTGATCACGCCCGGCAACTTCGACGACGACTTGCCGAAGCTGGCCGAGTGCGACTGGATCATCGAGGTGATCGTCGAGAACCTCGACGCCAAGCGGGCCATCTACGACCGAGTGGATGCGGTCCGCAAACCCGGCAGCATCGTCAGCAGCAACACCAGCACCATCCCGCTGCGCTCCCTGGCCAAGAAGCAGTCTCCGGCGTTCCAGGCCGATTTCTGCATCACCCACTTCTTCAACCCGCCCCGCTACATGCGGCTGCTGGAGCTTGTCACCGGCCCGGCGACCCGGCCCGAGGTCACCGCCGAGCTAACGCAACTCTGCGACGTGCGGCTGGGCAAGGGCGTCGTGCACTGCAAGGACACGCCGGGCTTCATCGCCAACCGCATCGGCACCTACTGGATCACCTGCGCCGTTAACGAGGCGATCGAGCGTGGCGTGCCGGTCGAGGAGGCGGACGCCGCCCACCGCCCGATGGGCATCCCGAAAACCGGCGTGTTCGGCCTCGTGGACCTGGTGGGCCTGGACCTGATGCCGCTGGTCGCGATGTCGCTGCTCTATAGCCTGCCGCCCAACGACGACTTCCGCCGCATCTTCAAGGCGCATCCGCTGCTGGCCCGCATGATCGCCGAGGGCAGCACGGGGCGGAAGGGCAAGGGCGGCTTCTACCGCCTAAATAAGGCGCGGGTGAAGGAGGCGATCGACCTCACGAGCGGCGAATACCGCCCGGCCACCAAGCCCAAGCTGGACGCCGTGGACGCAGGCCGCAAAGACGTGGGCGCCCTAGCCCGGCATCCCAGCCACATCGGCCGGTATGCCAACGCCGTGCTGGTGCAGACCCTGGCCTATGCCGCCAGCCTGGTGCCCGCCATCGCCGACGACATCCCGGCCGTGGATGAGGCGATGCGGCTGGGCTATGCCTGGAAGCACGGGCCGTTCGAGCTGATGGACATGCTGGGCACGGACTGGCTGGCGGGCGAGTTGCAGGCCGCCGGTCTGCCGGTGCCGCCCTTGCTGGCCCTGGCGGCGGGACGGACGTTCTACCGGGTCGAGGGCGGGCGCCTGGAGTGCCTGACACCCGCCGGCGAGTATGCGCCGGTGCGCCGGGGCGAGGGCGTCATCCTGCTGGCGGACGTGAAGCGTGCATCCAAGCCCGTAATGCGGAATGCGTCAGCCAGCGTATGGGACATCGGCGACGGCGTGCTGTGCTTCGAGTTCACCAGCAAGATGAATTCGCTGGACCCCGACATCCTGGGCCTGCTGGGCAAGGCCGTGGGCCTGGCGGCCAAGTCCTACAAGGGGATGGTGATCTACAACGAGGGCGACAATTTCTCGGTCGGCGCCAACCTGGGCATCGCCATGTTCGCCGCCAACGTCGCGGCCTGGCCGGTGATCGAGCAGCAAGTGGCGGGCGGGCAGGCCGCGTACAAGGCGCTGAAGTATGCGCCGATTCCTATCGTTGGCGCACCGTCCGGCATGGCGCTGGGCGGGGGCTGCGAGATCCTGCTGCATTGTTCCGCCATCCAGGCGCACAGCGAGACCTACATGGGGCTCGTAGAGGTCGGCGTAGGACTGCTGCCGGGCTGGGGCGGCTGCAAGGAATTGCTGGCCCGCTGGCAGGCCAACCCCAAGCTGCCGCGCGGCCCGATGCCGGCGGTGGCCAAGGTTTTCGAAATCATCTCGACCGCCCAGGTCAGCAAATCGGCGGCGCAGGCCGCGGGCCTGGGCTTCCTGCGGCCCACGGACGCGGTGACGATGAACCGCGACCGGCTACTGGGCGATGCGAAGGCGAAGGTGCTGGCGCTTGCCGAAACCTTTCAGCCGCCGAAGCCTACTGAGTATCGCCTGCCCGGCCCCGGCGGCCGCGTAGCATTGGACCTGGCGGTGGATGGCTTTGCCGCCCAGGGCAAGGCCACCCCGCATGACGTGGTGGTCTCCAAGACCGTCGCCCGCGTACTGACAGGCGGGGACGCCGACCCGCTGGACACCTTGACCGAGGACGACGTGACGGCACTTGAACGGCAAGGCTTCATGACGCTGGTCCGCAACCCAGCAAGCCTGGCCCGCACCGAACATATGCTGGCAACGGGTAAACCGTTGCGGAACTAGGGACTGCTGTCTGCTCCCTCTCCCTCGGGGAGAGGGTTGGGGTGAGGGAAACGGCAAGCGCCGCGTCTTGCCGCAACGGGGCAGGTCCACACCAGGCCAACAACTGTCCTGGTGGTTTCCCTCACCCCAACCCTTTCCCGGAGGGAGAGGGAGCAGGCCCAACATCAAAGCCTATGTCTCCCACCAGAAGGGACCCAACCATGGCCACCTACACCGCCCCGCTCCGCGACATGCGTTTCTGCCTGCACGAGCTGCACGATAGCAGCGCCCTGTCCCAACTCCCCGGCCTGGAGCAGGCCACCCCCGACCTAGTGGACGCCGTGCTCGAAGAAGCGGCCAAGCTGTCGCAGGAGGTGCTGTTCCCCCTCAACCTGCCCGGCGACAAGGAGGGCTGCACCTATGAGAACGGTGTCGTCCGCACGCCTGCCGGGTTCAAGGACGCCTACAAACAGCTTATCGAGGGCGGCTGGACGTCGCTCACCTGCGACCCGGCCTATGGCGGCCAGGGCATGCCCATGCTGGTCAGCACCGTGTTTGAGGAGATGGTGAGCAGCGCCAACCTAGCCTTCGGCATGTATCCCGGCCTATCGCACGGCGCTTACCGGGCTATCCACGCCCATGCCTCCGATGAGTTGAAGGCCGAGTATCTGCCGCGCCTGGTGGACGGCACCTGGTCCGGCACGATGTGCCTGACCGAGCCGCAGTGCGGCACCGACCTCGGCCTGATCCGCACCAAGGCGGAGCCGGGCGACGATGGTAGCTACCGCATCACCGGCACCAAAATCTTCATCAGTGCCGGTGAGCATGATTTGACGGAGAACATCATCCACCTGGTCCTGGCCAAGCTGCCGGGAGCACCCGCAGGGACCAAGGGCATTAGCCTCTTCCTAGTACCAAAGTTCCTGCCCACCGCGGACGGCAAGCCCGGTCCACGCAACGGCCTGATGTGCGGCAGTATCGAGCACAAGATGGGCATCCACGCCAATGCGACCGCCGTGCTGAACTTCGACGGCGCCAAGGGCTGGCTGGTTGGCCCGCCCAACGCCGGCATGAAGTGCATGTTCACCATGATGAACGCCGCCCGCCTCGCTGTCGGGATGCAGGGCCTGGGCATCGCCGAGACCGCCTACCAGTCCGCCGCCGCCTACGCCAAGGATCGTCGTCAGGGCAAGTCTGTGAGGCGCAGCGACGCCAAGGAAACCAAGAGCAGCGAGGGCACCCCGGACGCCGCGGCGGCTGCCGCGGCAGACCCCATCATCGTCCATCCCGACGTGCGCCGGATGCTGCTGGAGGCGCGCAGCCAGACCGAGGCCGGCCGCGCCCTGTCTTATTGGGTCGGGCTGGAACTGGACCGCGCCGAGCACCACCCCGACCCGGCGGTGCGCCAGGAGTCCGACGATCTGGTCGCCCTGCTGACCCCCATCGTCAAGGCCGGGCTGTCCGACCTGGGCAGCGAGGCGGCGAACCTGGCGGTGCAGGTGTTCGGCGGCCACGGCTACGTGCACGAATGGGGAGTGGAGCAGTTGGTCCGCGACGCCCGCATCGCGCAGATCTACGAGGGCACCAACGGCATCCAGGCCCTGGACCTGGTGGGCCGCAAGCTCGGCCAGGATGCCGGGCGACTGCTGCGCCGCTTCTTCCATCCCGTCAGCACGTGGCTGGAAGTGCATGCGGAGGATGCAGGGCTGGCAGAATTCGCCGGTCCCACGTCGAAGGCGTTCGGGCGGCTGCAGCAGGCGACGCTGACGGTGGCGCAACGCGGGATGGCCCGGCCGGAGGAGGCCGCGGCGGCGGCAACGGACTACCTGCGGCTGTTCAACTTCGTGGCGATGGCGTTCATGTGGTGCCGGATGGCGGAGGTGGCGCAGGCCAAGCTGAAGGCCGGGGCGAACGGCGAGGCCGGGTTCTACCAGGGCAAGCTGGATGTGGGCCGGTTTTTCATGGCGCGGGTGCTGCCGCGGCACTCCGTCCACTTCCAGGGCGTGATGGCCGGGGGCGAGACCCTGGGACTTCTGGCAGCGGAGGCGTTCTAAGCCCGGGCCAAACACCACCTGTCAAAAGGCCGCCCCACCTTTTCCCCCCGGGAGAGGGGTGGGCTGGCGGGGTGGGGCAATACATCACCTGCCTTATCCAAGCGGTCGCCAAGTGGAGCGCGACGCACCCCACGCTGCAACCAAGACCGCATCTCCCTGCGGGATCAAACCATGTCACGGTTTGATCCCGCAGGGAGAACGGACAGGTAATCCCCTAACCGAACAGTGCGCTTGGCACCGTTGGAATGGAGCCGAGGTGCGCGTTGCTGTTCGTCATGAACGCCCCTGGCGCGGGCGTGTCTTGGCGGATGACGTTGCCGACGTGTTCCGAGGCTTCCGAGAAGTTCACCAGCAGGTCCGCCCGGCTCATCCCGCTGTTCAACGCCGCCAGATACTGCGTCCGGCCGCCCGGATCCGCGGCACGGTGCAGCGTGTTCTGATACAGCGCGTCCACGAACGCGCCATTACTGGTTGCGGCGCCGTAGCGGCTGGCGAACTCACCGGATTGCACGAAGCCGAGCGCCGCCTGCTGCAGCGTCAGGCCGTTCAGCATCGCCCGGGTTAGGTTGCCGTATCCGATGGCGTCCGGCGTGCGGCCCAAGGCAGCGTCGTATAGCCGCTCCGCCTGCGCCTCGACGGTTTCGCTATAGGACTGGTTGGGGGTGGTCTCTAGCGCGCTCCGGTTTTCGGAAGACTCCGAGAAGCTCATGACCACGTCCCCCCGGCTCATCCCACTGCCCAAGGCCCTTAGATACTGTGTCTGGCCCGAAGCATCTGCGGCCCGATGCAGCACATTCTGGTAAACCGCACTGACGAAATCCGTATCCGACTGGTTGGCGCCATACAGCCGCGTGAACTCGCCGGAGGTGACCAACCCGGCGGCGTCGCTGCTCAGGCTCGCGCCGGCCAGCAGCGCACGGGTGTTGGCGACCAGCCCGGCCGCGTCCGGCGCGCGGCCCAGGGCGCCGAGGTAAAGCCGCGTAACCTCGTGCTCCGCAACCTCTTGCGCGGATAGGATGGGCAGGCCGGTGTCGCGCAGGACGGCGGTATCCAGCGGCTGGATCGTCGTTGCCTGATCCAAGTAGCTCATGATGCTGGCTTTGTTGGGCACATAGGTATGGACGGCCGTGGGATAGTCCATCCGGACGGCGCCGCCATACGCCGCAATGGCGTTCGGACCGCTGAAATACTCGGCGGTGCCGGCAAAGCTCAGGTAGTTGTCGAATGCTGTGGTGTAGGTGGCGGGCTGGCTCGGCCCAGTGGGGCTGGTCGTCGTGAAGCCGATGAAGCCCAGCATATGGCCGATCTCGTGCTGCAGCACGCGCTGGATTTCGACGGTGTTGGCGGCGGGGTTGGCGAATTCGGTCTTGAACCAGGACGTGTCGATGTTGAGGTCGCCCGACCGCGCCGCGACGGACAACGGCGCGCCGGTCGCGACTTCGGCGCCGAAGCCAGACATGTATAGGGTTTTGGACCCCGACGTGCCGACTTGCACGACTTTGTCCGGCCCAGCGCTGGCGACCTCGTTTCCGCCGAGCGCCGCAAATGACACGTTGATGTTTACCGCGCCCAATGGCGCGTCGAAGTGCGACATCCAGGCGTTGAATGCCTGATTAATGGCCGTCGTCATGGCGCCGTATTGCGTGGAATAAGGGCCGAGTGGGGCCGTGTAGTTGACGGTCAATGCGGTCATAGCGGGTTACTTCTTCGTTGCCGGCGCAATAAGCCATTCCGATATCAATTTGGCAAGAAGTGAGCGAGTAATCTAATCGGGAATTAAAGCTTTTCTGACAATTGCAAACAGATCCCGCCGGATAAAACCCTCGGTAGGATAAAGTCCGGCAGCGGGCCCGACAAAGGGAAGGGGGCGTGCTGTCACATCCGGAACGGGTTGCGAATCGTCAGCCGGCTCTCAACCTCCCGACCGTCCCGCATAGCCTTGGGCAGCAGCACATCGCATCCGGCTTCCAGCGCCGAGGCCACGATCAAGGCGCTGGGGAAGGTGATGCCGTCATGGGCGGCCGGCGTAGCGGGGTGCTTAAGCGTGGGTCACCGGGACGGCGGGCGGCACAGGGCCGGTTGATGAGCAGGGGTTCCAGCCAGGCTAGCAGCTCCGCCGGTTTGGCCGGGTCGGTCTGTAGCTGGCCAGCTTCTTTAGCCCGCCCTGCTGGGTGCCGTCGTCGGTCCAAGAATAGGCGATGAACACGGCGCCATCCGTCGCAAGTCCCGTTACCGGACGAGCACCGCGGGTGCGGGCAGCGGCGTCCTTGAGGTAGGCGGGCAGGCGGGCGTGGCCATCGTCGAGCTCACGCCGCAGGTCAGGCTTCAGCTCGATGGCGGTGGCCCCCTACAGGGTGTCAATGCGGCCACTGCCGTCGAGAAGATAAATCTCTTGCCCGATCTCGTCGTAGGAGGCGCTGAAGCCGGGGCGCAGGAGGTCGGTGACATGGCCGCGCAGGGCCTCATGCCGTGGGCGCGTGGCAACGGCGCGCACCAGCTCCGGCAGCCGTTCGGCGCGCCAGGTGGGAGTCATGCGGGTAAGATGCGCGGGGCGGCGTGATTCGCCAAGCTTAAGACGACTTGGCGGGGGTGTTTGGCGTCGCGCAGGTCCAGGGTGCAAGCCGACCTATTTGGCCCGCCACCCGGTGCCGCGCCCGAGCGCGAGGCGGCGTCTTAAGAAATCCTGGTCCTGGTCCTGGTCCGCGCCCGGCTGCACACGGCGCTGCCGCTGATGCAGAGGGCGGAGCGGATGCCGTGGACGGACGGGCTAGCGGTGATCCGGGAGGACAACGCGTTCCGTTACGCAAAAGACGTTCTGCCGGCCGAGGATGGGGCGGCACTTTGGGCTGCATTCGACTGGGGGATGGACCGGCTGTTTGCGGTGAGAATGAGGGAGAATGAGATTGATGCGGGA
>CAXTOB010000027.1:13637-27025 GCA_964245505.1 uncultured Acetobacteraceae bacterium | reverse complement strand
ATCAGCAGCTTGGGGTTGCAGGCCAGCGCCATCGCGATCATCACCCGCTGCCGCATCCCGCCCGACAGCTGGTGCGGGTACTCGCGCACCCGCCGCCCCGGCGCCGGGATGCCCACCAGCGTCAGCATCTCCACCGCCCGCGCCTCCGCCTGGCTGGCATTCAGCCCCTGGTGCAGCCGCAGCGTCTCACCGATCTGGCGGCCAATGGTCAGCACCGGGTTCAGGCTGGTCATCGGCTCCTGAAAGATCATGCTGATATCGTTGCCCCGGAGCTTCCGCATCTCCGCCTCGGACAGCGCCAGCAGGTTGCGCCCCTGGAACCGTATCCGCCCGGCAATCCGGCCCGGCGGCTCCTGGATCAGCCGCAGGATGCTCATGCTGGTAACAGACTTGCCACAGCCGCTCTCACCGACGATGGCCAGCGTTTCCCCGGCCTCGATATGGAACGACAGCCCCTCGACCGCCCGCACAACGCCGTCCTGCGTGGCAAAGTGCGTCTGCAGCCGCTCCACCATCAACAGTGGCTCACCGCTCCGCGGCGGGGTTAGCGCCATCGCGTCAGACCCTCTTCGCCATGCGCGGGTCCAACGCATCGCGCAACCCGTCGCCCAGCAGGTTCACCGCCAGCACAGTCAGCGACAGGAACACCGCCGGAAACAGCACGATGTAGGGCTTCACCTGCCACAACGCCCGGCCCTCGGCCATGATGTTGCCCCAGGAAGGGATCGTCGGCGGCGTGCCGGCGCCGATAAACGATAGGATCGCCTCGGTAATCATCGCCGAAGCGCAGATATAAGTCGCCTGGACCGTGATCGGTGCCAATGCGTTCGGCAGGATGTGGCGCCAGATGATCTGTGGCACGCGGGTTCCGGACGCAACCGCACTTTCAACGTAGGGCTGCTCCCGCAACGACAGCACCACGCCGCGCACCAGGCGAGATACGCGCGGGAATTCGGCGACCGTGATCGCAGTGATCACGACCCCGACGCTGCCGCGATATAACGCCGTGAGCGACACTGCCAGCAGGATCGGCGGAATGCTCATCAGCCCGTCCATCACACGCATGATAATGCTGTCCGTCCACCGGACGAACCCGGACACCAACCCGATCACCGTCCCGACCGCCGTCGCCAGCGCCGCAACGGAGAACCCCACGGCCAAGGAGATCCGCGCGCCATAAAGCACACGCGAATAAAGGTCCCGCCCCAGCATGTCGGTGCCGAACCAGTAGATTGCAGACGGCTCCCGGGTGCGCTTCGCAGGCGCCAGGGCAGTGGGGTCAACAGTCCAGAGGATCGGCGCCGCCACAGCTATGAAAAGAATGATCGCGAGCAATACTCCACCAACGAAGATAGTGGGATATCGGTAGATGAAGCCACGCAATGCCCCCCGTTGCCGCGGTGCGCGCAACACATCCGGCAACACCTCCGCCGGGGTGACATGCGGCGCCGACGAAACGGCAATGGCAGCGCCTTGCGGAACAACAGCGCTCAATACCGTATCCTCGGATCAAAAAGAGTGTAGAGCACGTCAACACCCAGGTTGACCAATACGTAAACGAACGCAAAAAGCAAAGTAACACCCTGAATGATCGGGTAATCCCGCCGTAGAATGGCATCGATCACCAAACGGCCCAGCCCAGGGATCGCAAATACGCTTTCCGTGACGACCGCGCCGCCAATCAGCAGTGCAACACCCAGGCCAATAACCGTCACGACAGGCACAGCGGCGTTCTTCAACGCATGGAGGAAAAGCACGGTTCGGCCGCTGACGCCCTTTGCTTTCGCCGTGCGTATATAATCCTGGCTCAATATTTCAAGCATTGTCGCCCGTGTGATGCGGGCGATCAGAGCGATATAAACTCCTGCCAGCGCGACGGTAGGCAAGACCAAGTTATTCAACCAAGGCCAAAACCCGTTCGACAGCGGCGTATATCCCTGCACCGGAAACATATCCAACTGCAGGGCGAAAACATAGGACAGCATATACCCGACCACGAACACCGGCACCGAAAACCCTAGCACCGCCAGCGCCATCAGTAGCCGGTCCACCCAGGTTCCGTGCAGCCAGGCAGCCAAAACGCCAATTGGCACAGCCACGATGATCGCCAGCAGCAGCGTCAGTATCATCAGGGAGAACGTCGGCTCCAGCCGCTGCCCGATCAGCTTCGACACCGGCAGGTTAGAGAAGATGGAAACGCCCAAATCCCCGTGCAGCACGTTCCACGCCCATTCGGCGAAGCGGACCAGAAAGGGCCGGTCCAACCCCAGACCCGCGCGGATGCGCTCGACATCCGCTGGCGTCGCCTGGTCGCCCGCAATGATCGAGGCGGGATCGCCCGGCGCTA
Source organism: uncultured Acetobacteraceae bacterium (assembly GCA_964245505.1). GTDB lineage: Bacteria > Pseudomonadota > Alphaproteobacteria > Acetobacterales > Acetobacteraceae > DASWOJ01. The sequence continues at coordinate 24,678 of CAXTOB010000027.1, read as the reverse complement.
TATACAGCAGGCTGAACACGAACAGCGCCACGACCGCCATCACGGGAATGGTCGCCAGCACGCGGCGGAGCAGGAAGCCTAGCATCAGCGTTGACTCACGTCCGACTCACGTTTTCTGGACCCCCCAGAACACCGGGAACGGCGCCTTGACGACGCCGCTGACGTTCTTGCGCCAGGCCTGATACATCAGGAAGAACCCGGTCGGGATGTAGGTCACGTTCTCCATGCTGGCGACGTCGATCGCGGCCATCGCCGCCTTCTCCGCTGTCTGATCCGGCGCGTCATACCAGGTGGCGATGGCGGACTGTACCGCCTCCGACTTCGGCCAGCCGAACCACGCCTTGTCGCCGCCCGCGTCGAGCGCCGTATAGGGCGCCGGGTTAATGCAGTCGGCGCCGGCGTGCCAGGTATGGAAGATGTTCCAGCCGCCCTGGCTCGGAGGGTCCTTCTTGGCCCGGCGCGCGCCAACCGTGCCCCAGTCCAGCGCCTGGTAGTCCACCTTCATGCCGATCTTGCCCAGCAGGTCGGCCGTCACGTCACCCTGCGCCTTGGTGATCTGCACGTCGGTCGCGACGCAAAGTACCACCGGCTCACCGTTGTAGCCCGCCTCCGCCAGCAGCTTCTTCGCCTCGTCGTATCGGCGCGGACCCGTCAGCAGCTCGCCGCCGGCGTCGCTCCAGGTCGGGGTGCCCGGCGTGAAGAAGCTCGGCAGCGGCTTCCACAGCTCGTCGTCGTCGCCGACGACCGCGCGCATGTAGTCCTCCTGGCTCAGCGCCATCATCACCGCGCGCCGCACCCGCACGTCGTTGAACGGGGGATACAGGTGGTTGATGCGGAACGAGCCGATGTTGCCCAACGGGTCGGAGATGTCCACATTGATGTTGCGGTTGCGCTTCAGCAGCGGCACCAGGTCGGGGATCGGGTTCTCCCACCAATCCACCTCGCCATTCTGCAGCGCCGCGGCCTTGGTGGCGTCATCGGGCAAAATCAGCCACTCGATCCGGTCGAACATCATCCGCTTGCCGCCCGACAGCCAATCCCCGGCCTCGGCGCGCGGGTTATAGCCGGCAAACCGTTCGAACACCGCCTTGGAGCCGGGCACCCACTCGTCCTTCTTGAACACCATCGGGCCGGAGCCGACGTATTCGGTAATCAGTTGGAACGGATCGGTCTTGGCGATCCGCTCCGGCATGATCTCAGGGGTAGGCGCGTTGCCCTTGCCCAGTGCGAACAACATCTTCGGAAACGGCTTGGACAGGCGCAGGCGAACCGTGCGGTCGTCCACCGCCTCCATCGCGTTCATGCCCGCCTTAAGCCGCTGCCCCATGGTGTCCCGCACCATCCAGCGGTTCAGGCTGGCAACGACATCCCGGGACAGCACCGGCTCGTTGTCGTGGAAGCGCAGCCCCTCGCGCAGCTTGAACGTCCACGTCAGCTTATCCGGGCTGAGGTCGTAACCCCCCACCATCTGCGGCTTGGGATCGACGTTGCTGTCCACCCCAAACAGCGTGTCCCAGATCAGCAGGCTGGCATTGCGGACGACATACTGGGTGCCGGCAACGGCATCCAGGCTGCTCAGGTTGGCCTGCGGCACGAAGCGCAGCACGCGGGCGTTCTGCGCGCCTGCAAGGCTCGGCATCGCCAGGGTGCCTGTTGCCGCGGCAGCAGTGCCAAGGAAATCACGACGTTTCATGCCCGCTCCTTTGATGTCATACCTACGGCCGATGGTGCGGACGCCCACCATGCCCAACAGCGTTGCCGGCAACAAGCAAGTTTCGGGCCGAGGCCGTTCAAACCGGCAATTTTCGGGATACGTAGGCCAAGAGCCTGCGACTGGGGCACGTAGGCCAGGAGCCTAAGGCCGCGCCAATGCAAATCTCGCCTCACGCGGGACGCAGACCCCAGAAGATGGCGAACCCGTTCACCCGGCCCGCCAGATCCCGCCGCAACGCCGTCATGCTCTGGTAGCCGCCCACCGGCACCCAGGCGACCTCATCCACTACGGTGCGCTGGATGTCGTCGCAGATAGCTTTGCGGGCCGCCGGGTCGGCGGTACCGAACCATGCATCGCGCAGCTCTTCCAGTCTGGGGATGGTGGGCCAGCCCGGAAAGCCCATCAGGCCGTTGCCGCGGGCGAGCGGATGCGTCGCCGGGTCGAGGAAGTCATAGCTGGTGAAGCCGGTCAGCAGCGCGGACCAGCCGCCGCCCGACATGGGCTCGCGGTTGGCGCGGCGCTGGATCACCGTGCCCCAGTCGGATAGCGCCAGGTCCATGTTGAAACCCAGGCGGCGGAACAGGTCGGCGGCCACCTGGGTCATGGCGCTAGGCGCCAGGATGTCGGTCGGCCCGATCAGCCGCATGGGCTGGCTGGTGTATCCGGCGTCCCGCATCGCCGTACGGGCATCGGCTAAGCTCCGGGGGGACAGCAGCGGCTCCAGCCCGGCCTCGCTCGCATACGGAGTGCCCGGCGTGAACACCCCGGCGCGGCCGCGTATCATGCTCGGGTCCGTCCCGACGATGGCGGTCATGAAGTCGGATTGCTCGACCGCCGGCAGCAGGGCGCGGCGTAGGGCACGGTTGTCGAACGGCGGATGAAGGTGGTTCAGCCGCAAGACGCCCACCATCGGCAACGGGTCTATCGCCTCCACCACCACGCCGCGGTTGTGGCGCAGCAGCGACTGCAGCTCGGGCGGCGGCTGCTCGAACCAGTCCACCTCGCCCTGCTGCAGCGCTGCCGATGCGGTGGCCGCGTCGGGCAGGATATGCCATTCCACCCGGCCGAAATGCGCCACCTTGCCGCCGGCAGTCAGGCTCGGCACGCCCTCGGCGGGCACATAGGCGGGATTGCGATCATAGACGACGAGACTGCCGCCGTTGAACTCGTCCCCTTTGAACCGGAACGGGCCGGAGCCGACGGTTCCGTCCATCTGCTTGAACGGATCGGTCTGCGCCACCCGCGCCGGCATGATGAAGGCCGGGGCGCTGACGACGGCCAGTGCGTTGAACAGCAGCGGGAACGGGCGGGACAGCCGGAACACGATCCGCCGGTCTCCGTCCGCCGACAACTCGTCCAACGCCGTCGCCAGATGCTGGCCGAATGGGTTGCGCGCCATCCAGCGGCGCAGGCTGGCCACCGCGTCCACCGCGCGAACCGGCTCTCCGTCATGGAACAGCAGCCCGTCGCGCAGGGTGATCGTGACCCGGCGCCCGCCATCCTCGACCTGGTGCCCCGCCGCCATCTGCGGCGTCGCCTCCAGCGCCGCCGTCAGGCCATACAGCGTGTCGTAGATCATGTAGCCGTGGTTGCGGGTGACGTTGGCCGTGGACCATACGGGATCGAGCGATCCCAGGTTGGCCTGCGGCACCATGCGCAGCACCCGCGTCCGCTCCGCCAGCGCTGGCCGGGCCAGGGACACGCCGGTTGCGGCGGCCCCTGCCCCGGCGAGCGCCGCCCGGCGCCCGATCATGCCCGCCCGATCAAGCGCGCCCGCTCACGCCCGTTTGACGTTCCAGAACAGGGCAAAGCCGTTCAGCACTCCTTCAAGGCTGGTGCGGTAAGCCGTGGGTTGTAGGTACTGCCCCATCGGGATGTAAGGCACCGATTTGAACGCCTCCTTCTGGATGTCGGCGCAGATGGCGGCCTGTGCCTTCACGTCCGGGGCATCGAACCATTGGTCGCGCAGGTGCTCGATCTCCAGGTCGGTCGGCCAGCCGATCCACGCCTGCTCGCCGTTGCAGCGCAGCGACAGGTGTCCGGAGGGGTCCAGGTGGTCCGTGCCGGCCCAGGCCGTGCAGAAGGCGCTCCATCCCCCCTGCTCCACCGGGTCCTTCTTGGCGCGGCGGGTCACGACGCTGCCCCAGTCGGTGCTGATGTAATCCACGTTCATCCCGGCGCGCTTCATCATGTCCGCCGCCACGTCCGCCATTGCCTTCAGCACCGGGAAGTCGGTCGCAGCCAGCATCACCACGCGCTCGTTGTTGTAGCCAGCAACCTTCAGATCGCGCTTCACCTTGTCCATGTCGCGCGGGCTGGTGAGCACCTCCATCCCGACGTCGCTGGCCATCGGCGTATCTGGGCAGAAGAAGCCGACGCCGGTGCGCGACATCTTGGGATCGGTGCCGACGACGGCCGTCACCACGTCTTCCTGGCTGACGGCGCCGAGCAGGGCGCGGCGCACCCCTGGGTTGTTGAATGGCGGCTGCAGGTGGTTGAAGCGCAGGATCGGGATCTGGCCGGACGGCTCCTGCACGACGACCTTCACGCCGCGCGTGCGTGACAGCAGCGGCATCAGGTCGGCGCTGGCGTAGTCCCACCAGTCCTGCTCGTTGTTGATCAGCGCCTGGGCGGCCGTGGTCGGGTCGGGGATGGTGGTCCACACCACCCGGTCGAAGTTCACCACCTTCGGCCCGCTGGTCCAATCGGTCTTACCGCCCTCCCGCGGCTTATAACCGGCGAAGCGCTCGTAAACGGCGCGGGCGCCGGGCATGCGCTCATCGGCCTTGAAGCGGTAGGGGCCGCTGCCGGTCATGTCCGTGACCTGGGTGAACGGGTCGGTCTGGGCGATCCGCTCCGGCATGATCGCCGGCATATACAGCGGCGTCTTCGCAAGCGCGTTGGGCAGCAACGCGAACGGCGTCTTCAGGCGAAACACCAGGGTGCGGTCGTCCTTGGCCGACAGCTCGTCGGTCCGCGCCATCAAGGCGCCGCCAAAGGCATCCCGCTTGCCCCAGCGCTGCAGGCTGGCGACGCAGTCACGGGCGCGCACCGGCTCGTTGTCATGGAACAGGAGGCCAGGGCGCAGGGTCAGGGTCCAGGTCCTGCCGTCGTTCTCCGTCGTGAACGACTCCAGCATCTGCGGCGAAGGACGATACTGGCTGTCCTGCCCGAACAGCGTGTCATAGACCATGAAGGCGTGGTTGCGGGTGACGTAGGCCGTGGTCCACATGGGATCAAGCACCGTCAGGTCCGCCTGGGGAATAAAGCGCAGCGTGCGCGCATCCTGGGCACGCGCGACGTTCGGCAGGGCCAGGAGCGCCGGCGCGGCCAGCAGGGTGCGGCGTTTCATCTCGGGTCCTCCGTCGTGACATCGGAGCAAACCACGGCGCCGGTCCCGGCGCCAGCGGGCGGAACGATATCGCACAAGGTAAGCTCACGGTTGACGGAGTAGCTCATTCTTGGTGCAACGCGGCATGGCAAGGGATGGGTGGATGGCTCGCATTGGGGTGCTGATCGGCTTACTGGCGCTGCCCGGCTGCAGCTCCCTCCTATCGGAAGGGTCGGCGGACGTGGCCGGCATTGCCGGTGCGGGGGCGGCCAGCTCTGTCACCCGCAGCGCCGCCGCCGCCGCCGCCATCGGCCTGGGCGTGCAGTCGCTTGCTGCGGAAGGTGTCAAATATACCGCCCGCCGCGTTCACCGCACCGAGCAGGATGCGATCGCTGGTGCGGCCGGGCCGCTCGACCCAGGAACGGTTGCCCCCTGGCAAGTCAAGCACAGCTTGCCGCTGGAGCCGGACGCCGCGGGCCAGGTCGTCGTCAGCCGCGCCTTCGGCGCCGGGGCGTTCAACTGCAAGGAGATCGTGTTCTCCGTGGACCATACGACCCGGACCGGGACCGAGCGCAGCTTCTACACCGCGACCGTGTGCAGGGACGGCGAGGTCTGGCGCTGGGCCTCGGCAGAACCAGCCGTTGCGCGCTGGAGCGGACTGCAATGACGGACCCGGCCCGATGAGGGCCTGCTGGGCCGCCAGCCTGGCATTGCCGCTGCTGACTGGGTGCACGTTCGCGTCGGATGTGGCCGGGCTGGCGGCGGGCGGCGGCGCAGGGGCGGCAACGGCCAATCCGGTCATCGGCTTTGCCGTCGGCATCGGCGTGCGTGCCGGGGCAGACGAGCTGGGCAAGTGGATCACCCGGCGCAGGCACGGCGGCGAGCAGGACGCCATTGCCGACGCGGCGGGCACCGCGCCGCTGAACGAGGTGCGGCCCTGGCGCATCCGGCACAGCATTCCGATCGGCAACGCCCACGGCACCTTGGCCGCGGTCCGCGAGGTCAGCACCCCGCTGACCACCTGCCGGGAGGTGATGTTCACCGTCGAGGACGATGGAACGGCAACACCGTTTACGACCTCCATCTGCCGGGACGGCGATCGTTGGCGGTGGGCAACCGCCGAACCTGCCGTGCCCCGCTGGGGCCTGCTACAGCAATAGACGCGAGTGGGCGGGCTGGAGCACGGATCTTGGTCTGGGGCACGTGAGTGCGGATAGGGCCTTACCGCCCCGATACGTTTTCAATTGCAGTCATGGCTTCACGAGCGAGTTAACGAGACGCAGCTAGGCCGTGCCTGTCAGGGGCGAAGCAGTTGCATTGGCGATGATCTCGGCCACTGCGAGTTGTTGAATACTCGTGAAAGTTGCAATTCATCAAAGGTTACACCAAAATTATATGGTTGCGCTGGTCGTCCAGTTCACTTGCTTGGAGCCGCAACACTGTCCAGCAATTAGGCAGGATGCAAGCCGTCTGAAGCGCCGGTAAGTCAGAATGCACTATTCAGCAGGATGCAAGCTGCTGCCACAAGACAAGATTTCCGGCAGTTGCTGTGTAGTGATGAACGGACTTAGCTAAGCAGGCGGGCGCAGCCTGTTATACAGAGATTCTGCGGACGTGCCAGGCCGCGGAAGCCTGCTTAGCTTCTCACCTGTATGCAAATCTCGAGAGGTTTGCTTAGGCCGGCCTCAACCCGCCATCATCAGGAATAGATCGGGATTGAGCTTCATTGTGGTCACTGCCCCTGCCACCGCGAGCAGGGTGCAGACTGCCGTTATCCAGAGCAGAACAACTCGGTCACTCCGGAGAATGAACTGCTCCCGGCCAAGGAAGGAGGCGCCAGCATTGGAGCTTGAAGCAAGACCTTGGAAGTTGCTGATGTGCATGGGAAAGCCTTTCATGTTAGGTGGCATGGGTCCACTACATGACCTTTGTATGCGAAACGTTAAGATTTCGCAACATCAAATGTAGAAAATTGTGCTGCTTGGTGTTTTTTTTCAGCACAGCGCTCGCGCGTCTGGTAGCATGTTCGCCGCGATCGCTGGCTGTCCGAGGTGAATCCCGTGCAGAACATCGGATACGGCGGGCCTTTCTTCCTCATCTAGCAACGGCTTAGAGCTAGCGACCTGGCCGGCCGTTTCGCTCCGTCACACTGGCGCGGCCGCTCCGGGCGCGGCCAATCAGGGTCCAGTGCCCTCGGCCGCGACCGGTTGGGTCATGCCGGCGGCGTCGAAAGCCAGGACCGCACCAAGCGTTGCAAGCAGGATGGCGACGAACACCACCGCCCGCCAAGCCGGGCCATGCCGGCGACGCGGCGGCCGGGTGCTGAGCAGGAACTCCAGGCCGTCAGTGGCCGGGTCTCCCAGGGTGAACCGTGCATTTGCCATCGGCGTCATCCCACCGGAAACCAGGACGCGTCCAAACCGGATGCCGCCATCGCTATCGCTGATGCGAGTGCAACGATGGCATAGAGCAGGGTCAGCGGGACCACTACGGCCAGGCAGGCCCAAAGTATCGAATGCTCCGGCCGGCGCTTTTTGGCAGGAGCATAGGAGAGAGCGTCTCGGACTCCGGTATAGCTGATGTGCATGGCTCCAGCCCTCCAAAGGAAGCGCCAGGTCCCGGCGCCAGACGCACCTTCGCCATAAGGCTGTTTTAACGCAGTGATCTGCGTCACACGCCGGGGCTGACGTGGTGGCCCACCGGTCCATTTTGCGCTACTCCCACGCAATGATCTCGCCCTCCCCGAACCGCACGCTGCTGACCCCTGCCCGCCTAGCTCTCCTCGGCCAGTTCTTCCGCTTCGGAGTGGTAGGCTTTGCCGGGTTCCTGGTGGACACTGCGGCGGTTTACGCGCTCAAGGACACACTCGGCCTAATCCCCGCGGGCCTGCTGGCCTACCTCGCGGCGGCCACCACCACCTGGGCCGGCAACCGGGCCTGGACCTTCGCCGGACCGCAGCCCGGCAGCGCGGTCCGGCAGTGGCTGCTGTTCCTGGCGGCGAACGGGCTGGGTTTCGTGCTCAACCGCGGCACGTTCACCCTGCTGGTGCTGCTGGTGCCCCTATGCGCGGACTACCCAGTACTGGCGGTCCTGGCCGGGGTGGCCGCGGGGCTGGGCGCCAACTTCCACCTGTCCCGAAAAGTGGTGTTCGGGACCGCGCGATGACGCCGCGCATCGCGGTGCTGATCCCCTGCTACAATGAGCAGGCAGCGGTGCCGTCCGTCATACGCGCCTTCCAGGCCGCGCTGCCCGGCGCCGCCATCCACGTCTATGACAACAACTCCACCGACAGCACCGTCGCCGTCGCCCGTGCCGCCGGCGCCCACGTGCGGACCGAACGCCTGCAGGGCAAAGGCAACGTGATCCGCCGCATGTTCGCCGACATCGAGGCCGACGCCTACGTGCTGGTGGACGGCGATGACACCTACGACGCCAGCACGGCGCCCGCCATGGTGGCGATGCTGCTGGAAGACCAGTTGGACATGGTGAACGGCGTCCGGGTGTCGGACATCCAGGCCGCCTACCGCCGCGGCCACCGCTTGGGCAACGCGGTGCTGACCGGGCTGGTGGCGCGCATCTTCGGCGACCGAGTGTCCGACATGCTGTCGGGCTACCGGGTGTTCTCCCGCCGCTTCGTGAAGTCGTTCCCCGCGCTGTCCGGCGGGTTCGAGACGGAGACGGAATTCACGGTGCACGCCCTCGAACTGCGGATGCCGATCGGCGAGGTGCCAACCACCTACAAGGACCGCCCGGCTGGGTCGGAGAGCAAGCTGCGGACCTACAGCGACGGCTTCCGCATCCTGCGAACCATCCTGCTGCTGGTGAAGGAAGAACGCCCGCTGCCCTTCTTCGCCTCCATCGGCGCGGTCCTGCTGCTGCTGGCCGTGCTCCTGGCGCTTCCCATACTTTCGGAGTTCCTCCGCACCGGCCTAGTACCGCGCCTGCCGACCGCAGTGCTGGTGACAGGGCTGGTGCTGCTGTCCTTTCTCTCGATGACCTGCGGCTTAATCCTCGACAGCGTAACGCGCGGCCGGAAGGAGCTGAAGCGGCTCTCCTACCTGGCGATATCAGCGTTTCAGCCGGAGCCGTAGCCGTAGCCGCCGGGGTGGGCGATGCGCCACCGCGCCGCCGTGCCCACGATGCTGTCCAGGTCGGCAAACTGCGGCGCCCAGCCCGCCTCCTGCTTGATGCGCCCGCTCGCCGCCACCAGCACCGGCGGGTCACCGGCGCGACGGTCGCCGAACACGGCAGGCACCGGACGGCCCAGCACGCGCTCGACGGAGGCGATCACCTCCCGCACGGAATGCCCCTGGCCATTGCCCAGGTTGTAGGTGACGCTGCCATGGTCCAACTGACGCAGCGCGCACAGGTGGGCGTGGCCCAAGTCGGTGACGTGCACATAATCCCGGATGCAGGTCCCGTCCGGCGTGTCGTAGTCGGTGCCGAACACCGTCAACGGCGGGCGCCGTTCCAGCGCGGCATCTATCACCAGCGGGATCAGGTGGGTTTCGGGGTCGTGATCCTCCCCTAGCACACCGCTAGGGTCCGCCCCCGCGGCGTTGAAGTAGCGCAGGCAGGCGCTTTTTAGCCCATGCAGCTCGCCGGCCCAGAATAGCGCCCGCTCGATCATCAGCTTGCTTTCGCCGTAGGGCGATGCCGGGGCGATCCGGGCGTCCTCGTCAATCGGCACGCTATCAGGCAGACCGAACAGGTTGGCGGTGGAAGACAGCACGAAGCGCGGAACTCCGTGACGGATGCAGGCGTCCACCAGCCGGATGCCCAGCGCAGCATTGTCCAGCAGGTAGCGCATCGGCTCCCGCATGCTTTCCCCGACCAACGACAGCGACGCGAAGTGGAAGACGGCGTCCCACGCGCCACCCGAGAGGGTTTCGTCCACCGCCGCCGCATCGGCCAAATCGGCGACGACTAGGCGCACGCCGTCCGGCACGGCTTCACGATGGCCCTGCCGCAGGCTGTCCAGCACGACCACCTCCGCCCCTTGCTCGACCAACAGGGCGACCAAGTGGCTGCCGACATAGCCGGCGCCGCCGGTGACAAGGTAACGCGATGCCATGTGGACCTCTTGGGCTTGGGGGCCAGGCGTTCTGCAAAGCAGGCCCGGCATGTATTAGGTGAACGCGATCCCCGGCCCCGGAGTGCCGACCATGCGTATTGCCCCCTGTCTAGCCGTCCTGATGGCGTTATGGAACCCAGGCGCTGCCCAAGCGCAGCAACCTGCCGCAGCATCGCAGCAATCTGCCATCCCAAGGTCCACCCCCGTCCGGATCGTCGGCGGCCCCGGCGGCGGCTGCATCGCGGGCGCGGTCGAGTTGCCCCCCGCCGGGCCAGGCTACCAGACCATCCGCGCCAGCCGGAGCTGGTACTGGGGCCACCCCGACACCATCGCCGCCCTGCAGATGCTAGGGGTGAAGGCCTTGGTCGCAGGCCTGCCAACGCTGTATATGAACGATATTTCCCGCCGGCACGGCGGCCCTATGGCGGGCATCCACGCCAGCCACATGCTTGGACTGGACGCCGACGTGTGGCTGGACGTGCAGCCCAAGCCGCCGCTGTCGCCGGCAGAGCTGGACCGCGTCGAGGTTCGCAGCCTGGTCTCCGCCGACGGGCGCAGCGTGGACCCGGCTGTCTGGTCGCCGGACCACGTGACGCTGATCCACCTGGCGACCGGCCTGCCCGGCATAGACCGCGTGCTGGTCAACCCGGCGATCAAGGCGCAGCTCTGCCGGGTCGTCACCGGCGACCGGTCCTGGCTGCACCTGGTCCGCCCTTGGTACGACCACGCGGCCCACATGCACCTGCACTTCCGCTGCCCGGCCAACCAGCCGGATTGCCGGGACCAGGCGCCGCCACCCGCGGGCGAGGGCTGCGATGCCTCGCTGGACTGGTGGTTCACACAGCTTGACCTGCCACCGCGCCCGCCGGGGCCGCCGACGCGCCCGCCGGTGCTGCCGGCAGCCTGCACTGCGATCCTGGCC
>CAXTOB010000027.1:8266-13627 GCA_964245505.1 uncultured Acetobacteraceae bacterium | reverse complement strand
GACTAGCCACCTTCCTGAACCTGTATGCCACCCAGGCAATCCTGCCGACCCTGGCCGGAGAGTTCGGCGCCACCCTGCCGCGGGCTGGGCTGACCCTGACGGCAACGCTGCTGGCGGTGGCGCTGGTGGCCCCCTTCGTCGGCGGCATCTCCGACGCGCTAGGCCGGCGGCGGCTGATCGTCGGCGCCAGCATCCTCCTGATCGCCCCGACGTTGCTGGCCGCCGCCGCGCCGAACCTCGACGTGCTGATCCTATGCCGCTTCCTGCAGGGCCTGCTGTTGCCGTTCATCTTCGCGGTCACCGTCGCCTACATCGCCGAGGAGTGCCCGGGAGCCGAAGGCATCCAGGTCACCGGCACCTACGCCATGGGCACGATCTTCGGCGGGTTCCTGGGCCGGTTCGTGGCAGGTTGGACGACGCAGTACCTAGGCTGGCGCGCCTCCTTCGTAGTGCTGGGCGCCCTAACCCTAGGCTGCGCCGCGGCCATCCGCACATTCCTGCCAGCCGAGATGCGGTTCCAGCCCGTCAGCGGCATCTCGCGCAGCCTCGCCGGGTTTGCCGACCAGCTCCGCAACCCGCAGGTCACCGCGACCTGCGCCGTCGGGTTCGCCGTCCTATTCTCGATGGTGGCGACATTCACCTATGCCAACGTGCTGCTCGCCGCCCCGCCGTACGGGTTTGGCCCGGCACAGTTGGGGTCCGTGTTCGTCCTCTATTTGCTCGGCATGGTGGCAACGCCAGTGGCCACGCGGCTCGCCCTCCGTTTCGGCCGGCGGCGGACGGTGCTGCTGGCGGTGGTGGTGGCAGTCGCCGGCCTGCTGCTGACGCTGCTGCCATCCCTGGCTGCCATCCTGCTCGGAATGGCGCTGGTGGCGGCGGGCGTCTTCACCGAGCAGGTGCTGTCCCTCGGCTACGTCGCCGCTGCCGCGCGCGGATCACGCTCCACAGCGGTAGGGCTCTATGTGACCAGCTACTACATCGGCGGCAGCATCGGCGGCATCCTGCCAGCCGGCATTTGGGCGCACGCGGGATGGCCCGGCTGCGTCGCCCTGATCCTAGCCGTGCAGGTAACGGCGGTCGTCATCACGCAAACGGCGTGGCCACGGCACACTCCCGCTCCGACGATGCCGCCCTAGATTAGGGTAGCAGCCCTGACGGAGTGCCGCAGCATGGACGCTTATTTCGATTCCTCCGACGCCAAGTTCGCAATCGGCCAGCCGGTCCACCGCAAGGAGGACCCCGTGCTGCTGCGCGGCGAGGGCCGCTACAGCGACGATTTGAACCTACCGGGCCAAGCGCACGCGGTTGTGATCCGCAGCACCTACGCCCACGGCGTCCTGCGTGGCGTGGACCGGGCCGCGGCGCAGGCGATGCCGGGCGTACTGGCCGTCCTCGTGGCCGCCGACCTGCGTGCCGGCGGGATCGCCCACATGCAGGCGTCGTCCGGCAAGAACCGCGACGGCAGCGCCACCCCCCGTCCGCCGCAGCCCCCGTTGGCCGAGGACAGGGTCCGCTACGTCGGCGATCCCGTGGCGGTCGTGGTCGCTGAGACGGCAGCGCAGGCGCGCGACGCGGCAGAGGCGGTGGTGCTGGACGTGGACCCACTCCCAGCCGTGACCAACGCCCGGGCTGCAGACGCGCCGGATACACCGCAACTGCACGACGATGCTCCCGGCAATCTCGTCATGGACTACCATCACGGCGATGCCGTCGCGGTCGCCGCCGCCTTCGCCAAGGCCGCCCACGTCACCCGCCTGTCCATCCGCAACAGCCGCATCGTCGTCGGCGCGATGGAGCCGCGGTCGGCCTTGGCCGAGCATGACCCGGCCACTGGGCGTTACACGCTCCGGACCGGCTGCCAGGGCGTGTTCATGATGCGGGCGTCGCTAAAGGACGTGCTGGGAGTCCCTGTCGAGCAAGTGCGCATCCTGACCGGCAACGTCGGCGGCTCGTTCGGCATGAAAGCCTCGGTGTATCCCGAATACCCCTGCATCCTGCTGGCCGCCCGCCTGCTGGGCCGTCCCGTGAAGTGGACCGACGAGCGCAGCGGCAGCTTCCTATCCGACAGCCACGGGAGGGACCACGAGGTTGACGCCGAGCTGGCGCTCGACAAGGACGGCCGCTTCCTGGCGATCCGCGTGACCGGCTGGGGCAACCTCGGCGCCTATCTCAGCAACGCGACCACCATCCCGCCCACCGTCAACACCATGAAGAACATGATCGGCGTTTACGCGACCCCGCTCATCGAGGCGCAGGCGCGCTGCATGTTCACCAACACCACGCCGGTCGGCCCCTACCGCGGCGCAGGCCGTCCCGAGGGCAACCTGTATATGGAGCGCCTGGTGGACGCCGCCGCCGCCGAGATGGGCATCGACCCGGCCGACCTGCGCCGCCGCAACCACATCCAGCCGGAACAGATGCCCTACCAGGCCCCATCCGGGATGAACTACGACAGCGGCGACTTCCCGGCCGTGTTGGAGCATGCCCTGGCTGAAGCGGACTGGGACGGCTTCGCAGCCCGTCGCGCCGAAAGCCGCCGCGCCGGCAAGCTACGCGGCCGCGGCATCGGTCAATACCTGGAAGTGACCGCGCCGCCGCAGCAGGAGATGGGCGGCATCCGCTTCGAGGAGGACGGCACCGTCACGATCATCACCGGCACCCTGGATTACGGCCAGGGCCATGCCTCCCCCTTCGCGCAAGTGCTGTGCGACCGCCTGGGCGTGCCGTTCGACCGGGTGCGGCTGCTGCAGGGCGACAGCGACCAGCTCATCGCCGGCGGCGGCACCGGCGGGTCGAAAAGCATGATGGCAAGCGGCGCCGCCATCGTGGAAGCGAGCGAGATCTGCATCGAGCAGGGCCGCCAGGCCGCCGCGAACGCGCTCGAGGCCGCAGTATCGGACATCGAGTTCTCCAGGAATGCAGGCGGCGGCCGCTTCACCATCGCCGGCACCGACCGCGGCATCGGCATCATGGAGCTTGCAGACCAGTGCCGCGCCCGGCCCGGCACCCTCGGCACCCTGGACGTGCAGCACATCCACGAATCCGCACCCTCCGCCTTCCCTAACGGCTGCCACGTTGCAGAGGTCGAGGTGGACCCGGAAACCGGCATCGTCCAGGTCGTGCGCTATGCCACCGTCAACGACTTCGGTGTGCTGGTGAACCCGATGCTGGTCAAGGGCCAGGCGCATGGCGGCATCGTGCAGGGCTTGGGCCAGGCGTTGATGGAGAATGTCGCCTACGACGAGGACGGACAGTTGGTGACCGGGTCCTTCATGGACTACGCCCTGCCCCGGGCCGCCGACGCGCCGGAGCTAGGCTTCACCAGTCACCCCGTCCCGGCCCGGACCAACGTCCTAGGCGTAAAAGGCTGCGGCGAAGCCGGATGTGCCGGCGCGCTCCCAGCAGTGATGAACGCCGTCCAAGACGCCCTGCGGACAGTCGGCGTCACCCACCTGGACATGCCAGCCTCCCCCGAGCGGGTTTGGTCAGCAATCGAAGCAGCAAAACTAGCCCAAGCAGCGTAGTTTCTAAGCCTTCTCCCTCTCCCTACGGGAGAGGGTCGGGGTGAGGGAAAGGCCGCCAGCACCAACTCCGCCAAATTCGGACCACTGTCCAGCCAGCGTCGGCCGACTAACTACTGCTTGGCTTCCCTCACTCCAACCCAGCCACGAAAATGCCTATGTCATCCATGGTAGCGCACCAGCCATGATGCAGGGCCTCTCCCCCAAAGGAAAAGGGAGAGCAGCAACCACCCTAGCCGCCCAGCACGGCTTTAGGCATGCTACCCCCATGCAGACCGAACCCGTGCTAGACCACATCGAATCCAACCTAGACGCCGCGCGGGAACGCTGGTTCAGCTTCCTCCGCATCCCAAGCGTCAGCGCACAGCCCGCCCACGCCGCCGACTGCGCCACCGCCGCTGCCTGGGTGCGGGACCAGCTGCACACGATGGGCTTCGAGGCCGCCATCCACCCGACCGCCGGCCACCCGGTCGTGCTAGGCCCCCACCCCGGCCCCGGCGGCCCCGCGGCGCCCCTAATCTTCTACGGCCACTACGCCGGACAGCCGGCGGAGCCGCTGGCCCTATGGACCTCCCCCCCCTTCGACCCCGTGCGGTCCGAAGGCCCCAATGGTCCCCGTGTCGTCGCCCGCGGCGCCGTGGACGACAAGGGCCAGGTCATGATGTGGCTGGAAGCCCTACGCGCCTGGCACGCCGTGCACGGCACCCTGCCCGTCCGTGTCACGGTGCTGATCGAGGGCGAGGAAGAAGTCGGCAGCCCAAACCTGAACCGCTTCCTGCAGGACCATGCGGACGCCCTGCGCGGCGACGTGACCGTCATCAGCGACACCGGCATGTGGGACATCAACACCCCGGCGCTGACCACGCGCCTGCGCGGCCTGGCCTACATGCAGGTAATCATCCATGCCGCAGACCGCGACCTGCACTCCGGCGTGTTCGGCGGCTCCGCGCTGAACCCGATCAACCTGCTGACCAGCATCCTGGGCGATCTGCACGACGCCGACGGCCGCGTCCAGTTGCCGGGCTTCTACGACGGAGTGGCGGAGCTGCCGCAGTCCCTGCAAGGCGACTGGGCGGCGCTCGGCTTCGACGAATCCGCTTTCCTCGGCGCCATCGGCCTCTCGGTCCCGTCGGGCGAGCGTGGACGCACCGGGTTGGAGCGGCTGTGGTCGCGTCCGACCGCCGACATCAACGGCATCTGGGGCGGCTATGCCGGACCCGGCAGCAAAACGGTGATCGCCGCCGAGGCCGGCGCCAAGGTGTCGTTCCGGCTGGTTCCCGGCCAGGACCCCGCCGCCGTCGTCCAGTCGTTCCATGACTTCGTCCGCGCCCGCCTGCCAGCCGATGCACGGGCCGAGATCACCGGCGGCGCCGCACCAGGCATGGAAATCCCATCGACCAGCCGCTTCGTCACGGCAGCGCAAGAAGTGCTGGCAGCGGAGTACGGCCGTCCCGCTGTCCTGGCCGGCTGCGGCGGCAGCATCCCGGTGGTGGAGTCCCTGCACCGGCTGCTAGGCATGGACAGCCTGCTGATGGGCTTCGGCCTAGACGACGACCAGGTGCACCGCCCAAACGAGAAGTTCGACTGGCGCTGCTTCCACCACGGGATGCGCGCCCACGCCCGGCTGCTCGGCAACGGCCTGTGCACCCGCCCCGCCGAACTGGACTGCCGGATGGAATCAGCCTGCGAGACCTGCGCCTACTTCGCCACCGGCACGGAAACCCTCGAGGAAGCCCAGGCCGCCAAGAAGCGCCACATCGCCCAGAAACTCTGCCTCACCCGCCCAGACCTCCACGTCCTCGACATCGGCTCCGGCTGGGGCGGCATGGCCATCACGCTC
>CAXTOB010000027.1:7162-8256 GCA_964245505.1 uncultured Acetobacteraceae bacterium | reverse complement strand
CGCCGGCACCGTGACCAGCAACCCACAGAAACCGCGCACCCCTCCAAAGCCGCACAACCCACCGAAACCGCGCGATCCCCGCAAACCACCTATCCCGCCCCCACGCAGGGCGGAAAAGCGAAGCGCCTTTCGCCACACCGCCACACCACCCCCGGCGAAGGGCGCTCCCCTACTCCGCCCTACGGCGTCCGCAGCAACGCACCGGCAATGGCCTGCCACTCCGCATCCAGCGGCTCCGTGCAAACCGGCCGGTGTGCCATCCCATACCAGTACCGGGCATTATCCGGATCACCTTCGACCCGGTGCAGGTAGGCATGGACCCAAGCCGCATCCCGGCCAGGGTCAGCCTGCGCAGCCCCATGCGCGCGGTCCCAATCATCGCGGGCGGCCCACCACAATGCCTGCAGCGCCGGAGCGGCAGGAGGTGTCTCCAAATGGCGGAGCTCATCAGGCGTCATCATGCATCCTGTGTTGGAGTTAAGGGGTGACGTTACGCCGCGCATCCGACCTCGTGCCGACACCGTGGCGCAACGGACGAGGCGTCACGCGCGACATCGCCACCGTATGCGCCCAAGACGGCGCCCTAATGTGGCAAGCGAGCCTAGCGGAGCTGACCGAGGATTGCGACTTCTCCGACTACGCCGGATGCGACCGGGTGTTCACGCCCGTCGCAGGAGATTTCATCGCATTGTCGCATGACGGCGGCCCGTTCATCCCCCGCCCGCTGCTGACGCCACACCGCTTCGACGGCGGCGCCCGGACGCAATGCCGGCTAGGCGGCCAAGGCGGACGCGCCTTCAACGTCATCACCGACGCGGCCTGGCATAGTGCGGACGTCCAGGTGCTGCACCTTCCGGCCGGGGCGCCAGTATCGCCCGGCGAGGTGCTGCACTGCTGTTCAGGCCGTCTCGATACCGCCGAAGGGGCTGCAGGCCCAAGCGACAGCCTGCTCGACATGGAGGCCACCGCCGCCGAACCCTCCATCGTGATCCTGGTCCGCATCGGCCCGGCATGACGGGAGGCAGCGACCCGCAGCACCTGCCCGGCACCCTCGTGCGCTGCACGCCAGAGGGCGCCGCGCTGCAGTTCTTCGT
>CAXTOB010000027.1:0-7147 GCA_964245505.1 uncultured Acetobacteraceae bacterium | reverse complement strand
GCGATCCCATCCAGGCCTGCCACCTGCGCGGCGCCTTCTTCGAGCCTGAGGAGCTGCGCCTGATGGCGCCGCACATCCCGCCCGGCGCCGTCATCGCCGACATCGGCGCCAACATCGGCAACCACGCCCTGTTCTTCGAGCATGTCGCCGGAGCCCGCCGCGTCGTGCTGTTCGAGGCAAATACCGACGCCGCCGCCCACCTGCGCCTGCACGGCCGGCTGAACCAGTGCCAAACCTGGGACGAGCAGTTCCTCGGCTTGGCCCTGGCGGCCGGCCCTGGGCGCATGGCGCAGCAACTGCCGGACCCTGACAACCTCGGCGGCGCACAATTCCACCCGGACCCAGCCGGCGCCACACGCTGCATCGCCGGTGACGCCGCTCTGGCCGGCCAGCGTGTGGACTTCATCAAGATCGACGTGGAAGGCGGCGAACTGGCGGTCTTGGCCGGCCTGGCGGCCACCGTGGCCTGCTGGCGGCCCACACTGTTCATCGAGCTGTGCACGCCTCACTGGCCCCAGTTCAACGCCTGGCTGGATGCGACGGGCTATCGCGTCATGGACAGCTACGAACGCTACCCCGGCCTGCCGAACCTATTGGTCAAGCCAGTCTAAGACCGCGCAGCCGCCGTTCTGCCCGTTGCAGCCCAAGAACGAGCAACCCTGCCGCCAACCCCCAGAAAGCCGCCCCAACGCCCAGCAGCGACACGCCGGACGCGGTAACGCCGAAGGCCAGCACCGCGGCAAACCGCTCCTGTTCCCGCGCCATCGCCGCCGCGAGGGCGCCGGTCAGCGGCCCGACCAGCGCGACCCCGGCAACAGTTGCAACCAGCGCGGACGGCAGGTGAGTGAAAACCTGGACGAACGAAGCACCGCTGGCCGCCAACGCCAAATACAGCAAGCCATACACCGGCCCCGTCATCCATCGCCGCGCCGGGTCCGGATGGGCATCCGGCCCGGTGCACAGTGCGGCAGTGACGCTGGACAAGTTGGCGGAATAGCAGCCGAACGGCGCCCCAACCAGGGACACCACTCCCGTCATCAGCAGCGTGCCCCGCACCGGCGGCACGTAGCCCGCCGTCCGCAGCACCGCCGCGCCGGCAATCTGCTGCGTCGCCATGGTGACCAAAAACAGCGGCACGCCAAGGCCCAGGATCGCGGCCGGATCGAACCGCGGCGTCACCGGCACCAGCACAGAAAGCTCCAGTCCAGCCGGCATCGCCATCGGCAGGCCAAGCGCCACCGCCAGCGGCACACCCATCGCGATCACCACCAGCGGCGCCGACGCCGCATGGACCAGCCGTGCCACCAGGAACACCGCCAGGAGCGGCAGCACCAGGATGGGCAGTCCCTGCGCCGCCTGGAACACCCCGAGCACGAAGCGCAGCAGCAGCCCGGCAAGCATCGCGCCAGCGATGGAGGCCGGCAGCCGCGCAATGGCGTTCGCCAGCGCCGGCACCAGCCCGGCCAGCACCATGAGCAAGGCTGACGCCATGAACGCCCCAATGGCCCCCGCCATATCAACGCTGGGCGGTGCCGCGGCAATCAGCACCGCCCCGGCCAGCGACCACGCCGTGATCACCGGCATCCGGTATCTCACGCTTAGCACGATGCTGGTGCCCGCAATCGCCAGGCAAAGCGACGAAACCCACGACGCCGTCTGCGCCTGGGTCGAGCCGAGATGTTCCGCCGCCTGCACCACGATGGCAAGTGTCCCGCCAAAGCCGACCAGCACCGCCACCAGTGCCGCCGCAACTATCGAAAACCGCACCCTGTTTCCCCGCACGAAGCTGCCGCGCCAACCGCGCAGCCAGGACTTACTCCGGCTTTTCCAGCAGCGCGCGCAATGCATCCGGCTGGCGCAAGACGAGATAGCCGCCCTGTTCCCCCAGCACCCCGGCCTCGTGCCATAGGCGGAACTGCTTGTTCACCCGCTCCCGGGTTGCCGCAACCTGCGCCCCGATGTCGCGCTGGGACAAGCGCAGGCGGATGCGTATGCCGTCCGCCCCAGGCGCGCCATGCGTGCCGGCCAGGGCCAGCAATAGCCGCGCGAGCCGGGCCGACAACGGCGACAACGCGACATCCTCATAAGCGGCACTGGCCCGGCGCAATCGGTCGCACAGAAGCTCCATCAAGCGGAGCATCAGGTCGGGACGGGCGCGCAGGAACGGCAGGAACGCCGCCCGGTCCACCTGCAGCAGCAGGCTATCGAGCATCGCCACCACATCCATGCTGCGCGGCTTGCCGTCCAGCAGGGCGATCTCCCCAAGGACCGCGCCAGGCTCCATCAGGCCGATCGTGATCTCCCGCCCATCCGCCGACGTGGTGCCGGCGCGCAGCCGTCCGTGCACGAGAACCAGCAGGCAGCAATCGCTCTCGCCGCGCCGGACCACCATGCTGTCCCGCGGCACCGTCCGCTCACTTGCGAGGTCGGTCAGGGCGTCAAGCTCGGTGCGGTCCAGGTGATGGAATAGCGGCGTGGCGGCGAGCACGTCGCGCCGGGCCGAACGACTCATCACGGCCATCGCGACCAAGCCCTGCAAGCATTGGAGCGCATTGGAACCCCTTGTGGGCGTGCGAACATTGTTAGCGACTGATGATGTCATCTTGTGCGCTGCACGTCACGGTCCGCCAAGCGGCCGCGGCCGCAGCGAATCGATGCAGAGCTAAAACCCCATCGGCTGCGTTCGAATCGGGCGGCGAGTGATCCTGTGCGGCAACACTTTCCGCTAAATCGTTGACCACAGGTTCGTCTGTGCCGATGCACGTGGAATCAGGGTTCCCATGCAGTAAAGCCCCTGCTTACGTCGCCAAACGCCCGGCGTAATCACCGTCCGGTGACGCAACCCTGCCAACAAACCATCCAAAGGAAACACCATGAATACAGCAGAACTCGCCGAACACATCGCCGGCCAGCACGGTATGGAGCGTAAGCAGGCCAAGCAGGTCGTGGACGCCGTATTCGCCGCCGTGATCGAAACGGCCGTCAAGGGTGAGGAAGTCTCAGTACCCGGCTTCGGCAAGTTCAAGGTGGCAAGCCGCGACGCCCGCCAGGGCCGCAATCCCGCCACCGGGGAAGCCATCCAGATCGCCGCCAGTAAAAAGCTGGCCTTCACGCCAGCCAAGCAGGTCAAGGACGCCCTGAACGTCGCCGAGAAGAAGCCGGAGCCGAAGGCGGCTGCTAAGCCGGCACCGAAGGCGAAGGCAAAGAAGGCGGGCTGACCTTCGCCGCACTGGTCACAAGCCTATCGCGGCAGCCTATGGGGCGTTCCTTCGGGTCCCTTCCGCCCTGGCTGCTAGTGGGTCGTTGCCCCGATGCACTGCATCGGGGTTGCGGCCCAATATTGTCCGCTCGGCGGATTTCTTGCGGGCGCGGTCGTTCTGCCATACCGCAACGTCGGAGCGGTGCGCCTAAGCTGGGGGGACGGCGGTGGACCATGGGGCACATATCGCCAAGACGCCATATTCTGCGGCACGACAGCGGGCCTGGGCGAATTCGGCGCAGTTTTTGCCAGCACTAGCGAGACGCTGGAACAGATGCCGACACTGACAGTGGCCAGCTATGTCGCGATAGAGGCGCCCGACGACGCAGTGGCGGCAGCCGAGTTGTCCTCGGCATGGTTTATCCCAACCATCGCCAGCCTATTACTCTCCGGCCCGCCGGTTCGGCGGATACACCGGTTGCGGGGCTGCTAGCTCTCGCCCCAATGCTGGACGTCGCAGCACGGCACGGCTTTGCGGGCTTCACTTTGGATGCGGCGTTCACGGCGCCGGCCGGCGTCACCGCCCTGTTCGGGCCGAGCGGTTCCGGGAAAAGCACGGTGCTGTCGATCATTGCCGGGCTGCTGCGCCCGGTTGCGGGGCACGTTGCGCTGGATGGGGCGATCCTGCTGGACACCGCATCCGGCGTGATCGTCCCCGCGGAACGGCGGCGCTGCGGCGTCGTGTTCCAGGATGCGCGGCTGCTGCCGCATTTGAGCGTCGAGTCGAACTTGCGTTATGGCGCGCGGCGGGCGCCGCGGAATGCAGCCGGGCCGGACTTTGCCGAAGTCGTGGCCCTGCTGGAGATCGCGCCGCTGCTGCCCCGGCGCCCTCGGGCGCTGTCCGGCGGGGAGCGGCAGCGGGTGGCGCTGGGCCGGGCCTTGCTGTCCCGCCCGCGCCTGCTGCTGATGGACGAGCCGCTGGCGGCGCTGGACGGCCCGCGCAAGGCCGAGATCCTGCCTTTTTTGGAGCGCATGCGCGACGTAGCGGGGCTGCCGATCCTGTATGTGACGCATGACCTCGCGGAAGTGGACCGGCTGGCGGACACGCTGGTGCTGATGGAGGCTGGGCGCGTGCTGGCGGCGGGTCCGGTTGCCGACCTCACGGCCCGGACCGACCTGCCGCTGCTCAGTAAACGGCGGGATGCCGGCGCGGTGCTGGACTGCATTGTAGATGGGCATGACTCCGCGCGAGGGCTGACGCAGTTGCGCTTCGCGGGCGGGATGCTCGTGGTGCCGTTGCGGGCGGAGCCGGCAGGGTCTCGTTTGCGGCTACGGCTTCGCGCACGCGATGTGTCGGTGGCGCTCCGCCAGCCGGATGGGATCAGCAGCCATAACGTGCTGCCGGCCGTGGTGGCCAGCATCGGCCCGGCCGGGCTACACGAGGTGTTCGCGACCTTGCAGATTGGGCCGACGGCGGTGTTGGCGCGGTTGACGCGGGATTCGGTGGGCACGCTGGGGCTGGAAGCCGGCCGGGGGGTGTTCGCGCTGGTTAAATCTTCGGCGTTCGATCACGGCTGACGCTGGGAACGATGCACCGTCTTTACCTAGCAAGTTGGCGTCCCGTAGGGGAGGGGACGTTTCGGGTCCGCAAATACCAATAGACGCGCCAAAACAGGCATTTACAGACCCTACCTGTGGGAGCATACCTGTGGGGGCATCTATGGGGGCGACCGTGCGGGACACCAAGCATTTAGAGCAGCGTCACCTGACCTGGCATTGCGTCAAAGACGTGCCCCGGCCCCTTCGCGCCCTGATGGGTTGCAAGCGCCTGGTTCTGTCCTTGCGGACCCATGATCTGCGGGTGGCCCAAGCCCGGCGTTACGAGGCCCTAGCCGCCTTTCAGCGCCGCATAGACCAGGCGGGCAAGGCCGGCGGCGGCTCTTCCCCGGCCGTTGATGCCGGACTGGCCTGGCGGGAGACCCTGGCGGCGCTGGGACGTGGCGACCCCGCAAGCGTCCAGGCATTCGGGGGTCGCGGGTCGGAGGTCTGGACAGACGGCGGGCTAGTCGAGCGCAACGCCCACGACACTGCCCTAGACGCGGCCGAAAGCCTCCTTGGCGACCACGCGGACAGCTTTGCGGCCAGCCACGGGGAGGAAGCGGCGCGGACGATGATGGACCTGGCCCGGGGTCGTGCCACCCCGCTACGGCATTACGTGGACGCTTGGCTTGCTGAAGGTGGGCCGAAGGGTCCGGTGAACGCCCGCACGGCGGGGCAGTATCGGTCGGACCTGATAGGGCTTGAGGAGTGGGCGAAGTCGGCGGGCATCGCGCCCACTATCGAGGCGTTCACCAAGGCGGCGGCGGGCCGCTACGTGACGGAGGCGCTGGTTGGCAAAGGGATCAGCCGCGGCACTGCGAATCGGAAGATCAGCACGGCATCGTCTTACTGGACGTGGCTTGGGAAGCGGACGCCCGTGGACGTGAACCCCTGGCGGGGGCAGTCATTAGCGAAGGGCAGCAGCGCCCGGGGGGCGGAGAAGCCCAAGCGCCCGTTCACAGATGCGGAAGTGGCGACCTTGCTACAGGGCGGGGCCGATGCCGAGTTGGCGGACGCTATCAGGGTCGCGGCGCTTAGCGGGATGCGAATTGAGGAGGTCTATAGGCTGACCGTGGCAGACAGCGCCGCGGGCTGGTTCAAGCTGCGGCAGTCCAAGACACAGGCCGGGGTGCGGCGTGTGCCGATCCATTCCGAGTTGGCGGCGCTGGTTGCGCGGCGCGTCGAGGGCAAGGCGGCGGAGGCGTATCTGTTCCATGAAGCCGGGCCTAGGAAGGAAGGCCGGGAACGGAGCATGGCGGTCAGCAAGCGATTTGGGCACTACCGAAGGCGGCTGAAGGTTGACGAAGCGGTTACAGGCCAGCGCCAGGGCCGGATTGACATGCACAGCCTTCGGCGCTGGTTCGTGTCGGCGGCGCGGAACGCTGGCATAGACCGGGCCGTGGTGGCGGCTGTAGTGGGGCATGAGGCCGGCAACATCACCGATGACATTTATTCCGGCGGGCCATCTGCGGAGTTGTTGCGGGCGTGCGTCGAGGTAGTGAGGCTCCCGGTCCCGCCGTCCAGCGCGGCCTAAATAGCCGCCGTTTAGAGGGCCTAAATAGACTTTGCGAAAGCTGCCGTTGCGCGACGCACCGACTGTGGTAAATCGCTACATGGCACAGAAGCGATATCGTGGCCCTTTGACCCCGGCCCAAATAGCAGAAGGCTCCAACATCGCCATCCGCAATGCGCGGCGACTGGTGTCCGATGCGCGCCTTTTGATAAAGGCCGGAAGTCTCCCATCTGCTGCTGCCCTAGCCATCCTATCCGTTGAAGAAGCTCACAAACCGAGCATCCTACGCGGTATCGCAGTGGCGCAGGATGACGACCTCCGTAACCACTGGAAAAAGTATCGCAACCACCGTGCCAAGAACGGGACCATACTCCTTCCCGATCTTGCGTTGAAGGGCGCGCGAACGCTGGCCGACCTTGCTTTGCTTTTGGACCCTACCGCAAAGCATACGGAAGAATACGACTTACTCAAACAGGCTGGCTTTTATACGGATTGTTATGGTGAGCAAGCTGAGTGGCACGAACCGGCCGGCGTCCATAATGAACAGTCAACGGAAGCTCTTGTCAGGATTGCAGAGCTTCTAACGCCCAGCCGTGACGTCACTGTGCGCGAGATTGAGTTGTGGGTTCTTCATCTTGGGCCAGTATGGAACACTTTGGGAATGCTCAACGGTCTCATTGCTTGGCAGGCAGCTATGTATGCCGAGGGTCTAAGCACCTTCACCGCGGAGCATATGAAAGCCTTTGCGGCCGGTGATGGGATTAATGTCCGCAACCCGCCGCCCGGGTTCTCCCGCTCCCCAATTCCCGCACAGCCCTAGCCCCGCCCGACCGCCC
>CAXTOB010000026.1:0-27108 GCA_964245505.1 uncultured Acetobacteraceae bacterium | reverse complement strand
GGCTTCAAGGGGGCGGCGGAGGGGATCGAGGGCACGCACGGCTTCCTGCGCGCCTATGCGCCGAACCCCAACCCGGCACGGGCGACGCAGGACCTGGGCACCCAGTTCGAGCTGATGCAGACCGCAGTGAAGCCCTATCCGTCCTGCCGCTACGGCCACGCCGGCATAGATGCCGCCCTGGCGTTGCGGGCGGAGCATGGGATTGACCCGGCCTCCATCGAGAGCGTTGTCCTCGGCCTCCCCGCGGCGGGAATGCGGCTGATCGGCGACCCGGCGGAGCAGAAATCCAATCCGCAGGCGGTCGTGGACGGGCAGTTCAGCGGCCCGTTCGTGATCGCGACGGCGCTGATGTCGGGCGGCATGGGGTGGGACAGCTATGCCCGGCTGCACGACCCGGCGTTGCGCGCCCTGATGCTTCGTATCCGCTGCGAGCTGGACGCGGAGGTGCAGTCGCATGCGCCGGCCAATATGGCGGGGCGGCTGACGGTGGTGGCTGGGGGGCAGACGTTCAGCCGCCTGGTCGTGGTGCCGAAAGGGGAGCCGGACAATTTCCTCAGTGATGCGGAGCTGCGCGGCAAGTTTGCCGGGCTAAGCGCCCCGGTGCTGGGCGAGGAGCGGACGGAGCGGCTGGCGGACGCCGTGCTGGGCCTTGATGGAGCGGCGGGGGTTGGAGCCGTTATGCGCCTGGCGTCGCCACTGGGCGGCGCACGTCTGGCAGGAGACTGACGGATACTTCTCCCTCTCCCGGAGGGAGAGGGAGAAGTGCAGCATCCCAACCGGGCTAGCTGAATCGCCCGGACTTCGGGAACCCGTTCGGCGGCAGGCGTCCGGCATGGCCGCGGGTGCCCATCCACTGCGCCAAGTCGGTCTGCGTCCGCGTCTTCTCGCCCAACTGCCACGTCAGCCCGTCCGTCAGCCGGAACACCTTGGCGTCGGCCAATGTGCCGCCAGCGTACTTCTGCAACTGCACCCCGGAGCCGCGGGACAGCTCCGGAACCGCCTCTAATGGAAACACCAGCAGCTTGCGGTTGGTCCCGATCACCGCGACGTGGTCGCCCACTGCCGGCACACAGACCCGGAGCGACTCGCCGGGGCGCAGGTTCAGCACCTGCTTCCCCGTCCGCTTCTCCGCCATCAGGTCGGCGCCTAGCACGACCAGGCCACGCCCGGCATCACTCGCCATCAAGTAACGCGAACCCGGCTGCAGCACGAACAGCGCCGCCACGTCCTCGTCGTTGCCCATCTCCGCCAGCAGCCGGATCGCCTGGCCGTCACCGCGCCCACGCTGCAGGTCGCCAGCCCGGATGATATGCGCCCGGCCGCCGGTGCCGACCAAGCACAGCCGGTCCGTCGTCTGGCACGGCACCATCAGGCGAAGCTGGTCGCCTTCCTTGAACTTCAGCTCCGCCCCACCCTCAAGATGCCCGCGAACCGCGCGCATCCAGCCCTTGGCCGACAGGATGGCAGTGACCGGCTCCCGCTCGATCAGCGAGTCCTCGTCCACCAGCACTGCAGCCGGCGGCGCCCCGATCACCGTGCGCCGGTCGCCAAGCCGGCCGGACCCGAACCGCTCTCGCACCGATTGCAGCTCCGCCGTAATCGCCTTCCACTGCCGCCGCACGTCGCCCAGCAACACCTCCAAGCCGCCGGCCTCCCGCGTCAGCGACTTGTGCTCCTTGCGTATCTCCATCTCCTCCAGCCGGCGCAGCGAGCGTAGGCGCATGTTCAGGATCGCCTCCGCCTGCAGGTCCGTCAGCGTGAAACGGGCGATCAGCGCGGGCTTCGGATGATCGTCCTCGCGAATGATTCGGATCACCTCGTCCAGGTTCAGGAACACCGCGAGGTAGCCGTCCAGTATCTCCAGCCGACGTTGGATCGCCGCCAGGCGATGGCGAGAGCGGCGGACCAGCACCTCCTGCCGATGGTCCAGCCACGCGCGCAGCACGCCCTTCAAGCCAAGCACGACCGGCGTATGGTCGGCCGTCAGCACGTTCATGTTGAGGGAGAACTTCGCCTCCAGCGCCGTCACCCGGAACAGCGTCTCCATCAGCACTTCCGGCTCGACGCCGCGGGACTTCGGCTCCAGCACCAGGCGGACGTGTTCCGTGCTTTCGTCCCGCACATCGGCCAGGAAGGGCAGCTTCTTGGCCTCAAGCAACTCGGCGATCTGCTCGATCAGCCGGGTCTTCTGCACCTGGTAGGGGATCTCGGTGACGACGACCTGCCAGACGCCGTGCTTGCCGCGCTCCACCTCCCACTTCGCGCGGGTGCGGAAGCCGCCGCGCCCGGTTTCATAGGCCTGCAGGACGGCGGCCGGGTCCTCGATCAGCGTGCCGCCGGTCGGGAAGTCCGGACCGGGCATGTGCAGCAGCAGGTCCGCCGTGGTCGCACTGGGGTTGCCGATCAGGTGGATCGCGGCGGCGCAGACCTCCCCGGCATTGTGCGGCGGGATGCTGGTCGCCATCCCCACCGCGATCCCCGCCGATCCGTTGGCGAGCAGGTTCGGGAAGCCGCCGGGCAGCACGACAGGCTCGTGCTCCTCGCCGTCGTAGGTGGCGCGGAAGTCCACCGCGTCGTCGTCGATGCCGGCCAGCAGGGTTTGCGCGACTTCGGTCAGCCGCGCCTCAGTGTAGCGCATGGCCGCGGCATTATCGCCGTCGATGTTGCCGAAGTTGCCCTGGCCCTCGATCAGCGGGTAGCGCGCGGCAAAGTCCTGCGCCAGCCGCACCAGCGCCTCATACACCGCGACGTCACCGTGCGGGTGATACTTGCCGATCACGTCGCCGACCACCCGGGCGCACTTCTTGAAGCCGCTGGCCGGGTCGAGCTTGAGCTGGTGCATGGCGTAGATCAGCCGGCGATGCACCGGCTTCAGCCCGTCCCGCACGTCCGGCAGGCTGCGCGACATAATGGTGCTGAGGGCATAGGCGAGATAACGCTCGCTCAACGCGTCGCGAAGATTGGTGTCCTCGATGGTACCGGTGAGGTCGTCAGGCATGGGGTCCCCGCTTGATCCGGAACATATAGCGAACGGCTACGACGCCGCCAAGGCCAGCACCCGGTCATACAGCATATGCCGGGCCGGCGGCACGGGTCGGTGGTGATGACCGAAGGCGTCGCGCTCCAGGAAGTGCCCAGTCAGCTTCAGGCCATCCCGCCAGTCCTCCGGCCCGGCGCTGTTCGCCCCGGCCAGGAAGCCCGGCAACCGCAGCAGCCGCGCCCGCCACTCTCCGGCGGCGTCGTCCGAAACCGCCCGTCCCGTCCGCGGCGACACCCACGCCAGCCCAGCCACCTCCCCCGTCACCGCGCAGGCCGACAGGTCCATGCCATAGCCGAGGTCGGCCAACAGCGACGCTTCCCACCGCACGAACTCCGTCAGCGCGTCCTCACCGCGGGCCAGCCCGGCAATCAACTGCACCAGGCCGGCGAACACCCGGGGATGCGGCTCCCGCTCCGGCAACGCACCCTCGGCGACGGCGCAGGCCGCGGACAGGATGGCCAGGGTCAGCGGATCATCCATCGCTAGCGCGGCGCCGGGATGCACCAGCTCCGCCGTCAAGCTGCCAAGCTGCTCCTGCAACCGCGCCACCCATCGCGCCTGCACCAGGTTGCCCGGCAGCCACAGTGACGCCTGGCTCCGTGAATTGCCGCCTCGCGCCAGCCCGCGGTGGCTGCCCTGTGCCTCCGTCAGCACCGTCACCACCGCGTTGCCCTCGCTCTGCGGCCGGGCGGCCAGCACGACGGCAGGCCCTTCCCACTCCACGGCTCAGCCGGGATCGTCGAGGCCGATGGCACGCAGCCGGGCGCCCTCCTCGTCCCAGCCCGCCCGCTCCTTGACGTTGAGGAACAGGTGGACCGGACGGTCCAGCAACCCGCCCAGCTCCTTGCGGGCACGGGCGCCGATCTCCTTGATGCGGGCGCCGGCGGCGCCGATTAGGATCGCCTTATGCCCGGCACGCGCGACGTAGATCGTTGCCTCCACCCGCACGGACCCGTCGGGCTTTTCCTGCCAGTTCTCTGTCTCGACGGTGCAGCCGTAGGGGATTTCCTCCTGAATTTGCAGGAAAACCTGCTCCCGCACGATCTCCGCCGCCAGCAGCCGGTCCGGCAGGTCCGTCAGGTCGTCATCGGGATACAGATGCGGACCCGCCGGCATCCCGGCCGCCAGCGCGTCCAGCAGCCGGTCCAGCCCGTCGCCATTGGCGGCGCTGACCATGAACGTCTCTTCTGACGTCAGAACCGCGCTCAATGCTGCGGTCAGCGGCAGCAGCATATGCGGTGCGATCAGGTCTATCTTGTTCAGCACCAGCCAGGTGCGCCGCTTCCGGTCCGCCAACTGCCGCGCGATCCCCAGCACCGACTCGTTGGCCCCGGCCTTGGCGTCCACCAGCAGCAGCGTCAGGTCGGCATCGTCAGCACCGGTCCAAGCCGCCTTCACCATTGCACGGTCCAGCTTACGCCGCGGACGGAAGATGCCCGGCGTGTCCACCAGCAGGATTTGGCAGGCACCCCGCATCAGGATGCCCAGCACGCGGAAGCGGGTCGTCTGCGCCTTCGGGCTGACGATGGACAGCTTCGCGCCGGTCAGGCGGTTCAGCAGCGTGCTCTTGCCGGCATTCGGGGCGCCGACGATGGCGGCGAAGCCGCAGCGCGGGCTGGCTAGGTCGCCAGCTTGGGGTTCGGTCATTTTGGCAGCTTCTCCAGCAGGTCGGCGGCGGCCAGACGCTCTGCCAGCCGCTTGCTGCCAGCCGTGCCCCTGCCCGTATGGCCTTCGGCGGCCACCTCGATGATGAAGCTCGGCCCATGTGAGGGACCGGTGCGCGACACCACCTGGTATATGGGCAGCGGACGGCCGCGCGCCATCAGCCGTTCCTGCAATGCCGTCTTGGGGTCCTTGGGCGGCTTGCGCTGCGCCTCGATGGCGGGCAGCCAGGCACGGCGGACGAAGCGCCGGGCCGGGTCAAGGCCGCCGTCCAGATACATCGCGCCGATCAGTGCCTCCGTCGCGTCCGCGAGCACGTTGGTCAGGCTCGCCACCCCTGCCCGTGCCTCGTTCGGCGCAATGGACAGCGCCGCCGACAGCCCGGCCTCAACCGCGATCTCCCCCAATACGCTGCGGGACACCAGCATGGCATGGCGCGGGCCTAGCTCGCCCTCCTGCTCCAGCGGAAAGCGCTCGATCAGCCACTCCGCAATCAGTAAGCCCAGCACCCGGTCGCCAATGAACTCCAGCCGCTCATTTGATCCGACCCCGCGCCGGTCGCCACGGCGCAGCGGGCTGGCGCGGCCATGCGCGGCGGAACGGTGGGTGAGCGCCTCCTGCAGGAGGTCGGGCTGGGCGAAGCTATGGCCTAGGATGGCCTCGGCGATGCCCGCGGCGTCAGGCCCCGCCGGATCGGTCACGAAATGCCGTGCAACAGCCGGCCCCAGCGTATCTCGAACGGCCACTCCCAGACCTGCCACCACGGCGCCTCCGCATCTACGGAGAAGAAGATGAACTCCGCCCGGCCCACCAGGTTCTCGATCGGCAAGTAGCCGACACCGCGCTCCGACGCCGAGAACCGGCTGTCGGCAGAGTTGTCGCGGTTGTCTCCCATGGCGAACACGTAGCCTTCGGGCACCTTGTATTCCTCGGTGTTGTTCGCCCTACCGTCATCGCCTCGCTTGAGCAGCTCATGGCTGCGCCCGTTCGGCAGCATCTCGGTATAAAGGGCGTCCACCTCCGAATGGTTGTATTCATCCACGGCGGTGTATGTGCCGAGCCGGGTCCGCGGCACCTGCGTCCCATTGATGTAAAGCTGACCCGCCTTCATCTGGATGCGGTCGCCGGGCAAGCCGATGATGCGCTTTATGTAGTCAACCGAGGTGTCGCTGGGCAGCCGGAACACCGCCACGTCCCCACGCTCGGGCGTATGGCCGAAAATGCGCCCGTTGAACAAGTCGGGCGAGAACGGCAGCGAATAGCGGGAGTAACCGTAGCTGTACTTGGACACGAACAGGTAGTCGCCCACAAGCAAGGTCGGGATCATCGAGCCGGAGGGGATGTTGAACGGCTCGAATGCGATGGTCCGGATGCCAACGGCGATCAGCCCGGCATAGACGATCGTCTTCACGTTCTCGAGCAGTCCGCCCGATGCTTTCTTCGCCATGGAGGAGAGGTGATCCGTATGGAAGGTGGCCGCACAAAGCCGCTACGGGCCGGACCTGTCAAGCAAGCGGCCCGCCTAGCGCTGATGCGAGTTGCTGTCCGGCTCCGCTGAAATCACGACTTGGGCGAACGCGTAGGGATATTCGTCAGTGATCGTCACCGCCATGCACGCCACCAGGCCGGGCGGCGTGATCGTCTGCAACCGCAGCGCGGCGCCGCCGGTCAGCGCCATCGTCGGCTGCCCCGTCGGCAGATTCACGACACCCATGTCCGAATGGAACACCCCTTGGCTGAACCCGGTTCCGAGCGCCTTCGCACAGGCCTCTTTGGCCGCGAACCGCTTGGCATAGGTCCCGGCGTGCAACGACGCTGTCCGGCGCTCCGCCCGTGCCCGCTCGACCGGGGTGAACACCCGCTTCAGAAAACGCTCGCCATGCCGCGCCATGACCTGCTCGACCCGGCGGATGTCGCACAGGTCTGATCCCAGGCCGATGATCACGCCCGGGTCATCCCTTCGCCCGTTCGACCTGGGTAACCCCGCCGGCGCCGCGCAGCCCGGCAATCACGTTCGACAAATGCCGCAGGTCGCGCACCTCCACGTCCAGCACGACCTCGAAGAAGTCCTGCTGCCGGTTGGTCACCTGAAGGTTGGTGACGGTCCCATCGTGCTTGGCGACGGCATTGGTCAGGTTGGCCAGGGTGGCGGGCTGGTTGACGCCGATGGCGCTGATACGTCCGGTATGGTTGGCCCGCATCCCGTCCAGCGGCGCGTCCCAACCCACATCGATGAACCGCTCGGGCGTGGCGGCAAAGCTTTCCAGCGTCTGGCAATCCTTGACGTGGATGGTGACGCCCTTGCCGGTCGTGACGATGCCGACGATGCGGTCGCCGGGCACGGGGTGGCAGCAGCCGGCATAGTGCACGGCCATCCCCGTCACCAGCCCGCTGATCGGCATGGACCCATCCCGCCCCATCGGCCGGCCGGCACGCGGCGGCAGGCTGGGCATCATGCGCGGCGCGCGCGGCGCCTGCCGCAGCTCGGGGTAGGCTGCGTAAACCACGTCCTTCGGCCCGACGTTGCCGGTACCGACGGCCACATACAGGTCATCGGTCGTTGCGGCCTTGAACGCCTTCAGCGCCGGCTCCAGGGTTTTTTCCGACCCGTCCACGCCTTCCTGCCGGAACGCCTTGGCCAGCGCGGCCCGCCCGGCATCGAGGTTGTTCTGCCGCTGCTGCTGCGCCACCCAGCGCCGGATGCGCGCCCGCGCCTTGCCCGTGACGACGAAGCGTTCCCATGACGGCGACGGCGTGCCGTCACGCGCGGTCAGGATCTCCACCTGGTCGCCATTCTGCAGCTCGTGCCGCAGCGGCAGCAGGCGGCCATTGACCTTCGCACCGACGCAGCGGTCACCGACCTGGCTGTGGACGGCATAGGCGAAGTCTATGCTGGTGGCGCCCCGCGGCAGCTCGATCAACTGCCCCTTCGGCGTGAAGCAGAAGACCTGGTCCTGATACAGCTCAAGCTTGGTGTTCTCCAGGAAGTCATCGGCCGCCTGCGAGTTCTCCAGGATTTCGAGCAGGTCCTGCACCCAGCGGAACTGCTGCAGCTCGCTGCTGGACGCATCCTGCTGTTTGTAAAGCCAATGCGCCGCCACACCGTTGTCGGCGACGTCGTGCATATCGGCGGTGCGTATCTGCACCTCGATCTTCTGGTTCCGTGGCTCGCGCAACGTCACCCCGGTATGCAGGCTGCGGTAGCCGTTGGATTTCGGCGTGCTGATGTAGTCCTTGAACCGGCCAGCGATCACCGGATACGCGGCATGGATCGCGCCCAGCGCCATGTAGCAGGCGTCGCGGGTCGGCATCACCACCCGGAACGCCATGATGTCCGACAACTGCTCGAACGCCACGTTCCGCCGCTGCATCTTCTCCCAGATCGAGTAGGGAGATTTCTCCCGCCCCGTGACTTCCAGCGGCTCGGCCCCGCTTTCCGCGCAAACCCGGAACAGCTCGCCGCGTATGTCCTCGATCACGTCGGCGCCCTGTCCACGCAGGAAGTTCAGCCGAGCCTGGATGGTGTCGAATGCCTCCGGCTCCAACTGGGCGAAGGACAAGGTTTGCAGCTCGGTCTTGAGCGCATCCATGCCGATGCGCTCAGCAAGCGGGGCATAGATCTCCATCGTCTCGCGGGCGATGCGCTGGCGCCGCTCAGCCTTCAGCACGTAATGCAGGGTCCGCATATTGTGCAGGCGGTCTGCAAGCTTCACCAGCAGGACGCGGATGTCCTTGCTCATGGCGAGCACGAGCTTCCGGAAGTTTTCCGCCTGCTTCGTGCGGTCGGACTGTAGTTCCAGCCGGGTCAGCTTGGTGACGCCGTCCACAAGGCCACCGATGGAAGGACCGAAGCGGCGCTCCAAGTCCGGCAGCTTGATGGCCGTATCCTCGATCACATCGTGCAGCAGGGCCGTCACAATGGTCGCGGTGTCTAGGCGGTATCCCGCGAGGATACTGGCCACCGCAAGCGGATGCGTGATGTAGGGATCGCCGTTGTCACGCGTCTGCTGTGCGTGTGCTGTCGCCGCGAGTTCATACGCAGCATCCAAAAGCCCGGTATCCGCCTTAGCATCATAGGAAAGGACCTTAGACACCAAGCTCTGCTGCGGGCTGGCAAGGCGCGCGGACGCATCGCCCGCCGCCAGGCCATCAGGCACCCGCGGAAGCGGGACGTTAGCGGCGACGGCCACCCAACTCCGCCTCGATGGCTGCCTCGATGTCGTCCGGCATCTCCTCGACTGGGAGTGACGCGGCCTCCTCGTCGGCGGACACGTCCTGCAGGCCGAAGATGTTCTGGTCGGTCGGGATCAGGTCAAGCACCTCCTCGTCCGCCGGCTCAGGCTCTGGGGCGCGAGACAGCGACTTGATGAGGTCCTGCTCCAAGTACTTCAGGTCCACCGTTTCCCCGGCGATCTCACGCAGGGCGACGACAGGGTTCTTGTCATCGTCGCGGTCAACGGTCAGCTCCTCGCCACGGCTGAGGTTCCGGGCGCGCTGCGCCGCCAGCAGCACCAGCTGAAAGCGGTTCGGAACCTTTTGGACGCAGTCTTCAACGGTCACGCGAGCCATGCGTCACGACCTCCAGCAAATTCAGTTGAACCCTTTAATTAGTTGCGTCTGCGCTTCCGGGCAAGGGTAATGCGCGAATGGCCCCGCCGCGCACGCTTGGCAGCAGCTCCGCAGCCGTCCGGGCCAGCAGCGGGTGGCGCCAGTCCGGGGCCACGTCGCACAGCGGGACCAGCACGAAGGCACGCCCGGCCGCACGCGGGTGCGGCAGCAACAGCGGGCCGTCCAGCACCAGCCCATCCATCCCGATCAGGTCCAGGTCCAGGGTCCGTGCGGCGTTCGGCACCGTCCGGGTGCGGTCCGCTTCCGCCTCGATCCCGTGCAGTGCGGCCAGCAGCGCGTGCGGCTCGGCGACGCCGGACAGCATGGCGATGCCATTGACGAATGGCGGCTGGTCCGACGCCGGCACCGGCGCGGATTCGTACCAGGCCGACACCGACTCCAAACGCAAATCCGGCAGCTCCGCCAACCGCCGCACTGCCCATTCGCAGCTTTGCAGCGCGGTGCGGCCGCCTGGACCCGGCAGATTCGCGCCGATGGCCACCAGGATGCGTCGCCAGTTCATGCCTACTCTCCTATGGTGCTGCGATGACGACGCCCACGATGATTGAACAACCTCCACACGACTGCCCGCTATGTCCGCGGCTGGTCGAGTATCGCCGGGCCAATCAGGCCGCCAACCCCGAATGGTTCAACGGCCCGGTGCCGAGCTGGGGGGTGGTGGACGCGCCCTTCTTGGTTGTCGGAATGGCGCCCGGCGTGCGCGGCGCCAACCGTACGGGGCGGCCGTTCACCGGCGATCATGCCGGAGTGCTGCTGTATGAAACGCTGATCCTGCACGGCCTGGCCACCGGCAAGTATGACGCCCGGCCGGACGACGGCATGGAGTTGGCCCGCACTCGCGTCATCAACGCCGTGCGCTGCGTTCCCCCCGCCAACTTGCCGCAGCCGCTAGAGGTCCGGACCTGCAACCAGTTCCTCCGGGCGGAGCTGAAGGGCATGCCGAACCTGCGAGTGATCCTGACCCTCGGCGTCCTAGCCCATGCGGCGGTGCTGCGGGCCTGCGGGCTGCCGGTCAGCCGGATCAAGTTCCAGCATGGCGTCTTCACCACCCTGCCCGGCGGCGTGATCCTGGCCGACAGCTATCACGTGTCCCGCTACAACACGAACACCGGGCTGCTGACGACGCCGATGTTCCAGGCGGTGATCGCCGAGGTCGTCCGGCTGTTAGACGCTCCGGGCTAGTTCCCGGTCTATGGCGGCCTTGACGTCGCCGGCCTCAGGCAGGTCGCCGGAGCCGTAAGTGCCGGCGATCGTCCCGTCACGGGCGATCAGCACCTTGTTGAAGTTCCAGCCGGGCTCCCAGCGGCGCTGCGCACGCACCCACTGATAGAACGGCGTGGCCTGGTCGCCGCGGACATGGCTGATGCCGGCCATCGGGAAGTCCACGCCGAACGTGGCCTCACAGAATGCCTTCACCTCGCCGTTGCTGCCGCTTTCCTGGCCGAAATCCTGGCTGGGCACGCCGATCAGGCTGAACCCACGGGGCGAGAGGGTGCGCTGTGCCGCCTCAAGCTGCCGGAACTGTGGGGTGAAGCCGCAGAACGAGGCGGTGTTGACCACCAGGAGCACCTTGCCGCGGAAATCGGCCAGGCGAAGCGTGCCCTCGTCGATGGATGGGAACTCGAAGTCCCAGGCATCCTTCGGCGCGGGGCTTGCGGCCATGGTTGCAACAGCGGCTCCGGCCAGCGCGGCACGTCGTGTGACAGGCATGGTAGGCCCTTTTGTTCAATGAGTTGCAGTTGGGTAGGGAAGCGCAACGGACAAGGCGGCTAGGGCATGTTCGATCAAACGGCTTCGTTTGATCGAACATGCTCGTAGAAACAATAGCTACAGTGAGCTTGGTGCTTCTGTCTGTACCAAACCCGCTCTAAGTAACCTGCCGACGCGAACCCGCCGGCATTGGAAGCACGAGCCGGCGTGCCATGGAACCTACGAAGCCTGCATCGGCAGACGGGGCCAGCTTTCACCCGCGACCGCGTGGCCCGGCCTACCGGAACGGCGGCGCATATTGCAGGCCGCCATCCTTCCAAAGCCGGTTCAACCCTCGATCGGCGCCGAGCGGCTTCTGGTTGCGGTCCCAGATCTCACCGTAGTTGCCAACCGTCTTGATGACCGACACTGCCCAGCCACTGTCTATCCCGAGCTGCTTGCCGAAGTCGCCCTCTACGCCCAGCAGCCGCCGGACTTCCGGATTCGTGCTTGACCGCATCTGCTCGACGTTCGCCTGGGTAATGCCAAGCTCCTCCGCTGCGACCAGCGCGATGTGCGTCCAGCGCACCAGGTCGAACCAGCGCCCGTCATTCTTGCGGACCAGCGGGCCGACCGGTTCCTTGCTGATGGTTTCCGGAGGGATCACCAGGTCGGCAGCCTTGGGTCCCTGCGACGCCCGGATGCCCGCCATGTCGGTACGGTCGTTCGAGTAAACGTCGCGGCGCCCCGACAGGAACGCAGCCTGGATTTCTGCCGCAGCCTCGATGATGACGGGCTGGAACTTGATCTTGTTGGCGCGGAAGAAGTCGTTGACGTTCTGCTCGCTGGTGGTGCCCGGCAGCATGCAGACCGTGGCGCCGTCCAGGTCCTTGGCGGACGCCACCCCAAAGGATTTCTCTAACATGAAGCCCTGGCCGTCATACAGGTTTTTGGCGGCGAAGGTCATGCCGACCGTCACGTCGCGGGTGTAGGTCCAGGTCGTCGCCCGGGCCAGCACGTCCACCTCTCCCGATTGCAGCGCCGTGAAGCGTTGCTGCGTCGTGGTGACGACAAAGCGCAGCTTGTCCGCCGACCCCAGCGCCGCCGCGGCGAATGCCCGGCAGTAATCGGCATCCACCCCGCGCCAAATCCCCTGGCTATCGGGCATGCTGAGGCCGACGCCCGCCGTCGCCACGCCGCACACCACCGTGCCGCGCTCGAGCACTACGCCCAGGGTATCGGCCGGAACGCCTTGCGCCAACGCCGGCCCGGCCGCGGCCATCAAACCCTTTATGACCGCCGCCCGGAGATGCTGCCTCTTGTGTTGCGTTCCCGCCCTATCCAATAGCACCTAACAGCCTGGGGCACGCGGCGGTTGCGGAACGACCTCTTGCAATCAGTGCCGAATCAACCAATCTACGAAAAGCTATTTTGAAGCAGGTTGAGGCATGTGGTTCCGCTGGCGTTACCCGCCGGGTCAGGAATGTAGCCTCCCACCCCTCCCAAGATCGGCTGCGCCGTGCACCTCCGTGCCGGCGTTCTTTCCTGTACGCTCGTGTCCAGGAGATTTCACCCAGCCCAGCCGGCAGCACCGCTGCCCTGGGCACGCTAGAAAAATAGGTTTTTATGTCACGACTCCAAAACGTTTCCCAGCAGGCCGACACCCGGGCGCTCAATGCCATGCTCGCCGCCAGCAGCCGCGACCAAGACGAAGCCCGGCGCGAGCCGCTGGCCCTACCTTTTACCAAGGCCGAGCTGCGACAGATGATCCTGGAGATCATGGGCTAACCAGCACCGGCGCGGCCCTGCGTAGGGCGGAACGACGGCAGCGTGTTCCGCCATCGCACAGCCGCACCGTCTGCCCTAAAAGGCGGATGTTGTTCTGCGTAACACCATTGAACTTCGCAGGGTTAAGCCGTGCAGGCCGGGTTTGCCGGCAGGAACGCATCCGCCGCCGGCACCGAGCCTAGCGGAGCCAGCAAATCCCATGCGCCTCGGCTCTCATCAGGCGTCTTTACGCGATACAGCACGAGGTCGTGCAGCACCCGGCCATCCCCACGCATCGTGACCTCATGGCCGAAGTAGCGCACCGGCAACGCTCGCATGGCCCGGCCCACCGCAACGGCATCGCGCGTTCCCGCCTGCGCCATCGCGCGCAGGAAGTGCAGCGTCGCCGCATACACGTTGGCCTGGTTGCTGCTCGGCATTGCCCGCCGGTCCGCCATGAAACGTTGGCCGAAGGCGCGGGTGCCCGCATCCGTATCCCAATAGAAGCTGCCGGGAAAGCGGAACCCCTGCGCCACATCCAGCCCCAATGCCTGGATATCGGTGATGTAAACCAGGAACCCGGCCAAGGTCTGCTTACCGCCGGCCTGCAGACCGAACTCGGCAGCCTGCTTGATCAGGTTCACCTGGTCCCCGCCGACAGCCGCTAAGCCGATCACGTCGGCGCCGCTCGTCCGCGCCTGCACGATCTGCGCGGAGTAGTCGGTGTTGCCCAGCGGGAACTTGGTGCCGCCCAGCACCTGGCCGCCGGCCGACTCGACCACCCGCGTCGCCTCCGCCTGCAGGGCGGCGCCGAAGCTGAAATCCACTGCAATGAAATACCAGCTCTTGCCGCCGCCCTGCGTCAGCACGCGGCCAGTGCCTTCGGCCATCGCGTGGGTGTCGTCGGCCCAATGGCTGCTGACGGGGGCGCAGAGCTTGCTGGTGAACTCGGTGATGGCGGCGGCGGTGATCATCACTGTGCGCCCCTTCTCCTTCGCGACCTGCTGCACCGCCGCGGCCACCGGCGTGACCGGCAGGTCGGTGATGGCGTCCACGCCGCTGTCATACCACCCGCGCGCCGTGCTGCTGGCCACGTCCGGCTTGTTCAGGGTGT
This sequence comes from uncultured Acetobacteraceae bacterium, assembly GCA_964245505.1. Taxonomy (GTDB): domain Bacteria; phylum Pseudomonadota; class Alphaproteobacteria; order Acetobacterales; family Acetobacteraceae; genus DASWOJ01. Next base: position 13,207 of record CAXTOB010000026.1, on the reverse strand, counting down.
CGGCGCGCAGCACCTCGACCGGCAAGCCCAGAACGGTGCCGCCGAAGTCCTGCACCGCCATGCGCGCCGCCACCACCGACCCGGCGCCCCCGCTGCTGGCATACGGCCCACCCTCGTCCGTCAACACGCCGATCCGGACCGGGGCGCCCTGGGCCTGACCCCGCGCGCTGAAGGCCAGCGTTGCCGCCCCGCCCAGGACAGCACGCCGTCCAAATCCTGTTGTGGCCATTTCTGCATCCCCCATTTGCAGCTTTCTGCACTCAACCGCAGCTTACAATCCCTGATCCCGGCCACTTCTCGCCAGAAATCCCGGAAGGCGCGTGTAGGGCGAAAAAGCGCAGCGCCTTCCGCCACTGGCGCCGCAGAAGGGCGGAAGGCGTCGGAGCTTTGCGCTTTGGGGCACCCACGGGCACATCCAAGCCAAGTCCGTCATCCAGCATCAGCCATCCAATACCACAGGCACCCGCGTGAACCCGCGGAAGCGCGCCCGCATTCCCTGCACCGGCGCTCCATCCAAGGCATAGCGCGGAAAACGCGCCAGGAAACGCCCGACCGCCACCGCGCCCTCCAGCCGGGCCAGGCTCATGCCCACGCATTGGTGGATGCCGGAGGCAAATGCGAGATGCCGGTTCGGCGTGCGGCCGATGTCGAAGCGGTCAGGGTCCAGGAACGCCTCCGGATCGCGGTTCGCGGCACCGATGCAGAGGGTGAGGCGCGTTCCGGCCGGATATACCTGTCCGCCGACCTCCGACGGCGCCGTCATGGCGCGGTTGCCGAGCTGGTTGCTGCTTTCATACCGCAGCACTTCCTCGATGCCGGGGCGCAGCAACGCGGGATCGGCCAGCAGCCGCGCTCGCTCCGCAGGATGATCGTGCAGCAGCACCAAGGCGTTGCCGATCAGGTTCGTCGTCGTCTCGTGCCCGGCGTTCAGCAGGAAGATGCAGTTGTGCAGCAGCTCCGCCTGGGCCAACCGGTCGCCCTCGGGGCCGTCCTGCATCAGCCGGGTCAGCACGTCCTGCTCGGGATCGCCGGGCCGGGCGCGCCGGTCGGCGGTCAGGCGCTCCAGGTAGGCCAGGAACTCGATGACTGCCTGGTTGCCGCGGGCGGCGGCGTTATGCGTCAAAACCGGCTCCAGCGCGCCCAGGATGGCCAGGGACCAGCCGCGCAACGGACCGCGCTCCGTCGGTGGGACACCCAGCAGGTTGCCGATGACCTCGATCGGGATAGCGGCGGCATAGTCTCCGATCAGGTCGGCGGCACCCTCCATCCGGTCCAGCAGCCCGTCCACGGCCCGGATCAGCCCAGGCTCCATGCCGGTGATGGCGCGTGGCGTGAGCGCCCCGGCGATCAACCGGCGGACGCGGCTATGGCGCGGTGGGTCGTTGAATACCAGGCTGGTGGTATGGTGGTCATACAGCGGCGTGTCGCCGAACTTGGGGCGGAACTCCTCCGCCTTGCCGCTGCTGAAGGTCGCGCTGTCGCGGTAGATGCGGGACAGGTCGGCATGCCGGGTCAGGAACAGCGAGCCGTCGGGCATCCGGCGCACCGGGTCCTGCTCACGCAGGGCGCGGTAGGTCGGATAAGGGTCGTGCAGGAACCCCGGGGTCAGCCGGGCCAGGTCGAAGCCGGATATGTCCATCGTTCCTCCCCTGCGTGTCCAGCATCTGCCGGGTCTGCGCTGTGGGCAAGGCTTGTGCTTGCACCGCCGCTTGCACTTGCGACTGCGGCCCCCGATATGCGCCGCGCTCGCCTTGAAGGGGGTTCCCATGGTTGCCGCCACTTACGATTATGCCACCCTGCCCAATACCGCAGCCCGCCTGGCCCGCCTGCGCTGGCTGGCCCGGCTGATGGACGCGCAGTTCGGTTTGCCCGGCACCCGGTTCCGCTTCGGCGTGGACGCACTGATCGGCTTGGCGCCTGGGGTGGGCGATGTGCTGACTGGGGCGCTTTCCCTGTATGTCGTGTGGGAGGCTCGCAACCTCGGCGCACCGAACGCACTGCTGGCGCGCATGCTGGGCAACGTGGCCATCGAGGTCGCGGGCGGCGCGGTGCCCATCCTAGGCGACCTGTTCGACGCGGCGTTCAAGGCGAACATCCGCAACGTGGCACTGCTGGAAGAGTGGCTAAAGCGGGGGCACTAACCCCCGCCGGCAACGCGTTTCCACAGGCCAGAGCCGCTCCTAAACACGCTCTTGGATGGCGAGCGGCGCTGACCTGCATCGCCTTAGGGCAGTCCCGACGATTATCGCGTCAATCTGATGCTCTTGGGCTGATCTGCAGCAAGGAACAATCCGGGTCATCTCCTCCTGCTCGGCTCCTTATAATCCCTGTGCTGCTCCGACGCAGGCGGCACAGGTACCTTCAACTTCAACTGTCGAGTGGACTGGGGTGAAACCCTTCGCCGCGGCAGCATGGTCCAGCGCATCGGCGACAGCGTGGTCATCCACCTCGTCCACTGCGCCGCAGGTCCGGCAAATCAGGAACTGTGCGGCATGGCTGTGCGCCGCCCCCTCGTCGCATCCGACGAAGGCCTGCAGCCGCTCGACCCGGTGGATCAGCCCCTGCTGCTGCAGGAACTCCAACGCGCGATACACGGTCGGCGGTGCAGCCGCACGGTGCGTCTCCTTCAGCTTGTCCAGCAGCGCATAGGCCGTCGCCGGCCCAGGGGATTGCAGCACCAACTCCAGCACCTGCCGGCGCAGTCCGGTGAAGCGTGTCCCTGACCTAATACAGGCAGAGGCTGCCTGCTCCAGGCGTCGTTCAATGTCGGCGCTATCCTTCACGCTGCCCCCGTTCCATTACCCCGCAAGATGGGTTCTACGCCCAAAAGGCTCAATGCCGGCCCGGCAAACGCAGCGAAGCCGGACAAAGTGGCGGAACCGGTATAGGATCAAAGCATGACAGAAAGCCTGCCTATTACCCGCCGCCGTCACGTGCTGGATGCAGACCGCGGGTGCCTCATGCTTTGGCCGGGATCGGGGCAACTGACTGCGATCGTGTCCGGCCTGCCCCATGCCGTAGCTGGGTGCACCGATGAGGTTACCTTGCCGCAGGTGGCATTGCGGTCACCGGGCGGCACGCCACCGGCGGACACCACCGCCCCGGCTGGCCCTGCCGCGCCGCGCGCCCGAAGGATGAGGCCACCCCACTAATCCTGGGCATCGCTGCGGCCAGCACAGACCGGCCGATCTTTCACGCGGCAGCGGCCGGCAGTCCATCCCGTGCAGCGTGACGCGGGGAATGGGCCGAACCTATGACAGGAGACCATGATCCGCGAAGGCAAAGAAGCGTTCCGCACCAGCGCCGCGACGCGGTGGCGTGCCCTGCGCGGATGCGTCGCTTGGGAGCGCCGCATTGCCCTGCGTGCGGCAAGGCGTCCCGCGACCGCCTTCCTGCACGAGTTCGTCCGCTTCGGCGTCAAGCAGGCCTGGGCCTGCCTGTTCGGCGCCGCCATGCTGGCGCTGCTCCTGGGCACCCATTTCTGGTATCCGCCCGGCGCTGCCCTGGCGCGCTATGACTTCCTGACCCTGGCCGCCATCGCGATCCAGGTGCTCATGCTCGCAACCGGACTGGAAACGCGGGAGGAAGCAAAGGTCATCCTGCTGTTCCACCTCGCCGGCACCGTCATGGAGGTGTTCAAGACCGCTGCCGGGTCATGGATCTACCCGGAGCCATCTGTGCTGCGGCTGGGCGGAGTGCCGCTGTTCACCGGCTTCATGTATGCGTCCATCGGCAGCTACGGCGCGCGATCCTGGCGGGCGTTCGACGTGCGCTTCGTCCGGCACCCTCCGATGCCGGCGGTGCTGGCGCTGGCCGCCGCGATCTACCTGAACTTCTTCGCGCACCACTGGCTGCCCGACGTGCGCTTGGCGCTGTTCGCGGCATCCGTTGCCCTGTTCGCCCGCACGCAGGCGCGATACCGCATCTGGCGCCGGTATCGCACCATGCCGTTGCTGCCGGGCTTCGTGCTGGTCGCGCTGTTCATCTGGCTTGCCGAGAACCTCGGCACCTACGCCCACGCCTGGCGATACCCCCACCAGGCAACGGGATGGGAACCGGTAAGCCTAGGCAAGCTAGGCTCGTGGTATCTGCTGATGCTGGTCAGCTACACCCTGGTGGCGCTGGTGAACGGGATCAGGGCGCCGTTGCCGGCCGTGCGAACCACGCCGGCACCGTATGCGGCCGGTCCTCCCGGGCCTTGCTGATCTCGTCCGCCCGATTCTGCCGATACAGGCTGCGGAAGGTTGCATAAGGGTCCAGCGCCCCACGCTTGATGCTGTCCACCTGATCGATCAACCGTGCCCGCGTATCCACGAGGCCAAGCCCCAGCCGGCTCAGGTCCAGCGCCGTATCGCCGCCGAACGACGCCCAGGTGAACGGGTCCAGCACCGTTTGCATGCCATAGCCCGTGGCGTCCCGCGGGTTGCTCGGCCCGATTACCGGCAGGAACAGGTAGGGTCCGCCGTTCGCCACGCCCCACAGCGCCAGCGTCTTGCCGAAATCGTTCTCGTGGTCGGGGTAACCCAGGTCGGTCGCGACATCAAACAGCCCGCCGACTCCGGCCGTGCTGTTGATGACGAACCGCATGATGCTGTCGCCGGCCTTGCGCGGCTTGGCCTGCAGCACGTCGTTGGCGAACTGCGCCGGCGTGCTCAGGTTGACCAGCAGGTTGTGCACGGAGCGTCGGGCACGTTCAGGTATGTTGTCGCGGTAGGCGACCGCAACCGGACGCAGCACATAGGTGTCCAGCTTGTCGGTGATCCGGTAAAAAAATCGGTTGGTCGGCTCAAGCGGGTCGTTCACCTCGCGATACTCGGCCACGGCGTCGGGGTCGCTGGCCGGCGGCTTGGTCGCGCAGGCGGCACAGGTCAGCACAAGCAGGGCAGTGAGGGGGCGGAACAAGGGCGACACGCTGAATCCTTCGGCGGCTTCCCCCGAACCATTCCATATCCCGTTATCGCTGCCCAGGTGCGTGGCGGCCACACTCCCGCACCTTCGCACTGCCGGGCGCGCGCCATCCCTGCATCGTGCTGTCCAGTTAAATGCAGGCTGACAACCCGGCCGCGTCCCCCTATGCAGGTAGGATGCAGCCTGACGACATGCTTTCCGCCATGGTGGCCTTCATCAAGCGCCGCCTGGTCAAGACCGCCGAGATGGGCGGCCAACGCTTCCCCGCCCTGGCCGAAACCGCCGAGCGCTTCAACGACACCAGCTGGTTCTGGACCGACGACAACGCCAAGGCCGCCGAGCTGCTGGCCGAGCCGGGCCTGTATAACGCCGATCCCACCTATGCCGACGCCGCCCTGGACTTCGTGCTGCGCATGTCCGAAGGCGCGGTCATCCAGCGCCGATGCGGCCCGCCGGAGCTGCGTGTGCTGTCCACCGACCCCCGCGCGTTCCGGGTCGAAACGGCATTCTTCATCCTGGAAGGCGACCTATCCCAAGGCTTGGTCCGCCACGCCCTGCGTTTCAACGACGGCCGTACCGTCACTGCGGCGCAGCACACCGGCAACATGGTGAGCGTCCGCCAGGGCCGGCGCGACCGGACGCTGGACGTCGAGACGACCATCACCGACTTCGCCGTGGAGCCCAGCGCGGACCAGATGACGGTTTGGCACAGCAGCCGCGTCGTCCTGCCCGCCGTGCCATGGCTGCGCCAGGCCGAAAAGCCGCTGGGACGCCTGCGCTACACCTACACCGTCCACAAGGACCGCCCCGGCGTGGCAATTCGGGTCGAGCTGCAGCTCGATCCCGGCATCGCGCTGGATGGCTGCGTGCTGACGACGGCGTTGGACCAGCTCAGCATCACCCACGGGGTCGAGTATCGCGGTTTCGCGGTGCGGGCTGGCGGCGTGGACCGTGCGGTGCGCGGCATCGCCGACGACCGCACGACGCTGCACGAAGGGCCGGCGGACTACACGTCCATCGTACAGGAGGGCGCGTCGCCGGGCTTCTCCTATGCGATCCACACGCTGTTGCCGGACGGCGCCCGGCTGGCGACGGTGCAGGCGCGCGGCCAGAAGGCTGGTCTGCTGCATTGGGTCCTGCACCGCTACCGCATGGGCGCCGTCCCTGCCGGCGGCTCCGTCGCCATCCAGGAGGAGCGCATGGTCACCGGGGGCGGCTACTACGACGCCCTGGCGCACTATGAATCGGTGCTGCGGGACGGGGCGGGCGGCGGCGGCTACGACCCCAGCATGACCTACGACATCGGCGCCGAGCTGAACGCCGTTGCCGCCCATATTCTGTTTGCTCGCCGCGGCCGCTATAGCCAGCCGCCGTCCGAGGCCCGGCTGACACAGCTGCAAGCCTGGTACGACCGGCATGTCCAACGCTACTTCGACTTCATCCGGCCGGGCGAACCCGATGACCTCACCCGGGTGTTCACCCGCGGCATCGCGTTCGTGGCGCTGTCGCTGGACTGCATGCTGCGTGCGACCGGGGAGGCCCGCTACCGCACCCAGCTTGACCTCGCCTGCAGCATCATCCTCCGCACGCAGAAGCGGCTGCCCTGCGGGCGGGACGAGCATGACGGCACATTCGTGGACACCTGGGCCGGACGGGTGCCGTTCCTGGACAACCATGCGTCCTGCGTGCTGGCCTTGGCCCGCGCCGCCTGGCACGGCGATCCCGGCGGCACCCTGTCGCAGGCGGTTCGGGAAGGTATCCTGGGCATCAAGGTTTACTCGGGGATCGTGGACCTGGGCGGCGGCCACACGGTCGCTGCCGACAGTGTGGCAACGCTGAACATCATCAGCGACAGGGCCGGCGGATACGATCACGCCGATACCGGGTTTTGGAACTTCAAGCTGGGCATGGTGCTGCGTGCCCTACGCGCGGCGGCCCACGCCGCGGACGCCGGCAAGCTGGACCTGGACACCGCGGCCCGGCGCCGGCTGACGACACGCCAAGACCTGTGCCTGGACCTGCTATCGCAGTCCATGCGCTGGCACCGGGACGATGGGGCGGAGATGCTGGAGGTGCTGACGTCCCGCATCTCGGGGGAAACTAACTCGGAAACCCAGCCGTGGATCGCGCTGGGCCTGCAACCGGTTGTGGATGAGGCAATCGTTGCGCTTACCGTTCCGTAGCCGGCAGCGGCTCGTCGTCACCCTGCCATCGGGTGCGGCGCGCGCGCCCACAGTCCCGCCTGAAAACGTGGCGGCGTCCCCGGCCGCGGACACGGCGGCGCAGGTTGGCCTGGCCTACCGCGCCGTGCTGCGGCGGGAAGCCGACCCGGACGGACTGGCGCGCTACGCTGCCGCGCTGCAGGGTGGACGCGACATGGCCTGGCTCGTGGGAGTGCTGGCGGATTCGGACGAGTTCCGCGCTGGCCTGCCCACACTGATAATTCCGCCCGCTCCAGAAGCCCGGCTGTATCCGCTCGATGCTGCGCCACCCATGGCGGTGCAGACCGAGTGCGGTGCGGACGAGCTGCAAGCCCTGTGGGACCGCGTGGCCGCAGTCTGGTCCGGCCTGGGGGAGGCCGACGCACACTGGTCCGTGCTGACGGAGGACCGCTTTCGTGCTCCAAGCCTGGACGCCGCCGCCCTAGCTGCGTTCCACGAGACTGGAGAGGGTGAGGCGCGCCGCCTGGACGCCTGGCTGCACCGTGCGGGCGTCCCCTTGCCGGCGGGCGGAGTCTGCGCCGAATACGGCTGCGGCGTCGGCCGTATCACCCGAGCCCTCGCCCGGCGTTTCCGGAGAGTGCTGGCGTTCGACGTATCCGCCCCCCATTTACGCGCCGCCGCGGCCGACCTGGCGGCTTCGGAGATTAGCAACGCCGAACTGCTGCAGGTGCGCGGCCCGGCGGATCTGGAAGCGCTGGACGGGACGGACCTATTCTACTCCGTGATATCGTTGCAGCATTCGCCGCCGCCGGTCATCATGGACGTGCTGCGCCGGGCGTTCGCAGGGTTGCACCCAGGAGGGTGTGCGTTCTTCCAGGTGCCGACGTATAGCGCCGGCTATGCCTGGCCGTCCGAGGCGGCAAGGCAGGTTGGGATGGAGATGCACTTCGTCCCGCAACGCACGATCCTCGCGGCGGCGCACGACGCCGGGCTGCGGGTGCTGGAAGTGCAGCCGGACTGGTGCGTTGGACGGGACGGCGAGTGGATCAGCAACACTTTCCTATTAAGGAAAGGCTGACGCGTCCTGCTCCCTCTCCCGGAGGGAGAGGGAGCAGAATTGCTACCCCCTTGCCGCCCGCGGCGCCTTGCGGCTGGCATAGCTGCGGCCGGGCCGGGCGCCAGAGGTCCGCAGGTCGGACCCGGCGGTCCCCGGCTCGATCCGTGCCTCACCTTCTCCTGCATGCCGTGTCGCCTGTGCAAATCGGTCGGCAGCCTCCGCCGTGATCTCGAACCGGGTGTCGGTGTCGAAGATGCGTATCGCGCCGATGTCCGCCTTGGTCACGCCGCCCAAACGGCAAATCAGCGGGATCAGCCACTTCGGGTCTGCGTTCTGCCGCCGGCCGAGGGTCAGCCGGAACCAAGCCCCGCCCTCGGCGCTCCGCTGCGGCTCACGCATCTCACGCACCGCGCCGCCGAATCGGCCCGGCACCGGCTCCCGCACCGGCGGCGGCGCGTCGAACTGCTCCTCCGGCGCCGGGTGGCGGCTGCGGTATTGCCGGACCAGGGCCGCCGCAATCCACTCCGCCGGGCGGCCGTCCAGCAGCAGCTTGCCCAGGACCAGGTCCTCATCGGTCGGAGCCTCCGCAAGGATCGGATCGGCCAGCAGGCGTTCCTGATCGCGCTCACGGATCAGCTCGGCACTCGGTGGATCGCTCCAGCCTGCGTCCACGCCAGCCGCCCCCAACAGCTGTTCGGCCCGGCGACGCTTCGGATAAGGCACCAGCAGCACTGAAACGCCCTTGCGCCCTGCCCGCCCCGTGCGGCCGCTGCGATGGAGCATGGTCTCCTTGTTGGTGGGCAGGTCCGCATGGATCACCAGGTCCAGGTCCGGCAGATCAAGGCCGCGCGCCGCCACATCGGTCGCAACACACACCCGGCTGCGTCCGTCACGCAGGGATTGCAAGGCGCCGGTGCGCTCGTGCTGGCTCAACTCGCCAGATAGGGCCACGGCGTCGAACCCACGCTCCATAAGCCGGCCATGCAGCCGCCGTACACCCTCCCGGGTCGCGCAAAACACCAGGCTGGCGCGCGACTCGAAGTAGCGCAGCACGTTCACCGCGGCACGCTCGGCATCATGCGGCGCCATCGTCACGGCGCGATACTCTATGTCGCCATGCGGCTCCCGCCCGCCGCCTGCATCGATGCGCAACGCGTCACGCTGGTAGCGGCGTGCCAGGCTCGCAATCTCCTTGGCGATGGTGGCGCTGAACAGCAGGGTCCGCCGTTCCGCCGGGGTAGCGTCGAGGATAAACTCCAGGTCGTCACGGAAGCCGAGGTCCAGCATCTCGTCGGCCTCGTCCAGCACGACAGCGCGCAGCTGCGTCAAGTCAAGGCGTCCGCGCTCCAGGTGATCGCGCAGGCGGCCCGGCGTGCCGACGACGATATGGCAACCGCCTGCCAGCACCTTCTGCTCAGTCCGGCTATCCATGCCGCCGACGCAGGTAGCCAGCCGCGCCCCGGTATCGGCATACAGCCATGCCAACTCTTCACGCACCTGCATCGCCAGCTCGCGCGTCGGTGCGATGACCAGGGCCATGGGCGCCCCGGGACGGCCAAACCGCTCCTCCTCTCCCAACAGCGTCGGCGCCATGGCCATGCCGTAGGCGACGGTCTTGCCAGACCCAGTTTGCGCCGACACCAGCAGGTCGCGTCCCGCGGCGTCATCCACCAGCACGGCAGACTGGACCGCGGTCGGTTCCTCATAGTTCCGGGCGGCCAGGGTACGGTTAAGGGCCGGGTTGACGGTCGGAAAGGGCATTGTTCTACCAGTTCAGCCGCGCGCCAAAGGGGCACGGGACAAGGAAGCATACGCCATAACCCCGGCAAGCCGCGACCGTTGCGTATGCAGGGCTGTCGGGCGGCGGTATGCGCGTCTCGCTTTTCGATAAAGCACGCGAACTGAGGAGGACTGCAAAAGCTTCACTCAGCCCGCTGCGGAGGGATGCAGTGCTGTCCCGTTCGATAGGCGTCCGCCGCCTTCACTCGCCCCGGTCATCCCCGAGTGAGAGGGAAGGCGACTTAGGCGTCGGTCGGGCTCATGGACTTTATCAGGTCGAACACACGCTTACGCACGGAGGGATCCACGATCCGGTAGTAGGCGCGCACCAACTCAAGCGTTTCGCGCCGGTTCAGCGACTCGTCGGCGCCAAATCCATCCTGCTGCTCGGCAAATCCGCCGGCGGCGCGTGTGGTTTGATGGGTTCCGCGCAGGCCCGCCAGCGGTTCGGGCATGTCGTCATAGAAAAAGGCAATCGGCACATCCAGTACACGCGAAAGATCGAACAGGCGTGAAGCGCCGACCCGGTTCACCCCCCGCTCGTATTTCTGGATTTGCTGGAACGTCAATCCCAATGCCTCGCCCAGCCGTTCCTGCGACATGCCCATCAAGGTGCGGCGCAACCGGATACGGCCGCCCACATGCACGTCAACGGGACTGGCCCGGCTTTCTTTCTCCACGGACGCCGACCCGATCGTATCTGCCATGTTGCTTTCCACCTTGGAACACTCTGAAAGGCTGAACATAAGGTTAATGTTGCAACCATAGAGTGTCGTAATTGCCAATGCAATGCAAGCATCATCTCATAATATGGACCAAATGACGTGTTTATGGTGATCGCGTCGGCTTACTCCGCCGGCCGGTGGCAGCAGCACCGACCAGCAGCAGCGACAGCAGCCCAGGCAGCACCAGGCCCCAACGGGAGAACGAAGTCGGCGGCCGGGCACCCGGCAACGGCAGCACAAGGGTGCCGGCGACGCCCACCGTCAGGCGCCCCAACTCCCGGCCACGGCTGTCGAACCCGGCGGAGATCCCGGTGTTAGCAGCACGCATGATCGGCAACCCTTCCTCTACTGCACGCATCCTGACACCCGCCAGGTGCTGCCGTGGCCCCGTCGAGTTGCCGAACCAGGCGTCGTTGGTGATGTTGACCAGCCACCGTGGCCGGTCCGCCTGGTCCACGATCTGCGCCGGGTAGATCGCCTCGTAGCAGATCAGGGCGCCAAACGGCGGCACGCCGGGGATGCGCAGCGTTTCCGGGCCGCGTCCGAACGCGAACCGGCCCGGCACGACCTGGATGCTGAACGGAACCCAGCTCGGCGCGAACTCCCCGAACGGCACCAGGTGCCACTTGTCGTAGATGCCGGTGATGTCGCCCGCCCTGTCCATCACCACCAGGCTGTTGCGCGGCAGGTTGTCCGGATCGGCGGATGGCGCGCCATTCGTGAAGGTTACGCTGCCGATGATCTCGCCCAGCGCGGGCTGTGCTGCTTCGGCAATAGCCTGCCGAGCGCCCGGATCGGACTGCAGCAGGTATGCGCTGGCGGTTTCCGGCCAGATCACCACGGCCGGGCGGCCCGCTGCCTCCACCATACCCTGCCGCGTCAAGTCCAGGTGGCGGTCGAACGCGGCCTCGGCGGAATTGCGGTCCCACTTCAGGCCCTGAGCGACGTTGCCCTGAACCAGCACCGCCATCAGGCCCGGCGCTGGTGGTTCGGGCACCTGCAGCCGGATGATGCCCAGCCCGCTCCACAGCACTAGGACCGCAACGAGACCGGCCAGGGCGCGGCGACCCAGCATGGGCGTAGCTGCCAGCAGCACCGTCGCCAGCGTCAGGCCGGGGGTGCCTACCCAGGCCGCGGGCTGGATCATCACGTCGCCGACCCCGCCGGGGATGGCCCACACGCTGCCCCACGGATTCCAGGGAAAGCCGGTGCCGATGAACTGCCGCGCCAGGTCGGCCAGCGTCCAGGTTCCCGCAAGCATCGCCACCCGGCGCCAGCCCGGCGGAGCCAGCCGGGCCACCCCGCAGGGCAACGCGATGAACAGCGCCAGCAGCGCCGAAAGCGCCGGCACCGCGAACGGCACCAGCCACCAATAACGTGCGGACTCCAAGACGATCGCCTCGGTGATCCAGTACAGCCCGAATACATGGTGCCCGAGGCCGAACCAGAACCCGCGCCTTATCGCGCCTAATGGCCCCTTGGCCGAGCCAATCAGCGTCAGCAACCCCGGCACCGACAACAGCAGCACGGGAATGAGGTGGATCGGCGGCAGCGCCGCGGCTGCCAGCGCGCCCAGCAGCGCCGCCGCTAGATCTGCTCGCCAGCCGCTCAATCGGCTGAGGCGCGTGAACAGGGTCACGGGCGGACCAGCCGGTCTGGCGGCACCGGGCGGCCTTGCAGGACTGCGGCGATGCATTCCGCCGCCATCACGCCCATCGCCACCATGCTGTCCGGCGTCACTCCGGCGACGTGCGGCGTCAGGAGAACGCCAGGATGACGGCGGAGCAGGTCGTCAGGGGCCGGCGGCTCCGGCGCCGTGACGTCCAGACCGGCCGCAGCCACCTGGCCGCTGTCCAATGCTGCAAGCAGCGCGGCCTCCTCCACCAAGCCGCCCCGGCTGGTGTTGACTAGGATCGCACCGCGCGGCAGCAGCGCCAACTCCGCCACGCCGATCAGGCCGCGGGTCGATGGCAGCAACGGCAGGTGCAGCGACAGCACGTCGCTTGACGCAAGGAGCGTCCGCAGGTCCGGGGCGCGCCGGATGCCGCCCAGGTCGCGGCTGCTTGGCGTATAGGCGGTGACCTGCATCCCAAAGCCGGCGGCAAGGTGCGCCACCGCCTGGCCGATCCCGCCACAGCCGACCAGGCCCAAGCGGAGGCCGTGGATGTCCCGCACCATCGTCGCACCACCACGCCACCCCCCTGCAGCCACCCCGGCGGAGAGGCGCGGCAGGTCCTTGGCCAGCGCCAGGATCAGCGCCAGGGTATGCTCCGCCACTGCGCGGGTGTTGGAGCCGGGGCTGCGGGTGACCAGGATGCCGCGCCGGTCGGCCTCGGCCACGTCCACGTCGTCAACGCCGACTCCGTGGCGGGCGATGATGCGCAGGTTCGGCGCGGCATCCATGGCGGCTGCCTCCACGGGTCCCTGACGAGACAGGATGGCAACGGCATCAACGGCGCCCGCGCGGGCCGCAACGGCCGCCGCATCAGGAAACGGGTCCATATAGTGGATACGCGCGCCGGCAGCCTCCAGCAACGCGACCGCTTGCGGCGCCAGACGCGGCGCGGTCATCACGA
>CAXTOB010000025.1:23748-27153 GCA_964245505.1 uncultured Acetobacteraceae bacterium | reverse complement strand
GGCTTGCGCAGCAGCGCGTCATGCGGCCCCAGGGCCTTGAGCCCGGCCAGGCTTTCCGGCCGGCCCGTGACGTAAACCACCGGGATGAACGCATCCCGCAGCCGTGCGTGCCGGCCCACGGCGATCCCGTCCAGCAGGCCCGGCATCTGGATGTCTGTCACCACTAGGTCGAACACGCCGTCGCCGTCGATGATGCTGATCGCCTCGTCGCCCGTGGCGGCTTCCACCGTCTGGTAGCCCTCGTCCAGCAGCGTTTCCGCCAGGATCAGCCGGATGATCGCCTCATCCTCGACGACCAACACGCGTTTGGCCGATCTCGCTGCCGGTGACATTTCCACTTGCACAGGGCAGATACGCCTGACGAAGGCCGTCGCCACGTTTGCGTGACCTCTCGATGAACGTCCTGTTCACCGGAGATACTTGGAGCCAACGATGATCCAAGCCAGCCCGGCTCGCCCCCCGGCCGACATTGGCGGCCACGCCGGCCGCAGCGTCGCCACAGGCGGCGGGCTGGACGACAAGAACACCTTCCTCGCCGCCGTGCAGATGTCGCGCATGCCGATGTGCCTGTCGGACCCGAACCAGCGGGATAATCCGCTTGTGTTCGTCAACCGCGCCTTTGAGGAGCTGACCGGCTATGCCGAGGAGGAGGTCATCGGCCAGAACTGCCGGTTCCTGCAGGGTCCGGACAGCGATGCCGCCGCGATCACTGAGATCAGCCGGGCCATTGCCGCCAGGGTGGACGTCTCCGTTGAGCTATACAACTACCGCAAGGACGGCACCGGCTTCTGGAACGCGCTGTTCATCAGCCCAGTGTTCGACGACAGCGGCAAGCTGCTCTATTTTTTCGCAAGCCAGCTCGACGTGACCAAGCGCCGGGCCGCCGAGGCCGTGCTGCAGCAAAGCCAGCGTATGGAGGCGCTGGGCACCATGGCGGCCAGCGTGGCGCACGAGTTCAACAACCTGATGACGGTTGTCGCCGGCAGCCTGGAACAGGCTCGCAGGCACCCGAGCAGCGAACGCCAGGCAAATCAGCTGGCGCGGGCGACGTGGGGGACGGAGCACGCGGGTCGGTTGACGCAGCAGATGCTGAGCTTCTCGGGCCGGCAGTTCCATGACGCCAAGCTGGCTGACCTGAACGTGCTTGCCAGCAACCTCGACAGCCTCATAGCGCAGCTTGCTGGTCCAGACATCGAGCTGGCGCTGGAATTGTGTCCGGAGCCGCTGCCGGTCCAGGTGGATGCGGGCCAATTGGAGCTGGCGCTGCTTAACCTGGTGCGCAACGCTGCCGATGCGATGCCGGGCGGGGGCACGCTGACGATCTCCACAGGCCCGCACGATAGGAATGCGGATGATAGCCGGGTTGCGCTTGCCGTGGCCGACACTGGGATCGGGATGCCGCCGGAGGTGTTGCGCCGTGCAGCGGAGCCGTTCTTCACCACCAAGGAGCGCGGCAAGGGAACTGGCCTGGGCCTCAGCATGGTGCGGGGTTTCACCCAGCAATCAGGCGGACTGCTGGAGATCAACAGCGCGCCTGGCCAGGGTACGCGCGTAAGCGTCGTCTTGCCGCGTCAGGATGCGCAAAGTGAGGACGCCGGGTGATGGGCGGCCGGGGAGCAGGCTTTTCCGGCGGCGTGCCGTGTTCGCGAGCCATGTTTCCTGGCGTCACGGCCCATCCTGGCCGACGGAAGTTTCGCAGTATGCGAGACAACGATGCGCGACGCCGCAGAAAGCCCGCGATGTGCCAGCCTGCAGCTTGAGTTCAGCAAAGCAAACCTCTGGAGGCTTTCGCGTAGCTTCCCACAGATAGGAAGCTAAGCAGGCTTGCGCGGCTGCAGACCATCTACGTTACAGGCCGCGCAAGCCTGTGGAAACCAAACGCCCTCCGCTTTGACCGTTTTCGTCCTTGCAGGGAGGGCAGCGACGCGGCAACCCGCTGGCAGCGAGCAGCGCGCCGGCGGCTCTTGATTGCCGCGCCGAAAGCGGCTCGCACTGACGGCTCGGTACGATAAAGGTCAGTGCGAAGGGCCGTTGGTATGAGCCCAGTCCACCCTCCGGCAGCGCTTTCCCAGTTCCGCCGTCGGCAGCAGATTTATTGGCTACCGCACTCCGCCCGGCCACAGCACCACCCGGATCGTTTGCACGATGATCAGCAGGTCGAACAGCACCGAGAAGTTTTTTACGTAATAAAGGTCATAGCTCAGCTTCGACCTGGCGTCGTCAATGGACGCGCCGTAAGGGTAGTTGATCTGTGCCCATCCAGTCAGCCCCGCCTTCGCCACGTGCCGCTCTCGATACAGCGGGATTGCGCCAGACAGCATCTCCACAAAATCCGGACGCTCCGGACGCGGGCCGACGAAGCTCATTTCCCCACGCAGCACGTTGAACAGTTGCGGCACCTCGTCGAGGCGCGTCCGGCGCAGGAACGCTCCGCTGCGGGTGATCCGAGCATCGCGCTGTGCGGCCCAGACCGCGCCGCCACGTTCTGCATCGATCCGCATCGTGCGCAGCTTGTTGATCCTGAACGGACGTCCGCCGCGGGTGATGCGGACTTGCCGGTAAAGCGCCGGCCCGCCATCTTCCAGCTTGATCGCCAGCATCGCCGCCAGCAGGAACGGCGAGGCCAGCAGCAGCACGGTGCTGCTGACCACCAGGTCCAGCGTCCGCTTCAGCACCCGGTCCAGCGTGCCGAATACGAAGCCGTCGGAATACAGGAGCCAGCTCAGCTCCATGCGCTTCATGTCGATCCGGCGAGTTTCCTTCTCAATGAAGCTCAAGTACTGCAGCACCGGGATGCCGGCGATCTTGCAGTCCAGCAGCCCTTCCAGCTTCAAGCCCCGGCGCTCATCAGGTGCGACCACGATGCCGTCGGCGCCGAAGCGCTGGGCCGCTCCCAGGAAGCCGTCCTGCGGCAGGGTAACGACATCGCCCCAGCAGCCATCGGCCAGGCGCGGATCCACCTCCCCAAGCTCGGGGCTATGGACGAACAGGATGCGGTAGTTGAGGTAAAGCCCTTCCTTCCGCAGCATCCAAACGAGATCCCAGGCCCGCCGGCCCGCGCCCACCACCAGCAGCGCCCGGCAGAACAGCCCGCGGCGGCGCAGCACGTCAAACAGCACGCGGGCCAGCGTCCCCGTCAGCAGGAAGCATGCCGCCACCCGCACTGCCGATACGGCTCCGCCGCCGGGCAATCCCAGCACCATCAGCACCAGCCCAGCACCCAACGCGGCCGCGGCGGCGGCCAGGGGCACCCGGCCCAGCGACCGCCGCACCTCCAGCGCCACATCCCGCCGGTATAGCCCCAGAGCATACAACGCCCCCAGGTTCGCAGCCGGATACAGGACGGCGAAGGCCCGGGGGGGGGGGGAGCCACACCCCACCCCCCCCCCCCCCCCCCCCCCCCCA
>CAXTOB010000025.1:19205-23738 GCA_964245505.1 uncultured Acetobacteraceae bacterium | reverse complement strand
GCAGGCGGATCCTGGAGGGCGTTGGCGGCGCTGCGGTATCCCATCAGCTGCAGCGCGGCCGGCCACAGCAGCACCATCGCCAGCAGGTCCAGCAGAAAGATCGCCCGTCCAGTGGACAGCGACGCGAGTTGTTGCGGCATAGCCACTCCCCAGCCGGTCCGCTGGATCGCGGCGTACCGAGGCACCATTTTAAGCTCCGACATGGGCTAGGTCATGACGGAAACTCGTTAAGAAGCGTTTACCTTCGGTGGCACCTACCGCCTTCGTGATGGTGGTGCCGCTGGCCCATTCTCAAACCCCAGTCCATACGACGAGGGATGCGGACCCCGCGCATAACTGGCCCTGCGTGGTCCGAATTGGCTCGCGTCCTATGATGCCATCGGTGCGCCTGCATCAGGCCATGCTGGTTGCGGCCTTGCTCGTCCCTGCCGCGCTGTTCGGCGCGGCTGCGTGGCGTGACCTGCAGGAGCTCCGCCGGGAGGCTGCGGACACCGTTGCGCGCACTGCAGCCATCATGCACGAACACGCCCGCAAGGTGTTCGAAACCGAAGAGCTGCTGCTGTCGCTCATCGAGGAGCGCGTGGCGGACCTGCCGCCGGCCGAGGTCGCCTCGCCGTTCACCAGCGAGTTCATGCGCCGGGTCAAGGCGCCGCTGGTACAGGCGGTGTCCGCCTGGATCGCCGGACCGGACGGGGCCATGCTCGCTGGAACCCAGCCCTGGCGTCCGGATGCCAACATTGCCGGATATGAATTCTTCCAGGTCCAGCAAACGGCGGGGGCGGGCACCTACATCAGCGGCCCCTATACCGGGCGGTCCGCCGGGCAGGCATCGTTCGCCATCAGCCGGCGACGGACAGCGGAGGGCGGCGGATTCGGCGGCACCATTCACGTCGCGGCCAGCCCAGCCTACTTCACTCAGTTCTACCACGACGCGGCGCCGCCCTACGCACACGTGGCGCTGCTGCTGCGCGCCGACGGAGCCGTGCTGGCGCGCGAGCCTGCCGATCCCCTGACGCCCTTTGCGCCCGGCGGCGTCCTGATGCAGCACATCGCAAAGCAGCCAAGCGGCGGGGTGTTCCGGGCGCGGCTGCAGATGGACGGGGTAGCCCGGACCTACGCTTACCGCCGGGTTGCCGGATATCCGGTTTACGTCGCCTTTGGCATAGACGAGGCGGCGGTCATGCATCGCTGGCACGCCAACCTGCGCATGTATGGCGTGTTCGCCGGCATCGCCGCGCTGACGCTGCTGGCCGTGTCCCTGCTGGCCCTACGCGGCGCACGGGCAGAGCAGACGGCCCTCCAGGAGTTGCGCCGGGAAAGTCGGCAGCGCCAGGCGGCGGAGGCGCAACTCCGCCATAGCCAACGCCTGGATGCTGTCGGACAGTTGACAGGCGGTATCGCACACGACTTCAACAACCTTCTGACAGCCGTGATGGGCAACCTGGAGCTGATCGAGCGCGCGGCCGTCCGCCTGCCCGATGGCGACCTGATCCGCGCAAAGGTCACGCGCCTTGCGGGCACTGCGGTGACGGCGGTACAGCGCTGTGCGTCGCTAACGCGCAGCCTGTTGGCCTTCGCGCGCCGCCAGCCGTTGCAGGTTGTCGAGCTGGACGTGAATATGCGGCTGGCCAAGTTTGCCGGCCTGGTACAGCAGGCTGTCGGGGCGCCGGTCGCCGTCGCCTTCATGCCCGCCCCGGCCCTGCCGCTCTGCCGCGCCGACCCGGTGCAATTGGAGACCGCGGTGCTGAACCTCGCCATCAACGCCCGGGATGCCATGCCGGGAGGTGGCACGCTCGATATGATCACCGGCATTGCAACGCTGGATGCCGCTGCCCTGGCCGGCAATCCGGAGGCGCAGCCCGGACCCTTCATCACGGTGACCGTTGCCGATAACGGCATTGGGATGAGCCCTGACGTAGCGGCCTGCGCATTCGAGCCGTTTTTCACAACGAAGCCAATTGGCCAAGGTGCAGGGCTGGGCCTCAGTCAAGTATTTGGATTTGCGCGCCAGCTTAGCGGTCACGTGACGATTTGCAGCGCTGTGGGAAAAGGAACCGCCATAACAATGTTTCTGCCAGTAACGCAACCTTGATGGATTCAAGACGCATGCCAATTCAAATTTTCGATATGCGTCAGCCCTGCCTGCTGCACTACGACCAATTTCCAGCAGCTATACCCCAGGTGTCACATCAAACGCCCCTCACCCTGACCGTTCCCGCCATTGCGAGGAGCGCAGCAACATAGCCATCGAAGGTGGCAAGCATTGCGCTGGCGGTCCAAGATTGCCGCGCCGCACGCGGCTCAGAATGAAGGTTTGGCAATGTAAAGGCCGACACAGAGGGCTGGTGATCTTACGATCACATCATTAAAAACGCCTTCTGCACAGAGTGCGAAGGCGTTGAATTTAGGCACAATCCCTGTCCGGAACCAGCGTTCCGGACAGAGGAAGACAACTTGGGTGTTAGGAGTGATTGCCCGGCTTGGCCGACTGGGAGGGGGTCGGAGATGCCGTTTGCTGCCTGGGCTGCGGCTGCGTCATCTGCACCATTCCACCAGTCTGGTTCTCGCCGCCATACGCATATCCCATCTTGGCGGTTGTCCCTGACTGGACTCCGTCGCCGTTGCCGGGTCCATAGGCATAATTATAAACCGGCTTCGGTCCTTGATACTGGACCCCATCCCCGTTCCCCGCGCCATATTGCCAGCTCGTCGTCTGCGCAGACGCAGCGCCAGCTAGGAGCAGGACAGGCGCAACCAGAAGTAACTTCCGCATGATGTCCCCCACACTTTAGGTTCCCACCTTTTCAGGCGGCATAAGTTCAACGTCGGGGAGACCGCTTCACAGTTCAAATGATAACTCGTCACACGGCCCATGACCGGCGTTCATGGTGAATTGGACCACCAATGAACTTTGCCACGCTCGACCTAAACCTGCTCCGCGTGTTCGACGCCATGATGGAGGAGCGCAGCACCACCCGGGCCGGCGACCGACTGGGCGTTACACAGTCGGCCGTCAGCCACGCTGTCGCTCGGCTGCGTGACCTGTTGGGGGACGAGCTGTTCACACGCACCCCCGCCGGCATGGAACCGACGCCCCGCGCGCGCAGCTTGGCACCCCGTCTGCGCGCCGGGCTGCTGCAACTGCATACTGCGCTTGCGGAGGAGGTGTTCGACCCTGCGACGTCCACCCGGCGCTTCACCCTGCTCGCCAATCCCTATGCCTGCGCCGTGCTGCTGCCGGCGGTGCTGGCGCGTCTCGGCACAGTGGCGCCGGGCGTCACCCTGCGGGTGCGGTCCAGCATCGACAACGTCACGGAGGCGCTAGATGCCGGACGCTTATGCGTCGCCATTGCCTACTTCGGCCGTGCGCCAGACCGGCTGGCAGTGCAGGAGCTGATGCAGGACCGCCTGGTGTGGGTCCTGCGGGCCGGCCATCCCGCGGCTGCCGGTCCGCTGACGCTGGAGCGCCTGGCCGCCATCCCGCACTTGGTCCGCGGCACGACGGACGAGGACGCGCCAACCGCCGACGGGGTGGTCGTGGATCACGGCCTGGAACGCCGGGTCATTCAGGACGACGACGGCGCGCTCACCCGTGCGCTGTCCGCCGTCGGGCTGGAACGGAGGGTCGGGCTGATCGTGCCGGACAGCAATGCGGCGCTGGCCATCGTCGGCCACACCGACATGGCCGCCCTGGTGCCGCGCCGCCCTGCGCTGGCCGCCGCCGCGGCGGGTGGCCTTTGCCTGTTCGACCCACCTTATGACAGCCCGGCAATGTCGCTCACGATGGCCTGGCACCGCGGCCACGGGTCGGACCCTGCGTCCGAGTGGCTGCGCGGAGTGCTCATGGAGGCTGCGGCCGGCTTTTAGATGGCTTTGCAGCCTGCCAGCACATTTGGCCTGGGTCACTGAGCCAGGTATGGTTACGGAATGAGTTCCTCGCTTCTCCGCACCCGCCGCTTCCTCCCGTTGTTCTTGACCCAGGCGCTGGGGGCGCTGAACGACAACCTGTTCAAGAATGCCCTGGTGGTGCTGGTGGTGTTCCGCAGCGTGGACGGGGCGCCGGGGCTGGTGGCCTTGGCGGGCGGGCTGTTCATCTTGCCGTATGCCCTGTTCTCCGCCGTCGCCGGGCAGTTGGCGGACAAGCTGGACAAGTCCCGGCTGATCCGGTGGACCAAGGCGTTCGAGATGGCGATCATGACGCTGGCCGCGGTGGGCTTCCTGCTGGACAGCGTGCCGGTGCTGCTGGCAGTGCTGTTCGGGCTGGGCGTGCAGGCCGCGTTCTTCGGTCCGCTGAAGTACGGCATCCTGCCAGAGCACCTGCGGCGTGACGAGCTGCTGTCCGGCAACGCGCTTATCGAGGCTGGAACCTTTGGCGCCATCCTCGCTGGTACTGTGCTGGGCGGCATCCTGATCGGGCTGGATGGTGGGCCATACTGGGCGGCTGGCGCCGGGCTGGCGGTCGCGGCGTGCGGGTTGGCTGCGGCGCTGCTGGTGCCACGGGCGCCGCCGGCCGCACCGGACCTGCGGCTTCGC
>CAXTOB010000025.1:17996-19195 GCA_964245505.1 uncultured Acetobacteraceae bacterium | reverse complement strand
AACCTGGACGCTGCTGCGCGCGGCGCGCGGCAACCGGGGGGTTTGGCTCAGCATCCTTGGCCTGTCTTGGTTCTGGACGATCGGCTCGGTGTTCCTGGCCGAGTTCCCGGTGATGGCCAAGCAGGACTTCCACGGCAGCACCGGCGTCATCACCCTGCTGCTGACCGGGTTTGCGGTGGGCGTCGGCGCCGGGTCCATTCTGGCGGGCCGGCTGCTGCATGGCGAGGTATCGGCGCGGCACGTGCCGCTGGCGGCGCTGCTGCTGACGGTATTCACCTGGGGCTTCGCGGCATTGTCCGGGCTGCCGGCGGCGGCGGGCTGGAACACGCCTTGGGCCATGCTGGCGTCGCCGGCCGGGCTGGGGGCGGTGGCCTGCCTGTTGGGGGCGGCGGCCTGCGGCGGCGTGTTCTCGGTGCCGCTGTATGCCATCATCCAGGAACGGTCGCCGGACGCGGGCCGGGCGCGGATGATCGCGGCCAACAACGTGTGCAATGCCGCCTTCATGGTGGTGGGCGCGGCTGTCCTGACGGCGATGGCCGGGGCCGGGATGCGCCCGGCGGCGATCCTTGCCGTTGCGGGGCTGTTGAACCTCGGCGTCGCAATCTGGATCGTGCGGCTGCTGCCGGACGACGTGCTGCGGGCGGTGTTCCAGGGCTACTTCCGCCGCCTGCACGGGGTGACGCTTGTGGGGATGGAGAACATGCCGCCGCCGGACCAGCGCGCGGTCGTGGTCTGCAACCACACCAGCCTGCTGGACGGGCTGCTGCTGGCGGCGTTCCTGCCGGGGCGCCCGACCTTTGCGGTAGATACCTTCATCGCGCGGGCCTGGTGGGTGCGGCCGTTCCTGGCGCCGGTGGACACCATGCTGGTGGATCCCACCAACCCCTATGCCGCACGAGAGATGGTGCGTGCCGTGCAGGGCGGCGCGCGGCTGGTGATCTTCCCGGAAGGGCGCATCACCCGGACCGGCGGGCTGATGAAGGTCTATGACGGCGCCGGCATGGTCGCCGATAAGGCTGACGCCATTGTGGTGCCGGTCCGTATCGACGGGCTGCAATACTCCAAGTTCTCGCGCATGGGCGGCAAGCTGCGGCTGCGCTGGTTCCCGCGTGTGCGCCTGCAGATCATGCCGCCGGTTCGCCTGCCGGTGGACCCGGCGCTGCAGGGCCGTGCCCGGCGCCGCGCTCTGGGCCTGCGCC
>CAXTOB010000025.1:8142-17949 GCA_964245505.1 uncultured Acetobacteraceae bacterium | reverse complement strand
GTGATGGCGGTGACGGAGGCCGCGACCCGGCCCATCGACCGCCCGCTGTTTGCCGCGCTGCTCGATGCCGCCGAAACCCATGGCCGGCGGGCGGCGATCCTGGAGGACATCGCCTTCACCCCGCTCAGCTTCGGCCGTGCCCTCCTAGGGGTGGCTGCGCTGGTCCCGAAGTTGTCGGCGCTGTCCCGCCCAGGGGAGGCCGTCGGCGTCATGCTGCCCAACGCCGCGGGGACGGTCGTCACCTTCTTCGCGCTGCAAGCGGCCGGGCGGGTGCCGGCGATGCTGAACCACTCGGCGGGGGCGGAGGCGATGCTGGCCGCCTGTACTGCAGCGCAGGTGCGGACGGTGCTGTGCAGCCGGGTGTTCGTGGAGAAGGGCAAGCTGGGCCGCGTCGTTGCGGCAATGGAGCCGCATGTCCGCTTCGTCTGGATGGAGGATGTGCGCGCCGGCATCACCCGCGGCGATAAGCTGCGCGCGATGCGGAGCGCCCGCAATCCCCGCCGCCAGCCCGGCGCGTCATCCGACCCCGGCAGCCCCGCGGTGATCCTGTTCACCAGTGGGTCGGAGGGTGCGCCCAAGGGCGTCGTGCTGTCCCATCGCAACCTGCTGGCCAACCTGGCGGGGATCGGCGCGGTGATCGATTTCAGCCCGGCGGACCGGGTGCTGAACGCCATGCCGATGTTCCACAGCTTCGGCCTGACCGGCGGGACGCTGCTGCCGGTGCTCGCGGGGGTGCGGACGTTCATGTATCCGTCGCCGCTGCATTACCGCGTGGTACCGGAGATCGCCTATGGCACCGATGCCACCGTCACCTTCGGCACCGACACCTTCCTGCAGGGCTGGGCGCGGTTTGCCCACCCCTACGATTTCCGCGCCATGCGGTTCGTGATCGCCGGCGCCGAGAAGGTGCGGGAGGACACCAGGCGCACCTATGCCGACCGGTTCGGCGTCCGCGTGCTGGAGGGATATGGGGCTACGGAAACCGCGCCGGTGCTGTCGCTCAACACGCCCATGCACAACCGCCCGGGCACGGTCGGGCGGCTGCTGCCCAACCTGGAATATCGGCTGGAGCCAGTGCCCGGCGTCGCGGAAGGGGGCAAGCTGCTGGTGCGCGGTCCCAGCGTGATGCTGGGCTACCTGCGCCACACTGCCCCAGGCGTGCTGGAGCCTCCGGAGGGCGGTTGGTATGACACGGGCGACATCGTCACGGTGGAGGACCGCTGGATCACCATCCTGGGCCGGGCCAAGCGCTTCGCCAAGATTGGCGGCGAAATGGTGTCCATGGCGGCGGCAGAGGGCTTGGCCATGCAGCTATGGCCCGATGCGCAGCATGCCGTGCTGTCCCAGGCCGACCCGCGCAAGGGGGAACAACTAGTGCTGCTGACAACGCAGCCCAATGCGGCGGCGCGGGATCTTCTGGTTTTTGCGCGGACACGCGGCATACCGGAACTGGCGGTGCCGCGGGTGGTCCGGATGGTGGACCGGATACCGCTGCTGGGGTCGGGGAAAACCGACTATCCGGCGGCGCAACGGATGCTCGCAGAGAGGGCACCGGAGGCCGCAGTTAGAGATGTCGAAGTGGGCGCTTAACTTCACACCCGTGTGCCGCAACTGAGGCGGCAGCAACCTGAAGTGCCTGATTTGGTGGCCGCCACCCCTGTCCGGTTCGGACAAGGGTGACGACCGCAAGTGAGTTTAATGCACGGGCGAGTTTAACGCACGACCGACTGCGCGGGCGCGAGTCGCCCGGTCGGGGTATGGGCGGCCTGCATCTGCCGCGCCGACCCGGTATCTGCCTCTGGGGCGGTGGAATACGTCGTGCCGGACGCGGTGTAGGGGAACGGGTTATCAGCCGACCCAACCGGACCCGACGTCCAATGCGTGGTCGAGGCGGAGGCGGAATACGGGAACGGGTTATCGGCTGACCCAACCGGCCCGGCGGTCCACGTCGTCGTGGTCTTGCCAGACGTGGTCAGCGGGAAAGGCTCGCCTTGGCCTTCACCGGCATTGGCCGGCGCCACAAGGGCCGGTGCGGCTAGGAAGGCAAGCGTAACTGCGAGTGAAGCTATTTTCATAACGGTTTCCTCAATGCAAAGCGCCGAATCAAGCGCCCCAGCTTTGCGGCTAGACTGCGATCGTAGCATCACGACCGTTATGCAGCGTGGATTGCCGCCCGCGAACCGGCAAGTGGGGAGCTACAAAATGTCATAGTCCCGGGCGGCCGGACTACGCCCCTGCGGTCCCGGTTGCGCCTGCGTTTACAAGAGGTCAGACGGTGGGTTGCAAAAGGCGGAAGCCACTTATGCGCTACGCGCCAGGACACAAGGCTGAAACCCGGGACCGCATCCTGTCCGCCGCCGAGATCGCGTTCGGCGTCCATGGTTACGACGGCGTCGGCGTGGACGGACTGGCGGCGCAGGCCGGTATCACCTCGGGCGCGTTCTACGGCCATTTCCGCTCGAAGGCGGAGGTGTTCCGCGCCGCCGCGGTTGCCGGGCTGCAGCGGCTTCGGCAGGGCATCGAGCGGTTCCATGAACAGCCTGGGCGTCCCTGGGTCCGCCCCTTCATGCAGCATTACCTGGCGCCGCCGTTCCGCCAGGGGCTGGAAGGCGGCTGTGCCCTGCCGAGCCTGTCGGCCGAGGTCGCACGATCGGATGCTGGAACGAGGGCCTGCTACGAGGCGGAACTGCTCCGGCTGGTGGACACGCTGGCCGCCAACATGCCGGACGCGGACGCCCCGGCCCGGCGCCGCGCCTGGGCGATGATGGCGTTGCTGGCCGGTGGCGCCACGCTGGCGCGGACGGTGGAGGACGCCGGGGTGGCGGCGGAAATCGCGGCGGCAGTGACGGATACGGTTGCAGCCGTCACGGGTGAGGAGGGCTGATGTGCCGGACGCGGGGCGGCTGGCGTCAGTCTTCGTGCTGCATGAAGATCCAGCAGCCGCCATCGCCCGCGGACTGCACCCTGACCCGGACCTCCACACCCCTGGCGCCGCTGGGGAAGTCGGCAATGTAGTCGAAGGCGATGTCGAGCGTGCCGCGCGCCAGCGCCTGCTCGATACGGCCGCGGAACTGCGGATTGTCCAGGCAGGGCGCCATCTCGGTGAAGAACGTGCGGCCGATGGCCGCCTCGCTGTAGCCGGACTGCCGCCGCTCGGTCTCGCTGTAGTAAGTTACCGTTCCCGCCGCATCCAGGCGTATGGCGCCGAACGGCAGTGCGTTCACTTCCTCCGGCCGCATGCGCTGCATGGCTTCGGCCAGGCGGCCGGTATCGAAATCGAGGGCTTCCATCGTTATCCCCATGTCCCGCAGTTATGGCGTGCGCCCATCGAACAGGGCTACCCCGACTAATTGTGTGATGGCGGACCCGTCGGCAGACAGCGGCAGGACCAGCCGCTCGAAGCTGACAGGCTCGCCATCGCCGAAGTCGTAGCGCGCCATCTGATAGACCGGCATGCGCTGCCGGGCGCAGCGGCTATAGACCGCCGTCAGCGAACCCAGCGGCTCATCGCCCCCAAGGTCCTCGACGATGACTTCGCCGATGAGGGAGCGGCCGAGCCGTGCCGTCAACGCCGCACCGACCCGGATGTAGCGCATCTCGGCCGGGGACTTGGCCGGGTCAACCTCGACGACGAAGCTGTTGCCGCCGACGCCGAACGGGTCCGGGTCCAGGCTGCCGGGTGGGGGAGGCACGTCGCCCTGCCTTGCTGCGCACCACAGCAGGAACAGCGCCCGCAGGCTCGGTGTGCGCAGCCGGGCCAGCAGCCGATCCTCCGGCGTCAGAGCCGCACTGGCCGCCGTCCGCGGTCCGAGGCGTTCCAGCACCGCAGCGGCCAGTTGGGTGCCGGAGAACGGCTTGCTCAGCACAGCCTCCCCGCTCAGGCCGGGGCCGGAGGCATGGCCGGTTGCGAACAGCACGGGCAGTGCCGGCCGTTCCGCACGCAGGCGGGCGACGAGCGTCGGGCCGTCGGCGCCGGGCAGGGTGACGTCGGTGATCACCAGGTCCAGGCTGTCCAGCGTTTGGACCAGCGCCGAAGCGGCCTCGGCGCTCGCAGCCTCCATGACATTGTAGCCAAGCTCGCGCAGGAACCCGGCCGTCATCGGCCGAACCTGCGGGTCATCCTCGACCAGCAGGATCATCGCGTCGCCATGCAGCGCACTGTCCAGCACCGTGCCGTCCAACCCGGACCCGGCGGCGACGTCCGTCAGCGCGGCCCGCGGCAGGATGATCTCCACCAGGGTGCCGGCGCCCAGTTGGCTCTCGATCCGCATCGCGCCGCCGGACTGCGCGGCGACGCCATGCACCATGGACAGGCCCAGTCCCGTGCCCTCGCCTCACGCCTTGGTGGTGAAGAACGGCTCCGTCGCGCGGGCCATCACCTCGGGCGGCATGCCCATGCCGGTGTCGCACACGGAGATAGACACGTAGTCGCCCGCGGGCAGGTGGGCTGGACGCTCGCCGGGGTCCAGGTTGCGGGCGGCAACGGTGAGCGTGCCGCCGCCCGGCATGGCGGCACGGGCGTTGACCGCAAGGTTCAGCAGTGCGATCTCGAGTTGGTGCTGGTCCGCGAGGACGGGCCACAGGCCGTCCGGGGCGTCCAGCACGCAGCGGATATGGTCGCCGACGGCGTGGTTCAGCAGGTCCTTCGCCCCGCGCAGCACCTCGGCAGGCGCCAGCGGCGCCGGGCACAGGTCCTCCTTGCGTGCGAAGGCCATGAGCTGGCGGATCAGCTTGGTCGCGCGCTCCACTGCCCGTTCGCCATGGCCGACGATGCCCAGGATCTCCGGAGCCTTGGTCCTACGGCGGATGAGCGAGTAGCTGCCGATGATGGCGGAGAGCACATTGTTGAAGTCGTGCGCGACGCCGCCGGTGAGTTGGCCCAGCGCCTCCAGCTTGCGGGATTGCTGAAGCGCGGCCTGCGCCTCCTCGCGCTGGCGTATCTCGGCGGCAAGCTCCCTTGCGGCGTCGGTCAAGGCGCGGGTGCGCTCGGCGACCAGCGATGCCAGCTCCGCGGCGGACCTTGCGGCGGCCTCCCGGGCCTCCACGATGTCCGACACTTCGGTGCAGGTGCCGAACCAGCGCAGGGCCTCGCCGCCGGGTCCGCGCAACGGCTCCGCCCGGGTCAGGAACCAGCGGTATTCGCCGTCCGCACCGCGCAGGCGGTGCTCGATGCCGTAGGCCGTGCCGGTGGCAAGGGCCTGGCCCCAGGCGGCCAGGGTCGGCTGCAGGTCGTCCGGATGCAGCGCCTCGGTCCAGCCGGCTCCGGCGGACTGGCTTTGCACCTGGCCGGTATATTCGAACCAGCGCCGGTTCTGGAACTCGTTATGCCCATCCGGCAGTGCGACGAATACCATTTGCGGCATGGAGTCCACCAGGGAGCGGAACATCGCCTGGCTTTCGGCCAGCGCCAGCCCGGCGAGGCGCGCATCGGTTACGTCGTGCGACACCGCGAGCAGGCGGCCATCGTCGCCCGGCAGCGGCCGGACCGCCACGGCCCACCATCGCGGCTGGCCCTGGGCCGTCGGACGATAGGCATGGAACCGCGCCGTCCCGCCGGCCCCGGCCTCCGCCACGGCGCGCCGGACCTCGTCCCGCCCCGCCTCTGGCCACAATGCTTCGAGCGGCAGGCCGCGGATCATCTCGAAATCTTCGATCTCAAGCGCGCGCAGTCCCTGGTCGTTGACCTGCATCAGCCGCCCCGCGGCGTCCAGCACCTTGATGCAGTTCGGCTCGCCGTCCACCAGCCCGCGCACGAGCGACTGGCCCAGGGCCAGCATCGTCCTGCGGGCCGAGATGTCCTCAACCACCGCGATGAAGTAGTCCGGCGCCCCGTCCAGGGCCCGCACCAGCGACACCGTCAGGTTGACCCAGACCGTGCCGCCGCCGGGCAGCAGGTAGCGCTTTTCCATCGAATAGGTGGCGATGCCGCCGGCAAGCAGCGCCTCCACGTGCGCCAGGTCGGCCCACAGGTCATCGGGGTGGGTGATATCCTGGAAGCTCAGGGTCATCAGTGCCTCGCGCGGCTGGCCCAGGATCCGGCAGAAGGTGTCGTTCACCTTGAGGAAGCTGCCGTCTGGCGCGACCTGCGCCATGCCGACCGCCGCCTGCTCGAAGGTGGCGGTGAAAGCGTCCTGCACCCGCTTGTGCCCGGTGTTGACCTGCGCGACGCCGGCCAGGCGCATCGGCACGCTGTCCGCCCCGTATTCGAGCTGGCCGCTGTCATGCACCCACTCGACCCGGCCATCGGGACGCAGCAGGCGGAACTCGAAGTCGTAGGGCCGCTTGCCCTCAACTGCCTCGGCGACGGCGCTGCGCAGCCAGGCGCGGTCGGCGGGGTGCACCAGCGCGAAGAAGCCGTCGGCCGGATCTTCCTTGAGGGTCAGCAGTTCGACCGCTTCGGCAGACAGCCGGCACTCGGCGCTGGCGAGGTCCCATTCCCATGCGACCGCGCCAGCCGCCGCCAGCGCCATCTCCAGCCGCTGCTCGACCGAACACCTGTCGTTCGTGCGTGGCGGCGAGACCAGCACGGGCCAGTGTGCGCCGGGCAGGGCGGTTTGCTTCATCGGATTGGCCAGGGCGCGGCACGAAGGTGCAACGCGCGCTCGGCCGATATGCGGATGGCGAGATCATCAGCCGTTGTCATAGTCCCTTTCGGCAACCTTGCTGATGTTTCAACGGTTGCCTTGAATTGTTAACGCGTCACTCACGAAAACGCGAGGGCTTTGTGGGCTCTACGTGCGAACCCGGCATCTAGCCTGCCTGGAAAGTCTCCATCGGTGCCGTAAAGTTACACTATCGTATGCAAGCCGGGGCAGCCACCATTGAGAGGCCGCGGGAACCCACCAAAACCGCTGACACCAGATGCGGCGAGCGGGCGCTGTTTGCCGCTCCGACGACCTTGGCAGGCCTGCACGCTAGTGGAAACGCAAGCAGGCGCAGCTTGGGCAGCTACGGGCCATCCCGCCGGCAAGCTGCGCGAGCGTGTGGCGCTGTCCGGCGCCTTGCTATGCCGCGGCCTTCCGGCTGTCTGGCCCGGCGACCACGACGCGGTTCCGCCCCGCGTGCTTTGCCCGGTACAATGCCGCATCGGCGTCCTGCACCAGCACGCCAGACATGCCGCCGAACTGTGGGAAGGCGGCCGCCACGCCGATGCTGACCGAAACCAGGCCGGCCGGGCCGCCCCGGTGCACGATGTCCAGCGCCAGGACCGCACTGCGGATGCGCTCGGCCACCACCAGGGCGCCGGCGGTGTCCAGGCCGGGCAGCAGCACGGTGAATTCCTCCCCGCCGAACCGTGCGCCCAGGTCGCGCGGCCGGCGCAGGCACTTGCCGATGCAGCCTGCGATGGCCTGCAGCACGACGTCGCCTGCGGGATGGCCGTAGGCGTCGTTGAACGCCTTGAAGCAGTCGGCGTCCATCATCAGCAGGGCCAGCGGCGCCCGCATCCGCGTCGCATCCTGCCATGCCTCGCCCAGCCGTTCCCCGAACGCCCGGCGGTTGGCCAGCCCGGTCAGCGGATCGGTGGACGCCATCACCTGCAGATGCCCTGCCGAAGCCATCAGCGCCTGCTCCGCATTGAGGCGGCGCAGCATCTCGCGCCGGAACAGCAGGCACAGCGTCAGCGTGGCCCCGCTCAGCACCAGAAGAAGCCCGCCGGTCATGACGGCCTTGCGCCACCACGCCTGGTAGATGCCGTCCACCGACATGGCAACGTTGACCACCAGCGGCAGGTCGCCGATGCCGCGATAGGAGAACAGCCGCTCGACCCCGTCCACGGCGGAATGCCCGGTGAACTGCCCGTTCCGCGTGAGAAGGATGCGGTGAGCCGTGTCAGATCCTGAAATGTCCTTCCCCACGGTGTCCCAAAGGGACGGGTGACGGGCGATGATGTAACCGCTATTGCTCACCAGGTTGATGGACCCGCGGGCACCGACGTCCAGGCGGCCGAACAACTCCTCGAAATAAGCCAGACGCAGCGTGCCGACGACGACGCCGGCAAACGAGCCGTCCGCGTTGGACAGCCGGCGGCTGATGGCGATGCTCGCATCCCCGCCGCGCAGCCGGCTGCGGAACGGGCGGCTGACGAACAGCCCGGCATCGGTCCGGTCCCGGTGAACGGTGAAGTAGTCCCGGTCGGCCAGGTTCAAACGGTGCGGCATGACGGCGGTGCTGTCGGCGATGATGTCGCCAGCGGCGTCCAGCACCAGCAGCGAGCCAAGATACTCGGCCGTGGCGGCGCGGTCGAACAGGGCGGCGTGGCGCAGCTCCGGGCTGATTGTCGCAATGCCGGGCAAGTGCATCGCGTCGGCGGCACCCTGCAGCGACAGGTCGTAGGTTGCGACAGTGCGGGTGATGTCGCGCTCCAGCGCGAGGACCAGGTTGCTGGACGCCTGCTGCGCCTGGCGCCAGGTGTCGTGCCGGGCGTCGAGCAGTACGACGCCGCCAAGCGCCAGCGTGCCGAGCATCACGAGCAGGCCGAGCACCCCCAGCCACCGGGGCGGCTGCTGCGCGGCGTGGCTGGCCTTCGGCTGGTCCGTCGCAGTGTCCGGCCGGTCTTTGCCAAAGTTCAGCCAGCGCGTTCTAGCGGCAGGCCGGTCCATCGTGGACGAGATATGCATCGCTCCGCCTTTTGATGACACTGTGGTTTCGAAGCAGGCCGGCACGTTCCACTCTGCTTAAGGGAACATTAATGCCGTTAGCACAACCAGGGGTATCGAAGCATGGGCCTTGGCACTACAAATCCACTTACCTTACAATTCTTACGAGTTCACAACCAAACCAGCCCCGCGGCGAACAAGCCCTCACGGGCGACGGACACTGAGCGAACTATTTGAGGTTTGCGCACAGTTGAGAGGCTGACATCGGCGGCCCCTCGCACCGACCTTTGCGTTGCGGAGCCGTCATTGCGAGCAGCACTTGCGGCGCGGCAACCCACGGCCGGCAGCGCGTTACTTGCCGCCAGGGATTGCCGCGTCGCTGCGCTCCTCGCAATGACGGAAACGGTTGGATCGAAGGGTGTTTGGCATGAGCAGGCTAGCACGGCCTGTCACACAGATGGCTTGCGGCCGTGCCAGGCCGCGCAAGCCGGCTTAGCTTTTATTCTGTGCGCCAACCTACGGAGGTTTGCTTAGCGCGGCCTTTTCACGGCTGCGGGTCATCTCGGCAGCCGATGCGCCACTCCAGAAGAACGTCAGCTCGTGCTTGTTGTGGAACAGGTGCGCGAGCGTGCCGCCGGGAATGGCCGCGAAGGCGGCGGCGGCGTCCGCGTCCGTCGATCCCTGGAATTTCACGCTGCATACGATGCGACGGACGCAGCCGGCGGCGATCCAGCGCTCCACCAGGCCCAGCAGGCGTGGCGGATAAGCGATCACGTCGCTGCATAGCCAGTCCACCGGCTCCGGCGGCAGGGCGAAGGCGCTGTCCAGCACCTGCTCCACCCCGGGCAGGGCGGCGACGCGGGGGTCCAGCGGCGCCTTGTCCACCGCACGCACGCGGGCGCCCAATTGCGCCAGCGCCCAGGTCCAGCCGCCAGGGGAGGCGCCGAGGTCCACGCAGCGGTCGCCGGGGCCGGGATGCTCGCCCAGGCGGGTCAGCGCCTCCCATAGCTTGAGGTAGGCGCGGCTGGGCGGGCCGATGTGGTCCTCCTGGAACCGGCACTCGCCGCCGGGGAACGGGCTGGTCTTGGTGGGGCTGAGCAGCAGGCGGTCCGGCTCCAGCAACGTCCAGGCGCCGAGGTGAGAGGTGGGCGCAGGCTCCGGGAAGCGCAGCGGCAGGGCACGGACGGGCGGCAGCCGCTCGGTGATGAGG
>CAXTOB010000025.1:0-8132 GCA_964245505.1 uncultured Acetobacteraceae bacterium | reverse complement strand
CCAGTTGCGCTGTATCCCGCGTAGGGCGTCGGCGGCGGCCTTGACCGAGGGAGCCGGATGTTCCTGCGGCGCAGTCCAAATGTCCAAGGCCCAGGCTGCGGGATGCGGTGCTGCGTGCGACAGCGCCAGGCGGCCGTGCCACGCGTGGATGGGCACGCCGACCCGGTCCAGCTCCTCCAGCAGCGGCTGCTCCAGCCCTTCCGCCGCGAGGTAGGCGCTGCGGATCACCGTGCCGGGCGCAGGGCGGACACGGCCAGCAGCAGCCAGCCGAGCATGAAGGCAGTGCCGCCGGCCGGGGCCAGGGCGATCAGCCGCGGTCCGCCCAGCGCCGACAGGTAGATGGTGCCGCAAAACAGCAGCAGGCCCAGGACGAACGCTGCGCCGGCCAGGTGGGTCAGCCGGCCTCCGCGTGTGCCCCACAGGCCCACGGCGACCAGCGCCAGGGCGTGCCAGCCGTGCATCTGCACCGCGCTGGCCAGCGCACGCTCCTGGCCCGCCGCGAGGCCGGACGATAGGTGCGCAGCGCCGGCCGCGGCGGCCACGGCCAGCAGTGCGGCCAGCGCCCCGGCGCCGATCCAAGCACGATAGGTTATTTCCATGGGGCGGAGCATTACCTCGCGGCACCCGGTTCCGCCACCGGGGCGAAGCGTGTACAATCCCTGAATGCCACGCGGAGACCTATTTCCGGAGATCGGCCCGTTCGAGACCGGCTACATGCCGCTGTCCGGCGGGCACGTCATGTATTGGGAGCAGGTCGGCGCCACGCGCGGCCAGCCGGTGCTGTTCCTGCACGGCGGCCCCGGCGCCGGGGCAGGGACGGTGCATCGCCGGTTCTTCGACCCGCAGTTCTGGCGCGTGGTGATCTTCGATCAACGCGGCGCTGGGCGGTCGCGCCCGCTGGGCAGCCTGGCGCACAACACTACTCCGGACCTGGTGGCCGACATCGAGACGCTGCGCCGGCACCTCGGCATCGAGCGGTGGCTGCTGTTCGGCGGCTCCTGGGGCAGCACGCTGGCGCTCGCCTATGCGCAGGCGCATCCGGACCGGGTGCGCGGGCTGGTGCTGCGCGGGGTGTTCCTAGGGCGGCCGGCGGAGGTGGACTGGTTCCTGCACGGTCTGGGCCAAGTGTTCCCCGATGCGCATGCTGCCTTTGTCGGGCACCTGCCGGTGGAGGAGCGGCGCGACATCCTAGGTGCCTACCTGCGCCGGCTGACCAGCCCGGACCCGGCGGTCCATATGTCTGCCGCGCGGGCCTGGTCAGTCTATGAGGGATCGTGCAGCACCCTGTTGCCCAGCCCGGATACCGTGGCCTCCTTCGCCCAGGACCGCACCGCGCTGGGGCTGGCGCGGATCGAGGCTTACTACTTCGCTCACGACCTGTTTTTGCCGCCGGGTGGGCTGTTGAGCGGGATGTATCGCATCGGTCACCTGCCGGCGGAGATCGTGCAGGGCCGCTACGACATGGTCTGCCCGGCGCGGACGGCGTTCGAGCTGGCGGCTGCATGGCCCAGCGCCCGGCTGACGGTGGTGCCGGACGCTGGGCACTCCGCGCTGGAGCCTGGGGTGCGGCGGGCGCTGGTGTCCGCGGTGGAGCGGTTCCGCACGGTTCGGTGAACGAACGGGGCACGAGGGTGCGGCGTTGGCTGCGGGTTCGCCGCGTCTGCGGACCAATGCACCGGGAGGTCGCTATGAACCGTTACGTCTGCTGGGGCGCTGCCCTGATCCTGTTGCCGCTTGCCGCCTGCAGTACCGACCGTTCCAACGCGTCCAACTCGACAGTGCCGCCGCCGCAGGCTGCGATCATGACGACGAACGCCCAGGACGCGACCTTCATCAATGCGGCCGCGCAGAGCGACCAATTTGAGATCCAAACGTCCCAGATTGCGCTGAAGAAAGCGCGTAGGCCCGCAGTGCGCGCCTTTGCGCAACGCATGATTGACGATCATACGAAGACCACGCAGCAACTGACGACGTTGGCTGCCTCCAAGAACGCCACGGTGAGCCAGGGTCTAGACCCGACGCAGGACCGTCTGCTAACGGCGGTGCGTAATGCCAGCCCCGGCAGCTTCGACCGTACCTACCTGAGCGGGCAGATTACCGGGCATACCGCGACGGTCGCGGCCTTCAATGATGAGATCAACAGTGGACAGGACGCCGATGTGAAGGCGTTCGCGCAGCAGAACCTGCCGACGGTCCAGCAGCACCTGGCCGACGCCCGCCGTCTGGCTGGACGGCGGTAAGAGCCGCTGCCTGCTCCCTTTCCCCGTGGGAGAGGGCCGGGGTGAGGGAGACGACACGTGCAGGAGCCTGGTATCGCGGGGTTGGTTTTGTGGCAGGCTTAGCGCGTCCTATGCGGCTTCCCTCACCCCGACCCCGCTATGAGAATGCCTGTGTAGGATCATGCGGGTGTGGGTTCGGCTGTCGTGGCGGGAACGATCGTGAACTTTTTCGCGTCGAGAGAAGCATCTCGTCCATGCTGACCCACGGGAAGGGCGGGCCAGCGGCACCATCGTTCTCTCGTAGCGGGTTCACGGGGAAAGCCCTTTGTTGGGTTTCGGAAATCCGACCCAGCCTTCGGTGACTGATCCGTTCCACGCGGTCATTCGCCTCCGCGCAACGTGCGGGAAAATCGAAATCCCGGGGCCATCTCAGCCGGTCCAGCCGGCCATGCCCATGATGTGCCGCCAATGGGCGTCCGACACCGGGCTGACCGAGAGGCGGGATTGGCGCAACAGGGCCATCTCGGCCAGCAGCGGCTCGGCCTTCATCGCGATGAGCGGCACCGGGCGCGGCAGCGACGCCACGGCGCGCAGGTCCACACAAACCCAGGGGCCGACCTCCGCCGTCGGGTCGGGGTAAGCTTCGCGCACGACCTCGACGATGCCCACCGCCGCCTTGCCGATGTTGGAGTGGTAGAACAGCGCCTGGTCGCCCACCCGCATCGCGGCGAGGTGCAGCTTGGCCGAATGGTTACGCACGCCCGTCCATGGCTCGACGCCCACGGCCACGTGCTGGTCCCAGGAAAAGGCGTCGGGCTCGGACTTCACCAGCCAGTAGGCCACTAGTCCAGGACCGCGCCGTCGCGCAGCACCGTGCGGTAGGCGCGGATCACCGTGCTCTCGAACAGCCCGGCCTTCGCATAAGGGTCGGTCATGGCGAAGCCCTCCGCCGCGGCACGGTCCTCCACTTCTATGACCAGCAGCGTGCCGCAGGGGCGGCCGTCAGTGTCCAGCAGCGGGCCGCCCTGCACGATGCGGTCGGCGTAGGTAGTAAGATAAGCGATATGGGCCGGGCGCGTTGCCAGCCGCAGGTCCAGGCTGGCCGGACGGTCGGTGCAGATGATGGCGAACAGCATGCTGGCAACTCCTTGCTGCCCCGCACAGTAAGGTTTCCCGGGATGCCTTCAACTCCCCGTAAAGGGTGCTATCTTCCCTGGCATGGACGCCACCGCATACCCCGCACGTCCCGCGCGCAACCTGCACCGCTTCGCCAATCCCGGGCGGTTCCTGAGGCTGGCTGCGCGGATGCAGCCATGGCTGACCTGGCCGGCGGTGCTGCTGACGCTTGGCGGACTGGGATGGGGCGTGTTCATCGCGCCGGCGGATTGGCAGCAGGGCGACGCGGTGCGGATGATGTATGTGCACGTGCCCTCGGCCTGGCTGGCGTCTGCCGGGTATGTGAGCCTGGCGCTGGCGTCGTTCGCGGCGCTGGTATGGCGGCATCCCTTGGCTGACCTGGCGGCGGTGGAGATCGGGCCGGTGGGCGCCGGGTTCACCGCATTGTGCCTGGCGACCGGCAGCCTATGGGGTAAGCCGATGTGGGGCGCCTGGTGGGTGTGGGATGCCCGGCTGACCTCGGTGCTGGTGTTGTTCTTCTTGTATCTTGGCCATATCGCGCTGGTGCGGGCGTTCGATGATCCGGTGCGTGGCTATCGGGCTGGGGCCATTCTCGCGCTGGTCGGCGTGGTGAACCTGCCGGTCATCAAGTTCAGCGTTGATTGGTGGAATACCCTGCATCAGCCTGCGAGCATCACGCTGACAGGCGCGCCGACCATGTCGAGCGACATGCTGTGGCCGCTGCTGGTGTGCGCCATCGGGTTCACGCTGACTTTCGCTGCCATCGTGGTGGCGCGCACCCGTGCGGCGGTGATGGAGCGGCGCATACGCGGGCTGTTGCTGGCCCAAGCAGAACGGGCATCGGAGCGGGCATGACGCACCTGCCTTTTATTGCTGCGACCTATGCGCTGGGCCTGGGCGTCCCCGTCGTATTCGCGGTCAGCGCCTGGCGGCGGCTGGCCCAGGCGAAACGCCGCTTGGCCGCCGTGGACCCGAGGGCCGGCATATGACACGCAAGAAGCGGCGGCTCTGGATCGTGCTGGCGTGCGGGCTGGGTGTCGGTTCGGCTGCGGCATTGGGGCTGACGGCGTTCAGCGATAACATAGTGTTCTTTGTGGCGCCGTCGGACCTGCAGAACCACGTTGCTGCGCCGGGCCGGACGTTGCGGCTGGGTGGGCTGGTGGAGGCTGGCAGCGTCCGGCGTGACGAGGACCGTGGTCAGCCTACGGCTCGGTTCCGCATCACGGACGGTAAGGCGGCTGTGGACGTGTCATACGTCGGCATCCTGCCGGACCTGTTCCGCGAAGGCCAAGGGGCGGTGACGCTGGGCGTCCTGCAGCCGGACGGGACGTTCCGCGCGCAGGAGGTGCTGGCGAAGCACGATGAGACCTATATGCCGAAGGACGTCGCCGACGCCCTGAAGCGTACGGGGCAGTGGCACCCGGAGGACGGGCCGCCGCCGCCAGCCGCGACCTGGAACACGCTTGCAGCGACGGCGAAGGCCGGGGGATGAGGATGTCCTGCTCCCTTTCCCTCCGGGAGAGGGTTGGGGTGAGGGGGTCTTGTCTATGGGGCAAGAGACCGCTTGTTTCCTTGGCATTCTGGAGTGATGGGCGAAGTCCGCGCTTGAAAACCCCCTCACCCCTGCCCTCTCCCGGGGGGAAAGGGAGCAGTTGAGTTGGGCAGGCCGGTTTGATGACACGATGATACGGGCCGCAGCGCCCCGAGGACCACGTCCATGATCCCTGAACTCGGCCATTTTGCGCTTGCCCTCGCCTGCGCCCTAGCGCTCGCGCAAACGGTGCTGCCCCTATGGGGGGCGCACCGCAACGACGCGCGGCTGATGGCGGCGGCGCCGGCCATTGCGATCGGGCAGATGCTGGCGCTTTGCGTCTCGTTCGGCTGCCTGGTCCTGGCCAGCGTGAACGACGACTTCTCCGTGCTGAACGTGGCGGAGAACAGTCACACCCTAAAGCCTCTGCTGTATAAGATCACAGGCGCCTGGGGCAACCACGAGGGGTCCATCCTGCTATGGACCTTGATCCTGGCGCTATGCGGCGGTGCCGTCGCGCTGTTCGGGCGCGGGTTGCCGTCAGCGCTGCGGGCGCGGGTGATCGGGGTGCTTGGCGGCACTAGCGCCGGGTTCATGCTGTTCGCGCTGCTGGCCAGCAACCCGTTTACCCGGCTGTTTCCGGCGCCGCTGGACGGGCAAGACATGAACCCGCTGCTGCAGGACCCGGGCCTCGCCTTTCATCCACCTATCCTTTACTCCGGCTATGTCGGCTTTGCCGTGCCGTTTGCCTTTGCCATCGCAGCGCTGCTGGAGGGGCGGGTTGATGCGGCTTGGGGACGCTGGGTGCGGCCCTGGACGCTGGCGAGCTGGTGCCTGCTGACCGGCGGCATCGCGCTTGGTTCCTGGTGGGCCTATTACGAGTTGGGCTGGGGCGGCTACTGGGCGTGGGACCCGGTCGAGAACGCGTCCCTGCTGCCGTGGCTGACCGGCACCGCCCTGCTGCACTCCGCCATCGTGGTCGAGAAGCGGGAGGCGCTGAAGGTTTGGACCGTGCTGCTGGCGATCGCGACTTTCTCGTTGTCGCTGTCCGGCACCTTCCTGGTGCGTTCGGGCATCCTGAACTCGGTCCATTCCTTCGCTAATGACCCGACGCGCGGGGTGTTCATCCTGGGGCTGCTGGGGATCGTGATCGGCGGCTCGTTGCTGTTGTTCGCGTTCCGCGCCCCGGTGCTGGCGCCTGGCGGGCTGTTTGCGCCGCTGTCGCGGGAGGGCGCGCTGGTGTTCAACAACGTCATGCTGTGCAGCATCGCCGCGGTGGTGATTACCGGGACGCTGTGGCCGTTGGTCGCCGACCTGGTGTTTGGCCACAAGATCTCGGTGGGTGCGCCGTTCTTCAATGCCACCGTGCTGCCGCTGTCGCTGCCGGTGTTCGCCGCCATGACGGTGGCGCCCACGATGGCCTGGAAGCGGGCGCAGCTTGGCCCGGCGTTACTTCGGCTGTGGTGGGTAGCGCTGGCGGCGCTGGTAGTTGGCTTGGTCACCAACCTCGGCCCGGCGCGCGGCCTGGCGGCGGCGGTGTTCGGCCTCGCTACCTGGCTGGTCCTGGGTGCGCTGGCGGAACTGGTCGAGCGGGTGCGGCTGTTCCGTATTCCATTCAGCGAAAGCCTGGGCCGGCTGTTCGGCCTGCGGTGGCAGGTGTTCGGGACTGCGCTGGGCCATGCCGGCATGGGATTTACCGTAGCGGGAATGGC
This sequence comes from uncultured Acetobacteraceae bacterium, assembly GCA_964245505.1. Taxonomy (GTDB): domain Bacteria; phylum Pseudomonadota; class Alphaproteobacteria; order Acetobacterales; family Acetobacteraceae; genus DASWOJ01. The sequence goes on along the minus strand of CAXTOB010000025.1, from coordinate 1,533 downwards.
GGGCATGTCGCTGTCAACCGACCGGGTGGTCCTGCTGCGCCCTGGCGAGACTGCGGAGGCCGCCGGCTATGTTTGGCGGCTGGAGAGCGTTGCCGACCGGCCCGGCCCAAACTATGCCGAGCGGGTCGCCACTGTCAGCATTACCCATAATGGCGAGCCGGTCGCAACGGTGACGCCGGCGCGCCGCAGCTTCGTCACGCAGCGGATGACGACGACGGAAGTGTCCATCGAGACGAATGGTCTCGCCGACATCTACACCGTCCTTGGTGAGGAGCGGGACGGCGCCGCAGTGCTGCGGCTGCACTACAATCTGCTGGCGCCCTGGATTTGGATCGGCGCGCTGGTGATGGTGGGCGGTGGCGGCCTGTCGTTGCTGGACCGGCGCACCCGGGTTGGAGCGCCGGCGCGGGCCAAGGTGCGTCCGCCGGGTGCTGCGGTGGCCTGAGAGATGGTGGACCGACGCTTCCTGCTACTGGCTCCCTTTGGAGTGGCGGCTGTGTTCGGCGCAGGCATGTACAATGTGCTGGGCCGGATGAAGCGGGGCACGTTTGATCCGCACGATGTGCCGAGCCAGTTGATCGGGCGCCCGGTGCCGCAGTTCGACCTGCCGGGGCAGGCGCCGGGCCAGGGTTTCGGCAGCACGGACCTGCAGGCACAGCGACGTCCGGTGCTGCTGAACTTCTTTGCAAGCTGGTGCGTGCCGTGCGTGGTGGAGCATCCCGAGCTGATGGCGCTATCCGGTTCCGGCCTGCCGATCTGGGGGATAGCTTACAAGGATACGGTGAGTGCGACGTCGGGCTTCCTGCAAACGCGTGGCAATCCGTTTACACGCGTCGCCCGGGATGCCGGGAGCGTGGCGATAGATTTCGGAGTGTATGGCGTGCCGGAGAGCTACCTGCTGGATCGGGATGGCATCATTCGCTGGCACGTTGCCGGGCCGCTGACGGAGGCGGTGGTCGAGGAGGGACTGCGTCCGGCGCTGGCGGCGCTGGCATGAGGGAGATACTGCGCCTGCTCCCTCTCCCTCCGGGAGAGGGAGCAAGAGCAGGTGTAATGTTTCGTTTGGCTGCGGTGCTTCTGTTGCTCGCTGGCCCGGCTTATGCGGTCAGTGATCCGGCGGAGATGCTGCCGGACCCTGCGCTGGAGACCCGCGCCGAGCAGGTTGGGCATCAGCTCCGCTGCCTCGTGTGCCAGAATGAGAGCATCGAGGACAGCAATGCCGACTTGGCGAAGGACCTCCGCGCCAAGGTCCGCGCCCGCATCGCTGCCGGGGACAGCGACGACGCGGCGACCTCATGGGTCGTTGCCCGCTACGGCGACTTCGTGCGGCTGCGGCCGCCGTTTACCGCTGCTACGGCGGTTCTTTGGGCGTCACCGGTGTTGGCTGTCCTGGCTGGATTGGGCTTTGCCCTCATGGCCCGGCGCCGAACGCCCATGCCCCTCGCACCGTTGACGGAGGCGGAGCGGCACCGATTGGACTCTCTGACCCGTACATGATCTGGCTAGCGATCCTCCTGCTTGCGGCGGTGGCGC